>NZ_QUJN01000004.1:393-257038 GCF_003480665.1 Clostridium sp. AM28-20LB | reverse complement strand
ATTTCTCCGTTTTTAACACCTTCAACAAGTCTGTTCCATGAAGGTCTGTCAAATAATGAGGTGTGATAGCGATAGCGGCAAAAAGCTAATAAAATCAATGGTTTTGCGGACAGCGGATAGACAGGGAATGTGTTAAAAACTGAATACGCACACAAGCGGCGTTACCTTAACCCCTTTTGGGGAGAAAGTAACGCCGTTTTTTTATGCCCGCAGGAAAGGAGGTACAGCCGGAATGTATTTCATAAAAGGCAAGCAGCGGGCATTTGAACTGCTCATGCAGCAGAAGCCGGGATTTGACCGCTATCAATCCGGTTGTGCCGGAGATGATGAAGATTGCGGCACTTGCCGTTTCTACCGCCCCGGGTGGAAATATGAGTTTTGCGTTTTCAAAGAGTGTCCCTATTGCCCCGGCAAAAGGACGCGGAAAACGCCCGCCAGCATGGACAAATAGACGGGCAAAAGCCCTTGTGTCATGCGGCTTTGCAGACGCGAAAACGGCAAAGGGCATATTGCAATACCAAAACAGCCGAAAACGGCTTTCTAATTGTCCACGCAGACCAAGAGAGGAAGTGAGGAAAAATGGCAGTTTTCAGAGTGGAGCGAAATACGGGATATACCGTTATGAGCAACCACCACTTGCGAAACAAGGAATTGTCCTTAAAAGCAAAAGGCTTGCTTTCGCAAATGCTGTCCTTGCCGGAGGATTGGGATTATACCCTTGCGGGCTTATCCCATATCAACCGGGAGAAGATCGACGCAATCCGCGAAGCGGTAAAGGAACTCGAAAAAGCCGGATATATCGTGCGCAGCCGGGAACGCGACGAAAAGGGACGCTTGCGGGGCGCGGATTACGTCATATACGAGCAGCCGCAGCCGCGAGAGCCGGAAGCAGCTACCAGCGTCGGACAGCCGCCTATATTGGATTTACCTGCGTTGGAAAATCCAACATTGGAAAATCCAACGTTGGAAAAACCTACGCAGGAAAAACCTACGTTGGAAAATCCAACGCAATTAAATAAAGATATATCAAGTAAAGAAAAATCAATTACTGATTTATCAAGTACCCATTCCTTTCCATTCCATTCCCTAAATCCCTTGCCCTTTGAGCAGGGCGAAGCGGCTTCGCCGCCGGAAAGGAAAAGAACGGAAGCGAAAAGCAATAGCGCAGTAGAGATTTACAGGGAGATTATCAAGGACAATATCGAGTATGACATTCTCATTCAAGACCCCAAAATGGACAAAGACCGCCTAAATGAGATTGTTGACCTCATGCTGGAAACCGTCTGCACAGCGCGAAAGACAATCCGTATTGCCGGGGACGACTACCCCGCCGAACTGGTGAAATCCAAATTTTTGAAGCTGAACAGCAGCCATATTGAGTTTGTTTTGGATTGCATGAGGGAGAACACAACCAAAGTGCGCAACATCAAGCAGTATCTAAAAGCGGTGCTGTTCAACGCGCCGAGTACCATTGACAGCTACTATACCGCCCTTGTCAATCACGACTTATACGGCGGCGAATGAGCATAGCCGCATTTTACCGGGAAAGGAGTTGATACCTTGCAGGAGGAAGTAACCCAAAAAACGATTGCCCTATACGTCAAAGTGGGAAAAGGCGCGGCGCGGCTTACCGAACAGGCGTTGCAGAAAGCAATCCAAAAGTTTTTGGAGCAGAAAAGCAAGCCCGCGCATGGGAAACAGACCATGCGGCAGCTTATGAAGCAGAACGCGGGTGTTTCCAACATCGAGATCACCGACAGCAATATTAAAGCCTTTGAGAGTACGGCGAAGAAATACAACATAGATTTTTCGCTGAAAAAGGTTAAGGGCGAGCAGACCCGCTACCTTGTGTTTTTCAAAGGCCGGGACGCAGACGTTATGACCGCAGCGTTTCAAGAGTTTTCCGCAAAGAAGCTGAACAGGGAGAAAAAGCCCTCTATCCGCAAAGCCCTTGCCGCTGCAAAGGACAAGGCAAAGCAGCTTAACGCCGCCCGCGACAAGGTAAAGAAAATGGACAGGGGGCGCGAGATATGAAGCAGATTAACTACAAAAAGCTAATACTTCCGAATATCCCCTATGTGTTCTTTGTCTATCTCTTTGATAAAGTCGGACAGGCGGTGCGGCTTGCCCCCGGCGCGGATATTTCCGCAAAGATACTGAATATCACGCAGGGATTTTCCGCAGCCTTTGAAAGTGCCTTGCCGAGCATTTACCCGCTGGATTTGCTTGTCGGCATTGTCGGCGCGGTGATTATCCGCTTGATTGTCTATGTCAAAGGGAAAAACGCGAAGAAATACCGCAAGGGCGCGGAGTACGGCTCTGCCCGATGGGGAAACGCCGAAGATATTAAGCCCTACATAGACCCGGAGTTTCAAAACAACATCATTTTGACACAGACGGAACGCCTTACCATGAACAGCCGCCCGAAGCAGCCGAAGTACGCAAGAAATAAGAACGTCGTCGTGATCGGCGGCAGCGGCAGCGGAAAAACAAGGTTTTTCGTCAAGCCGAATTTAATGCAGCTTCATTCCTCTTACGTCTTGACAGACCCGAAAGGTACGGTTTTGATTGAGTGCGGGAAGCTGCTGCAACGGGCGGGCTACCGCATTAAGGTACTGAATACGATTAACTTCAAAAAATCTATGCACTACAACCCCTTTGTGTATATCCGCAGCGAGAAAGATATTTTGAAGCTGGTAAACACGTTGATAGCGAATACCAAAGGCGAGGGAGAAAAAAGTGCGGAGGATTTTTGGGTAAAAGCGGAAAGGTTATTGTATTGCGCATTGGTTGGCTACATCTGGTATGAAGCCCCCGCCGAGGAAATGAACTTTATTACCCTGTTGGAACTTATCAACGCCAGCGAAGCCCGCGAGGACGACGAGGAATATCAAAGCCCCGTCGATCTGCTGTTTGCCGACTTGGAAGAACGCGACCCCGACCATTTCGCGGTGAAGCAGTACCGAAAATATAAATTGGCGGCGGGTGTTGTATGCTCTAAAAGACTTCTTAATCAAGCGGTTGAGAAGTCTCTTAGAACACACAACTTAAAATCGAAGAAAGGAGCGCAAGTTATGAGTAAAAACGAGAAAATCACTGCTCTGTATGAACGACTGAGCCGTGATGACTTTGGCAAAGATGATGACCAGCAGCGTGAGAGCAACTCCATATCGAATCAAAAGGCTATGTTGGAGGAGTTCGCCGCACGGCAGGGCTTTACAAACATTGTCCATTTCACGGACGATGGCATTAGCGGCACCTGCTTTGACCGTCCCGGATTTTTGGCAATGATGAAAGAAGTGGAAGCCGGGAATGTGGAGTACCTGTGTATCAAGGACATGAGCCGCATGGGTCGTGACTATCTGAAAGTCGGTCAGATTATGGAAATCCTGCGTCAGCGTGGCGTTCGCCTTATCGCCATCAATGACGGCGTGGACAGCGCCAGAGGGGACGATGATTTTACCCCTTTCCGCAACATCATGAACGAGTATTACGCCAGAGACACCAGCCGTAAAATCCGCTCCACTTTCCAGTCCAAAGGCAAGTCCGGCAAGCACCTCACAGGCACGGTCATTTACGGCTATCTTTGGAACGAAGCCAGAGACCAATGGTTGGTTGACCCCGAAGCCGCCGAGGTGGTCAAGCGCATCTTTGCCATGACGATTGAGGGCTACGGTCCGTATCAGATCGCCAGCAAGCTGAAAGAAGAAAAAGTCCTCATTCCATCCGCTTACCTTGCCCAGCACGGCGAGGGTGTGAACAAGAATAAGACTTTCAAAGATGTGTACGGCTGGGGTTCTTCCACCATTTGCAACATTCTTGAAAAGCGTGAGTATCTGGGACACACCATCAATTTCAAGACCCGAAAGCACTTCAAGGACAAAAAAAGCCATTATGTCCCGGAGGACGAATGGACAATTTTCGAGAATACCCATGAGCCTATCATTGACCAGCAGACCTTTGACCTTGTGCAGAAAATCCGTGGGAATGTCAGACGCTATCCGGACGGCTGGGGCGAAGCAGCTCCCCTCACAGGCTTGCTTTATTGTGCCGATTGCGGCGGCAAGATGTATGTCCACCGCACCAATAACGGCAAGCGCATTTCTCAATACACCTGCTCACAGTACACAAAAGTTCCTTGCGGGACACTCTGCAAGACCCAGCACCGTATCAATGAAGATGTGGTACTGTCCCTTGTCTCTGAAATGCTGAAAGCCATTGCAGAATATGCCAAGCATGACAGAGCCGAGTTTGTCCGTGTGGTGCAGGAAGCACAGTCCAGCCAGCAGACGGCAGAGGTCAGGAAACAGCGGACACGCCTTGCCACAGCAAAGCAGAGAGTTTCCGAGCTGGAAGTCCTGCTCTGCAAAATCTATGAGGACAACATTTTAGGCAAGCTGTCCGACAGCAGATACGCCACCCTGGACGCTCAATACGAAAAGGAACAGTCCGAGCTTACCGCTGAAATCTCTGTTCTGGAAAAGGCTGTCAAGAGCTATGAGAAGCACGAAAAGGACGCTGACCGTTTTATCGCTCTGATCGACAAATATGAGAACTTCGACAAGCTGACCATTGCCATGCTCAATGAGTTTATCGAGAAAATCCTTGTGCATGAGCGTGACCGTAAAGGCAGTATACAGACCACACAGGAGGTCGAGATTTATTTCAATTTCGTTGGGCGATTCGTTCCCCCGGCGTTTGGAGAAGTGGAGCTGACCCCGGAGGAATTGGAGGAAATCCGCAAGCGTGAGGAACGCAAGGACAGGCTTCATCAGAACTACTTGAAGCGTAAAGCCAGCGGAGCACAGAAGCGATACGAGGACAAAATCAAGGGGAGAAAAAAGGCGGAAATCGAAGCTAAGAAAGCCGCCATTCGTGCAGAGGACATTGCAAAGGGAGTGTTCGTCCCTGTCAGCAGCTTACCGCAGAGAGAGCCGATGAAAGGAGCGCAGATTGCATGAACATCACTTACAGACAGAACGGCGATTATCTTATCCCGAACATCGTTATCCACAAGACCAAGTCCATCGGACACTACGGCAGACTTCGCAAGGCGTATTTAGAAATGCACCGCCCGATACTGTTCAATGAGCTGGTGCTATCCGACAAGCTCTTTGAGCATTGCGCCGAGATTGACGAAGCGGCACGAAACCGCATGGAGCTGATCGTGCCGGAGCTGGCAAAGCAGTACGGCGTGACCGAGCAACTGAAAGCTGAAAACCAAATGGAATGGGTGCGGCAGATGAACGCTTGCAAGGCGCAGGCAGAGGAAGTTGTGAAAGCGGAATTGATTTATGATTGAGCGAGAAAGTCCGGGCAGAAAACTGTTCGGACTTTTCTCATATATTCCAAAATGACGGTAGAATTGTTCACAAGTTTTATGGTATAATTTGAATACGAAAATTGAGCAACAAATCGATATTTGTAGATGGAGGTAATCAAAATGAAAGAATATCAACATTTGATTGGAAAGATTGTTGTCGCAGTGGCGATTATAGTTGCCGCAATCATTATAGCGCAGGCTATTGGTGGAGCTGGAGAAAGTATCCGCAGTGGCTTGTGGCAATTAGGGGATGCGCTTCATTTGGCGAACTGATAAAATCCCTTTAGGAACTAAAGGGCGCACTTCTATACTCTCCTGTCGGGAGTATCGTCGTGCGTCCTGCGGAGCTTCATTCTCTGTCAGCAGAAGAAAACTGCCCGACCGAGAATGTTGCGTCACTTCGTTCCGTCAAGGGAGCTACACCCCCTTGCGCCGCTAAAGCGGCTATCCCCTGTGGACTTGCCGTCCGCAAACGGTTTTGACAAACCGTTCGCCGCCAGCAAGTTTGAAAAACCGAATACCAAAAATCAGACCGTTGACTGGTCGCACTATGCGAAAAGTTGACGGTCTTTTTTTATCCCCATTTTCAAAAAAGGAGGTCACACGAAATGTCAAAAAATCTTGAAAAGCTGAATGAGGAAATCCGTCAAGCCGAGACGCAGCTTGCACAGGAGAAGCACAAGGTACAGCGTCTTGAGAACAGGATTAAGCATCTGGAAAAGGGCGAGCGCAAGAAGCGCACCCACCGCCTTTGCAATCTGGGCGGCACGATTGAGAGCGTTGCCCCGGAGGTCAAGGAGCTTACCCGGACAGAGATTATCGAGCTGATGGAACACATCTTTTCTCTGCCCGAAGTCCAGAGAGCCGTCCACCACATGGCGATTACCCATATCAGCAGAATCAACCGGGAAAAGGAGATGAAAGCCGATGGCACTATTCCACTTCACAGTAGACCAAACGAAACGCAGTGAGGGGCAGTCAGCGATTGCTTCTGCCGCCTACCGTTCCGGTGAAAAGCTGTACAGCGAGTATTACGGCGAGTACAGCGACTACACCCGAAAGGGCGGCGTGATCTGCTCCGAAATTCTCCTGCCGCCCCATGCGCCGCCAGAATACGCAGACCGCCAGACCCTATGGAACGCCGTAGAGAAAGCCGAGCGTGGCAAGAACGCCCAGCTTGCATACAGCTTTGAGATTTCCTTGCAGAATGAGTTTTCCCTTGAGGAAAATATCGCTCTGGCAAGGAAATTTTTGTTGGAGCATTTTGTGAGCCGTGGCATGACCGTTGATGTGTCCTTTCACGAAAAGGAGCATGGGGACGGCGGCACGCCCAACCCCCATTTCCATTTCCTCTGTCCTATCCGACCCATCGAGCAGGACGGCAAATGGGGATTTAAGCAACGCCGAGTGTACGAGCTGGACGAGAACGGCAATCGCATAAGGGACGCAGACGGAAACTTTGTTTTCAACGCAGTCCCGACCACCGACTGGGGCAGACCCGAAACGCTGGAACATTGGCGTCAGACATGGGCTGAACTATGCAACGCCAAGTTTGCCGAGAAAGGGCTTGATGTCCGTATCGACCACCGAAGCTATGAGCGTCAGGGCGTGGACTTACTGCCCACCATTCACGAGGGTGCAACCGTCCGGGCTATGGAGAAGAAAGGCATACGCACCGAAAAGGGCGAGTTCAACCGCTGGATCAAAGCCACCAACGCCCTTATCCGTGAGGTCAGAAACAAAATCAATGCCCTTGTCGGCTGGATAGCGGAGATGAAAGCCGAGCTTGCCAAGCCGCAGGCTCCCGACCTTGTTTCCCTGCTGAACGCCTACTACACCCAGCGCAAAGCCGGGGCTTATTCGCAGAAAGGCAAAATCAGCAACCTCAAGGAGATGAACGAGACTTTCAATTATCTCCGTGAGAACGGCATTTACACCCTTGCGGATCTGGAAAGCCGTGTGGAGAGCCACAGCGCAACCGTCAACAGCCTAAAGGCAACGCTGGACACCCAGACCGCACGAATGAAAGCCATACGCCAGCTCCAAGACTACCGGGACACCTTCCACCGCTTGAAGCCGGTCTTTGACGGCTTGCAGAAAATCAAGTTTGAGAAGCCCAGAGCGAAATACAAGGCAGAGCATGAAGCTGAGCTGAAACAGTTTTACACCGCAAGGCGCAAGCTGACCGAGGAGTTCCCGGGCGGCAAGGTGGATATGAAAAAGCTGTCCGCAGAGTATGACCGTCTGGAACAGGAACACAGCACCACCTACGGCGAGTTTAAGACCGTCAGAGACGATTTACACCGCCTTTGGAAGGTCAAGTCGTGCGTAGATACTGCCACAAGATTTCAAGAGCGCACAGCGGAGCAAACGCTCCAAAATCGACCCAAAACACGACACAAAAAGGAGGATATGTCACGATGAATTACACCCAAGCACAGATTGACCGGGCAAACGCCGTCAGTCTGGAAGATTTTCTCCGCACACAGGGAGAGACACTTATCAAAAGCGGACGAGAATACCGCTGGAAAGAACATGACAGCTTGACCGTCAGAGGAAACAAGTGGTTTCGCCACAGCCAGAGCAAGGGCGGCTATCCCATTGATTTTGTCATGGAGTTTTACGGCAAGTCCTTTCCCGAAGCCGTCCAAATGCTGACCGGCGAAAGCGGCGAAGGACAGACCGAAGCCACCACCGCACCGCCCACAGCGTTTCACTTGCCCCTGCACAACCGAACAGCCGACAGAACAATTCAATATCTTTGCGAAAGCCGGGGTCTCAACAAAACGCTTGTTGAGGCTTTTCTTCTTTCTGGGGATATTTACGAGGACGCAAAGCGGCACAATGTTGTCTTTGTCGGCAGAGACCGAAACGGTACGCCGAGATACGCCCATGTGCGAGGAACGGCAGACCCATTCAGACAGGACATTGCCGGGTCTGACAAGTCCTATCCGTTCCGCTATGAGGGAAACGGCAACCAGCTCTTTGTCTTTGAAGCACCGATTGACCTGTTATCGTTTATCTGCCTTTATCCGCAGGATTGGCAGACAAGAAATTATCTTGCCCTGGGTGGCGTTTCGGGCAAAGCCCTTGACCGTGTCCTTTCTGAACGCAAGGACACCCGAAAAGTGTTCCTCTGCCTTGACAGCGACACCGCAGGAAGCGAAGCCTGTACCCGACTGGCACAGGATATTCCCGGTGAGATCGCCGTCATTCGCCTTGTCCCGGCAAGGAAAGACTGGAACGATGTTCTCCGTCAGCAAGGGGACATTCCCAGCCGCAAATTCATAGCCGAGACAATCACGCTGCGAGAGCTGCCCACCGCCCAGCCTGTTCCCATGCTCCGCATGGCAGATGTGGAGCTGACGAGCGTGGAATGGCTATGGTTTCCCTATATCCCCTTTGGAAAGCTGACCATCATACAGGGCAACCCCGGCGAGGGCAAGACCTACTTTGCCATGCGTCTTGCGGCGGCTTGCACCAACCGAAAGCCTTTACCTGGTATGGAGACCCTTGAGCCTTTCAACATCATCTATCAGACTGCCGAGGACGGTCTGGGCGATACGGTCAAGCCCCGACTGACGGAAGCAGACGCAGACCTTGAACGAGTACTTGTCATTGATGACAGGGACGCACCTCTGACCCTTGCCGATGAACGCATAGCAAGGGCAATCCGGGAAAACAACGCAAGGCTGGTTATCATTGACCCGGTACAGGCTTTTCTGGGCGCAGATGTGGACATGAACAGGGCAAACGAGGTACGCCCGATATTCCGCAGTCTGGGAGACATTGCACAGGCTACCGGGTGCGCTATCGTGCTGATAGGACACCTCAACAAAGCCGCAGGAACGCAAAGCACCTACCGGGGATTAGGGTCTATCGACATTACGGCGGCAGTCCGCAGTCTGCTCTTTATCGGCAAGCTGAAGGACAGTCCCACAACAAGAGTGCTTATCCATGAGAAAAGCTCCCTTGCGCCGCCCGGACAGTCCCTTGCCTTTTCTCTGGGAGACGAGAAAGGCTTTGAATGGATAGGAGCTTATGACATTACCGCTGACGAGCTTCTTGCCGGGACGGACACCGGCAAGAAGGAAAGCAAGACCGCACAGGCAGAAATGCTGATACTGGAACTGCTGGCAGACGGAAAGAAAATGCTGAGTGCAGAGCTGGAAAAAGCGGTCAATGACAGGGGCATATCCTCACGCACGATGAGGACAGCTAAAAGCCGTATTGGAGACAGGCTTGTAACCGAGAAAAACGGTGCTTCATGGATTTGCCATCTCCGAGAGTAACACAGGAACAAGGCAAGCGTGGCAAAGACGGCAAAGGTTTTATAGATACCTTAATGTTGCCGCCTTGCCTTCTTCCCTCATACCGATCACCGCCCGATGATGAAAAGTCACCGGGCATTTTTCATTTACAGGAGGATTTTGAATGAACAATACCGCAACCAACAGCACCCCTTGCCCTACTGTCAGAAAGCAGATCGGCAAGACCACCTATATCGTCCGTGTCCATTTCAGCGAGACCGCCAAAGAGACGATGGAGGACAAAATCAAGCGTCTGCTCCGTGATGAAGTCCGTAAAATGTGACTTCTTTGTAAACTTGATTAAAAAGTCCTTGACAATTTGTTTCTGGCAAAACAGCAAAATCAATCCTCATTTCTTGCGGTGCGAGGCTTGCGCCTTTTGATATTAAGGAATTGCGCGATCTCATGTCCTACGACGAATTAGAACTTGACACGTTAGGCGACAGAAAGAGCGCACTTTTCCTCATAATGAGCGATACGGACAGCACGTTTAATTTTGTTATCGCTATGCTGCAATCGCAGCTTTTCAATTTGCTTTGCGACAAAGCGGACGACGAATATAACGGCAAATTGCCTGTTCACGTCCGCTTTTTGCTTGACGAGTTTGCGAACATCGGACAGATACCCCGATTTGATAAACTGATTGCCACAATCCGCAGCCGGGAAATGTCCGCTTCTATCATTCTGCAATCGCAGAGCCAGCTAAAAGCCATTTACAAGGACGCGGCAGAAATCATACTTGATAATGCCGACAGCACCTTGTTTTTGGGAGGACGTGGGAAAAATGCAAAGGATATTTCGGATAACTTGGGACGGGAAACAATTGACAGTTTCAACACTTCCGAAAATCGCGGCACGCAGGTTTCTCATGGACTTACTTATCAAAAATTAGGAAAGGAGTTGATGACACAGGACGAAATAGCAGTTATGGACGGTGGGAAATGTATTTTGCAGCTACGCGGTGTACGTCCCTTTTTAAGCGACAAATACGATATAACGAAACACCCGAACTACAAATACCTTTCCGACTTCGACAAGAAAAACGCTTTTGATGTGGAACGGTATATGTCTACCCGCCCGGCAATAGTAAAGCCCGATGAAGCCTTTGACATATACGAAATAGATTTGTCCGACGAGGACGCAGCCGCCGAGGAATAACGGCGGCATTTTCATTTTCAACAACATTTTTTGAGCCGCAAAGCGGCAGAAAGCGAGGTTTATATGGATTTCTTTAACAGCGCAGTTGGTGTATTGCAGACTTTGGTTATCGCGCTTGGCGCAGGTCTTGGCATTTGGGGGGCTATCAACCTCATGGAGGGTTACGGCAACGACAATCCGGGCGCAAATGCTCATATACGGTAAAGAAGCAACAACACAAATTGAGAACAGCGTACCCTACTATTCTGTATCAAGTGGAGCAGTAACACGAAAATGTTGCTGCTCCATTTTCATGCCCCTTAAATAATTTCCTTGAATCTGCTTGACTTATATTACGGTTAGTGATATATTTATTACAGTAACCGTAATAAGGAGGCTGGACTATGAGAGACAATGCAAAAAGTGGTGCACTTACAGAAGTGACCTTTTATATTTTACTCTCTCTTTATACACCAAAACACGGATACGCCGTTATGCAGTTTGTTGAAGAAAAAACGGGCGGGCGGCTTTCGTTAGGCGCAGGCACTTTATATGGAGCATTAAACTCTTTGCAGGACAAGAAGTGGATTGAACCTTATGGAGATAGTGAGGGAAGAAAAAAAGAATACCACATTACAGCACAGGGAAAAGAAATTGCAGAAAAAGAGCTTGCAAGACTAAATGAACTTGTAAGCATTGCAAGTGAAATTATTGGAGGTGCAGTATGAGTAAAAAATGTTATCGCTTTTTTGGCGGATTGCTAAATACGCAGGAAAAATGGCTAAACAAAATGTCTGAAAAGGGTTATCGACTTGTTCGGACAGGAAAACTGTTATACGAATTTGAAAAATGCAAGCCCGATGAAGTGACCTATTGTGTAGAGTTTATCGGAGAAAAATCAAAAGAGAGTTCAATAGATTATGCTAATTTTTTGGAGGATATGGGATATAAGGTGTTTTTTAAAAATATCAATCTAAACTATTCTGTTGGAAAAGTTCGTTGGCGCCCATGGGCAGAAAGGGGTGGTCGTATTGCGACAAACACAACAACTTTTAATCGAGAAATCTTGATTGTGGAAAAAGTAAATGATGGAAAGCCTTTTGAACTCCATACATCTTATGACGATAAAGAAAAATATTATCGCAACTTACGCAATCCGTGGCTATTTCTACTGCTCATGTTTGCACTATTCGCAGTTACAAAGCAATCTATAATCTTTGGTATTTTTGCGTTGGTTTCTGTAATTCCTGGCAGTATATATCAAATACAGATAATGAAAATCCGGAAGGAAGCCAAGACACAGGAATGGTGAGGAAATAAATAGCAAATCCAGCCGAGCCAGTCAACGGTCAAGATGAACGGCGCAAATGTGCCGCCGTTGACAGCCCCGCCCGTCTTTGCTGTTCGGTAATCAAGAGGGCGACAGCATAAAATGCTGCCGCCCTCTGCCATTATTCAGAAAGGGGGATTTTCCATGACCGAACACGAAAAGTATCAAGAACATATCCGGCATACACACGATGCCTTTTGCAAGACCGTTATTCGCCACGCTGCCATAGACGCAGCCCGGAGCATACGCAGCCGCCGCAAGCGGGAAATCTCGCTTGAATATCTGATAGAAGAAAAACACTATCCATTCAGCACCACAGATAAATACTTTGCGGAGCAAGCTGCCATGAACAGCTATCCGCTTTTCGTCTGTGGTCAGATGGTGCTTTTGGAAAGTCCAGAGCTTGCCGCAGCGCTGTCCGCACTATCACAGATGGAACAGGAAATCATTTTCCTGTACTACTTCCAACGATTGACGCATAGGGAGATTGGACGGAGATATGGACGGGCTGGCAACACAACCGGGCGGCGTATTCAGATGATTTTACGGCAGCTACGGGCAGAGTTAGAGGGCTTGTCCTATGAACCAGCTACTTCCCTATGAAACAATCGTTAAGGCAAGCGAGGGCGACCCGGAAGCTGTTGCCGCCGTTCTATCTCATTATGTCGGATATATCCGCTCTTGTGCGAAAATGGACGGACAGATTAACACGGATATGCAGGAGCATATCGTCAGGCAACTGATAGAAAGCCTGTTGAAGTTCCGCTTTGACCGCTAAACAGAAAAGTTGTATAATTAGAGCCTGACAAATTAAACTTCAATGAGGGTAGATCAAATGGAACAGATTATCAATTATAGAGACATACCCACAGATAAAAGGATTGACATATTAAATGCTCTTGAGCGAATAGGTTTTTTTCCGGCATACGGCGGCGTGAAAACAATGCAGCAAATTATGGAAAAGTCAGTTCCAGGTTCAGGCCCACAATTCTATTTCGTTTTCCGTGAAAATGAGTTGATAGGGTACAATTTTCTCATTGGGGACACTAAGAAATATAAAGCGTTCCCATGGCTTGCTATTAGCAATATGGATGAGCAGAAGTTGACTGTTTGTGAAGAAATGATGAAAATACAAATTGCCTTTTTTGAAGAACTCGGAATGCAAAAGATAGCAGATCATTGCGTTAGGATTATGGAAGATTACAGAAAAGGAATTGGAAAGCAGAAAGAAAGCGATTGCAGATAAATTCCATTTGAAAAACGGCTGACAATTTAATACCGCCGCCCATCACAGCGGCAGATAAGCAGTAAATCTTGAAAAGGTTTACTGCTTTTTTTGCGCCCATTTTCAAAAATCTTTGGCAAACCACACCGCCGGATTGTTGTAGGGAGCAGACAGGGAAAACAAAAAAAAATCCGCTGCGTTTGCCAAAACGCCCCCTTTTCACCGTTGTAGTGGTGAACAGCGGGCAGAACACGCCGCCGCAATCGCTATATTGGTGGAGCAAGCCAGTATATCCGCAAACCAGAGCCGCCGAGGAAAGCGGTAGTTTTTTAGAGCAAGATTCTACCACGGTGCCAAAATCCGCATATCTGCGGTTTTGCCCCTTTGGTAAATCTTGTTGGGGAGTGCCTTCCCCAAACCCTGCTATGCGGCTTGTGCCGCTTGAAAATCCCACCAAAAAATACTTAAAAAATCGCCCACAAAACGGCGGTAAGTGAAAGGAGTTGATACCCATAGGAAAGCGATACAATACGCCCCACCGAAGCCATGTAGTCAAGACACGCATGACCAAAGAAGAATATGCCGACTTCACGGAACGGCTAAAGAATTATGACATGAGCCAAGCCGAGTTTATCCGACAAGCCATTGCAAGGGCGACCATTTGCCCTATTGTTACCGTTTCCCCGGTCAATGATGAACTGCTATCCGCTGTTGGAAAGTTGATAGCCGAATACGGAAAAATCGGCGGCAACCTTAATCAGATTGCCCGTGCCCTCAACGAATACGGAACGCCCTACAATACGCTGTCCGTTGAAGTGCGAGCCGCCATTTCCGACCTTGCCGCCTTGAAGTTTGAAGTCTTGCAGAAAGTGGGTGACGCTGTTGGCAACATTCAAACATATCAGCTCTAAAAATGCCGACTATGGCGCAGCGGAAGCCTACCTCACATTTGAGCATGACGAGTTTACCATGAAGCCCACCCTTGATGAAAACGGGCGGCTGATACCGAGAGAGGATTACCGCATTTCTTCCCTCAACTGCGGGGGCGATGATTTCGCCGTTGCCTGTATGCGAGCCAATCTCCGCTATGAGAAAAACCAAAAACGGGAAGATGTGAAAAGCCACCACTATATCATCAGCTTTGACCCACGGGACGGGACAGACAACGGCTTGACCGTAGACCGGGCGCAGGAGCTGGGCGAGCAGTTCTGCAAGGAGCATTTCCCAGGACACCAAGCCATTGTCTGTACCCACCCGGACGGACACAACCACAGCGGCAATATCCATGTTCACATTGTTATCAATTCTCTGCGTATTGAGGAAGTACCCTTACTGCCCTACATGGACAGACCGGCAGATACCCGTGCCGGGTGCAAGCACCGCTGTACGGACGCTGCTATGGAATACTTCAAAGCCGAGGTCATGGAGATGTGCCACCGGGAAAATCTCTATCAGATTGACCTATTGCATGGCAGCAAAAACCGCATTACCGAGCGTGAGTATTGGGCGCATAAAAAAGGACAAGCCAAACTTGACAAGGAAAATGCCGCCCTTGCAGCCGAGGGGAAGCCTGTAAAGCAGACCAAGTTTGAAACCGACAAGGCGAAGCTGCGGCAGACCATACGGAATGCCATGAGCGAAGCGACCACCTTTGACGAGTTTTCCGCTTTACTTCTGCAACAGGGCGTGACCGTCAAAGAGAGCCGAGGGCGATTGTCCTACCTTACCCCGGACAGAACGAAACCCATTACCGCCCGAAAACTGGGAGATGATTTTGACCGTGCCGCTGTTCTTACTCTTTTGGAGCAGAACGCCCACAGAGCCGCCGAAAAGACCGTACCCATACCCGAATACCATACCGCTGAAACAAACCGCACAGAGCGAGGAAAAACGCAGAAAATCGCCCCGACAGGCAACATTCAGAGAATGGTTGACCGTGCGGCGAAGCGAGCCGAGGGAAAAGGTATCGGCTATGACCGTTGGGCGGCTGTCCACAATCTCAAACAGATGGCGGCTACCGTTGCCGCTATGGAGCAATACGGCTTTACCCCGGATGAACTGGACGCAGCCCTTGTGTCTGCCAATGCGGATTTACACAGCAGCACCGCCAAGCTGAAGCCCATTGAAACGGCTATCCGTGAGAAAAAGGACTTGCAGAAACAGGTGCTTGCCTATGCCAAGACAAGAGATGTGCGTAACGGATTGAAAAAGCAGAAAACCGATAATGCACGCAAAGCCTACCGGGAAAAGCATGAAAGCGACTTTATCATAGCAGACGCAGCCGTAAGATATTTTCGGCAAAAAGGCATTACCAAGCTGCCCACCTATAAATCGTTGCAGGCTGAAATCGAGCAGCTTACCGCCGAGAAGAACGCCCTTTACAACGAGTACCGGGCAAATAAAGAGCGTGTCCGGGAATTGCAGACCATGAAAAGCAATCTTTCCCAAATGCACCACGGCGAGCCGAGCCGACAGAAAAAGCATGAACAGGAGCGATAAAAAACCGCCCCCAAATGTACCTGAACCCATACAGAACAAGGGGGCTGCCCCGTACCCTATCCGCAATACCAAAGGATTTTTTAACGGGCTTACAGGGCAGAAAAACCCCGAAAATGATACCGAGATGATACAGAATTACCGCCGATACCGCCACACCAGCGGAAACGGCAGAAAGGAGCGCACCCATGCCAAGAATGAGCAAGAAACGGCGGCTGGAATGGTCTTTTTTCCTGCGACAAGTGAAAATCGGGAATACCACCTGCGACCGTATCACATACAACGACCTCTGCCGGGGCTGTACCCATAGCTGCAAGCAGAGCTTCCGGGTGGTTATCATACTCTGCCCCCGCTACTACTCCAAACGCCGGAAAAAGGAGGACAGGGACAATGGCAGATAACCGCAAGTATTACTACCTCAAGCTGAAAGAGAACTTTTTTGACAGCGACTCCATTGTGCTGCTGGAAGATATGAAAGACGGGATTTTATATTCCAATATCCTCTTGAAGTTGTACTTAAAATCGCTGAAAAACGGCGGGAAGTTGCAGCTTGACGAGCATATCCCCTACACAGCGCAGATGATAGCGACACTGACCCGCCACCAGATAGGGACGGTTGAGAGGGCTTTAGAGATTTTCCGGCAGTTGGGGCTTGTGGAGCAGCTTGACAGTGGGGCTTTTTATATGACCGACATTGAGCTGATGATAGGACAGTCCTCTACCGAAGCCGAGAGGAAACGGGCTGCAAGGCTGGAAAACAAGGCACTTTTACCGCCCCGGACAAAAGGCGGACATTTGTCCGACATTCGTCCACCAGAGATAGAGTTAGAGAAAGAGATAGAGATAGAAAAAGAGAGAGAGGGAGAAACGGGACACCCCGTCCCCGCCGCTTATGGCAGATACAACAATGTGATACTGACCGATACAGAGCTTTCCGGGCTGAAAACAGAGCTGCCCGACAAGTGGGAGTATTATATTGACCGGCTTTCCTGCCATATCGCTTCCACCGGGAAACAGTACCACAGCCATGCAGCCACCATTTACAAGTGGGCGCAGGAGGACGCTGCCAAAGGCAAGGCTGCCCCGAAACAGGGCATACCCGATTATTCATGCAAGGAGGGCGAGAGCTTATGAAAAACGGAATTGAAGCTATGATTACGGACATTACAGCCACTACCGCCGAAGCGGAGGACTACACAGGCGAGGACGGGCTTTTATACTGCGGCAAGTGCCATACGCCCAAAGAAGCCTATTTTGCAGAGGGAAAGACTTGTTTCGGGCGTGACCGCCACCCGGCAGAGTGCGACTGCCAGCGGGCAGCCCGTGAAAAGCAACAAGCCGCCGAAAGCAGACAGAAGCACCTTGAAACAGTGGAGGACTTGAAACGCCGGGGCTTTATCGACCCCTCTATGCGGAACTGGACATTTGAGCATGACAACGGCAGAAACCCGCAGACCGAAACCGCCCGCTTTTATGTGGAGAGCTGGGAAACCATGCAGGCTGAAAATATCGGCTACCTGTTTTGGGGCGGCGTGGGGACAGGAAAAAGCTACCTTGCTGCCTGTATCGCCAACGCCCTTATGGAGCAGGAAGTCCCGGTGTGCATGACAAACTTTGCAACGATACTGAATGACCTTTCCGCCAGCTTTGAGGGCAGGAATGAGTATATTTCCCGCCTTTGCAGCTACCCCCTGCTGATACTTGATGATTTTGGTATGGAGCGAGGGACGGAATACGGGCTGGAACAGGTTTACAGCGTGATTGACAGCCGTTACCGAAGCGTCAAGCCGCTGATCGCCACGACCAACCTCACACTGAAGGAATTGCAGCACCCGCAGGACACGCCCCACGCCCGTATCTATGACAGGCTGACTTCCATGTGCGCCCCCGTCCGCTTCACGGGCAGCAACTTCCGAAAGGAAACCGCACAGGAAAAGCTGGAACGCTTAAAGCAACTGATGAAGCAGCGAAAGGAGAGCCTATGACAGAAACGAAACAGACAAGCACCACCAAAACAGACCGCCGCCCGGACTGTGTGACGGAAATCCGCATGGGCAACTCCGTCCTTACCGTTTCCGGCTTCTTCAAGCAGGGCGCAACCGATACCGCAGCCGACAAGATGATGAAAGTGCTGGAAGCGGAAGCTGCTACACAAAAAACGGCGATTTGACCGACCATAAAGAAGCAGATTTGACGCTTTTGCCGCTATACAGACAGACGCCCCATGTGGTACAATTAAGGTACGGAATAGTGGGGCTGGCTGTCGGAAACGGAGGATTTTATGTTAAGACAGACCAACCAACAACCAATTACCGCCCTTTACCCAAGACTTTCTCATGAGGACGAGCTGCAAGGCGAGAGCAATTCCATTTCCAACCAGAAGCGTATTCTTGAAACCTATGCAAAGCAGAACGGCTTTTCCAATCTGCGCTGGTACACGGACGACGGTTATTCTGGTGCGAACTTTCAAAGACCCGGTTTTCAAGCCATGCTTGCGGACATTGAAGCCGGAAAAGTCGGGACAGTTATCGTAAAGGATATGTCGAGGTTAGGGCGAAACTACCTGCAAGTGGGAATGTACACGGAAATGATTTTCCCACAGAAAGGTGTCCGCTTCATCGCTATCAATGACGGAGTGGACAGCGCACAGGGCGACAATGACTTTGCCCCGCTGCGGAATATCTTTAACGAATGGCTGGTGAGAGATACGAGCAAGAAAATCAAAGCAGTAAAACGCTCAAAAGGCATGAGTGGCAAGCCCATCACAAGCAAGCCTGTGTATGGCTACCTCATGGACGAGGATGAAAATTTCATTATTGACGAGGAAGCTGCACCCGTAGTCAAGCAGATATACAACCTCTGCCTTGCCGGGAACGGTCCGACTAAGATAGCCCGTATGCTCACAGAGCAGCAAATCCCCACGCCGGGGACGCTGGAATACCGCAGGACGGGCAGCACCCGCCGCTACCACCCCGGCTATGAGTGCAAGTGGGCGACCAATACCGTTGTGCATATCCTTGAAAACCGGGAATACACAGGCTGTCTGGTAAATTTCAAGACAGAAAAACTTTCTTACAAAGTCAAGCACAGTGTAGAAAATCCCCCGGAAAAGCAAGTGATTTTCGAGAACCACCACGAGCCTATCATAGACACCCAGACATGGGAACGGGTGCAGGAGCTTCGCAAGCAGCGCAAACGCCCCAACCGCTATGATGAAGTGGGCTTGTTCTCCGGCATACTGTTCTGTGCGGACTGCGGCAGCGTCATGTACCAGCAGCGATACCAGACGGACAAGCGCAAGCAGGACTGTTATATCTGCGGCAACTACAAGAAACGCACCCATGACTGTACGGCGCACTTTATCCGCACCGACCTCTTGACCGCTGGTGTACTCTCCAATCTGCGGAAAGTGACCAGCTATGCGGCAAAGCATGAAGCCCGGTTTATGAAGCTGCTGATCGAGCAGAACGAGGACGGCGACAAACGCCGGAACGCCGCCAAGAAAAAGGAGTTGGAAGCCGCTGAAAAGCGTATCGGTGAGCTTTCCGCCATTTTCAAGCGGCTGTATGAGGACAGCGTAAGCGGACGCATTTCTGACGAGCGTTTCACAGAGCTTTCGGCAGACTACGAAGCCGAACAGCAGGAATTGAAAGAGCGTGTTGCCAGAATACAGGCGGAGCTTTCTAAAGCGCAGGAAGCCACCGTAAACGCAGAAAAGTTTATGAACATTGTCCGCAAGCACATGAACTTTGAAGAACTGACCCATACCCTCTTGCGTGAGTTTGTAGAGAAAATCGTTGTGCATGAGTGCAGCTATGACGAGAACAAGACCCGCAGACAGGACATTGAGATTTATTATTCTTTTGTTGGCAAGGTGGACTTGCCCGAATAACCGCCCGACCTATCCGACATACCTCATGTGCCGGATAGGAACGGCAAAATTTTTTACACTTCTATTACTTCTTTATCACACATCAGTAAAGAGCCAGGGCATGAAGCAGCTTATGGCGGGCGGTGGCGTCGCGTTGATCGGCGGCACCCTTGTTCCGCTTCTTTCCAAACTTTTTGGATAATGCCTAAAACAAATACCACCCGCCGCGCCCTCTCGGAAACGGGAGGGCGCGGGAAAGGAGGGATTAACTTTTGATATGGCAGATGATTGAAGATTGGTTTCGCGGCATTTTGACAGACGGGATTTTATCGAACCTCTCCGGCTTGTTTGACAGCGTAAATACAGAGGTTGGAGAAATTGCAACGCAAGTCGGCACGACCCCCGCCGGGTGGAACGCGGGCATATTCAACATGATACGCAGCCTTTCGGAAAACGTCATTGTACCGATTGCGGGCGTTATCATTACCTTTGTCATGTGTTATGAACTAATCCAGCTTGTAATTGAAAAAAACAATCTGCACGATCTCGACACTTGGATTTTTTTCAAATGGATTTTCAAAACCTTTGTTGCGGTGCTGCTGGTAACAAATACTTGGAATATCGTCATGGGAGTTTTTGACGTTACGCAGAGCGTCGTCAATCAGAGCGCGGGGGTTATCATATCCGATACAAGCATAGACGTTACCACTGTCATTACCGACATTGAAGCAAAACTCGACGCTATGAGCGTGGGCGGTCTTTTGGGGTTATGGTTTCAATCCCTCTTTGTAGGGCTTACCATGAAAGCCCTGTCAATCTGCATTATGCTTGTGGTGTATGGGCGCATGATTGAAATATATCTTGTAACGAGCGTTGCCCCTATCCCGATGGCAACAATGGTAAATCACGAATGGGGCAGCATGGGACAGAATTACTTAAAATCTTTGCTTGCGCTTGGTTTTCAAGCGTTTTTGATTTTGGTGTGTGTCGGCATTTATGCGGTGTTGATACAGACAATCGCAGCGACCGACGACATATCCGGCGCGATCTGGGCTTGCATGGGCTATACCGTCCTCTTGTGCTTTACCCTTTTCAAAACAGGGAGCCTTGCAAAGAGCGTCTTTTCGGCACATTAAGGGGGTGAGTTATGATTTGAAAATCGGCTTAATCGACGTTGACAGCCATAATTTCCCCAACCTCTGCTTGATGAAGCTATCCGCGTATCATAAAGCAAAGGGGCATACGGTGGAATGGTGGAACACAAAGGAGCGGTACGACCTTGTATATAAAAGCCGCGTCTTTACGGACACCTATTCCAAAGACACGATAACCGTTACCAACGCGGAACAGGTCATTTTCGGCGGTACGGGCTACGACACGAAAAACCGCTTGCCGCCGGAAGTGGAACACAGTTACCCGGATTATTCAATCTACCCGCAGTTTTTCGGGATTGCTTACGGCTTTTTAAGCCGGGGTTGTCCGAGAAATTGCGGGTTTTGCATTGTCAGCGGTAAAGAGGGACGCAAAAGCGTTAAGGTTGCGGATTTGTCCGAGTTTTGGAAATGGCAGCCGGAAATAAAAATCATGGACGCTAATCTGCTTGCCTGTCCCGACCATGAAAATCTCATTGAGCAGCTTATACGAAGCCGCGCATGGGTGGATTTTTCGCAAGGGCTGGATATTCGCCTTGTGAACAGGGATAATGTCAGCCTGTTAAATCGGGTACGGATAAAAGCGGTACATTTTGCATGGGATAATCCCGACGAGGACTTGACCGGGTATTTCCAACGTTTTTTGGATTTGACAGCTATTAAGAGCAGCCGCCAGCGGCGCGTGTATGTTCTTACCAACTACGGCAGCACTCACGAACAGGATTTATACCGCGTGAACACCTTGCGGGCTATGGGCTTTGACCCGTATGTGATGATTTACGAGCGTCCAACCGCCCCGCCTGTTACCCGCCATTTGCAACGGTGGGTAAACAACAAGCGGCTTTTCTATGCTGTTCCCCGCTTTGAAGATTACATTCCGGGCAGAAAGGAGGTTTGAAATGGCGTATGTAACCGTCCCAAAGGACTTAACAAAAATCAAAAGCAAGGTAATGTTCAACCTTACCAAACGACAGCTAATTTGTTTCAGCGCGGCGGTAGCAATCGGACTGCCGCTGTTCTTTTTGGTAAAAGGCAGCGTTGGAACGAGCGCAGCGGCATTGTGCATGGTGCTTGCCATGCTGCCTATGTTTTTGCTTGCCATGTACGAGAAAAACGGGCAACCGCTGGAAGTGATTATTCGGCAATTTGTGGAAGTGAAGTTTCTTCGCCCCAAAGAGCGACCTTATCAGACCAACAATTTTTATGCCGCCCTTGCGCGGCAAGAGCAATTAGATAAGGAGGTACGGGCGATTGTCAAAGGAAAAGAAAAACACCCAAAACGAAAAGCGTAAACTTTCCCGACAGGAAAGAAAACAGATAGATACCCTTATCCGACAGGCAAAGGGCGACGGGAAGCCCCATACGGCGCAGGACAGCATACCGTTTGAGCGAATGTATAAGGACGGGATTTGCCGCCTTGCAAACGGGCGGTATTCCAAGTGCATTGAGTTTGAGGATATAAATTATCAGCTTGCGCAGCCGGACGACAAAACCGCCATTTTTGAAGCCCTTTGCGATATGTATAACTCGTTCGACGCTTCTATCAGCGTGCAGCTTTCCCTAATCAGCCGCCATGCGAACAAGGACGATTTTAAGAACAGTATCACGATTGCACCGCAGAATGACGACTTCGACAGTATCAGAGCAGAATACACCGAAATGCTTAGGACGCAGCTTGAACGCGGAAACAACGGGCTTATCAAAACCAAGTTTCTCACCTTTACCGTTGAAGCAAAGGACATTAGATCGGCGCGGGCGCGTCTTGCCCGCATTGAAACGGACACCCTCAACCATTTTAAGGTGATCGGCGCGGCGGCGCGGGTATTGGACGGGAAACAGCGTCTTGAAGTGCTGCATGGGATTTTTCACCCGGACGGGGAACGCTTTAACTTTGCGTGGGAATGGCTACCCGCAAGTGGGCTTTCCGTCAAGGACTTTATCGCCCCGTCCTCTTTCCGATTTGGCGACGGGCGAATGTTTCAAATGGGCGGCAAGTTTGGTGCGGTTTCCTTTTTGCAGATCGTCGCGCCGGAACTCTCCGACCGTATGCTTGCCGACTTCATGGACGCGGAAAACGGGATTATCGTTAATCTGCACATTCAGAGTATCGACCACAACGAAGCAATCAAGACGATTAAGCGCAAGATCACCGACCTTGACCGCATGAAGATTGAGGAACAAAAGAAAGCAATCCGCAGCGGCTACGACATGGATATTATTCCGTCTGACCTTGCCACCTACGGCGGGGAAGCAAAAAACCTACTCCGCGATTTGCAGAGCCGCAACGAAAGAATGTTTCTGCTCACGCTGCTTGTCTTAAACCTTGCAGATACCAAGCAGAAATTGGATAACGAAGTATTTGGGGCGGCGGCAATCGCACAGAAATACAACTGCATTTTGACCCGCCTTGACTACCGGCAGGAACAGGGGCTTATGTCCTCTATCCCGTTGGGGGAAAACCTTATCCATATCCAGCGCGGCTTGACGACCAGCAGCACCGCCGTTTTCGTTCCCTTTACGGTGCAAGAGCTGTTCCAAAGCGGCGAAGCATTGTATTACGGCTTAAACGCCCTTTCCAACAACATGATTTTGTGCGACCGAAAGAAGCTGAAAAACCCCAACGGCTTGATACTCGGCACACCGGGCAGCGGCAAAAGTTTTTCTGCAAAACGCGAAATCACAAACGCTTTTCTTATCACGTCCGACGACATTATCATTTGCGACCCCGAAGCCGAATATTATCCCCTTGTCGGACGTTTGAAAGGACAGGTTATCAAGGTTTCGCAGAACAGCACGCAGTACATTAACCCTATGGATATTAACCTCAATTACAGCGAGGGCGACACGCCCATAGCCTTAAAGAGCGATTTTATCCTTTCCTTTTGTGAGTTGATTATGGGAGGTAAAAACGGGCTGGAAGCTGTTGAAAAGACCTTGATTGACCGCGCTGTTATCAGCGTGTACCGCAACTACCTTGCCGACCCGAAGCCTAAAAATATGCCGATTTTGGGCGACCTCTACGACGAAATCAAGAAGCAGCCGGAAAAGGAAGCGCAGCGTATCGCGGCGGCATTGGAACTCTATGTAAACGGCAGCTTGAACATTTTTAACCACAGGACAAACGTTGACATTCATAACCGCCTTGTCTGCTTTGATATTAAGGAACTCGGTACGCAGCTTAAAAAAGTCGGTATGCTTATCGTCCAAGACCAAGTATGGAACAGAGTAACGGTAAACCGCAGCGAGGGCAAGGCGACGCGGTATTACATCGACGAGTTTCATTTGCTGCTCAAAGAGGAACAGACCGCAGCGTACAGCGTTGAGATTTGGAAGCGTTTTAGAAAGTGGGGCGGTATTCCGACAGGTATCACCCAAAACGTGAAAGATTTGTTGTCGTCCCGCGAGGTGGAGAACATCTTTGAAAACTCGGACTTTGTGTATATGCTCAACCAAGCCCAGGGCGACAGGGAAATCCTTGCAAAGCAGCTTAACATTTCGCAGCAGCAAATGACCTATGTAACCCATTCCGAAGCGGGCGAGGGGCTTATTTTCTACGGCAACGTGATTTTGCCCTTTATTGACCGTTTCCCGCAAAATACAGAACTCTATCGCGTCATGACGACCAAACCCGGCGAGGTGTCGGCATGAGGATAGAAACGGACAAAATCTATTGCGGCGACAGCTTGCAGGTACTTCAAACCTTGCCGGATAACTGTATGGATTGTTGCGTAACGTCCCCGCCCTACTATGCTTTGCGCGATTACGGCACAGACGGGCAGATCGGGCGGGAAGCAACGCCGGAGGAATATGTTTCCCGCATTACGGCGGTTTTCCATGAGGTAAAGCGGGTGCTTACGCCGGAGGGTACTTGTTGGCTGAATATCGCGGACACTTATTGCGGCACAGGCAGCAAAGCCGACCACCAAGACCCGAAATACCCCAAAGGCAGGAACGGGCAGCAAGTGGCGGTAAACCACCGCGCCCCCGGCTGCAAGCCGAAAGACCTAATCGGTATTCCGTGGCTTGTAGCCCTTGCCTTGCGGGGCGACGGTTGGTATTTGCGCAGTTCTATCATTTGGCATAAGGGGAACCCCATGCCGGAAAGCACGCGGGACAGGCCGACCCGCTGCTATGAATATGTGTTTCTGCTTACCAAGTCAAAGAAGTATTTTTACGATTGGCAAGCGGTAGCCGAGCCGATAGCCCTCACAACGGCGGGTCGGCTGAAAAGCGGAGTTAGCAAAGGAAACAAGTATAACGTTACTGTTCCGGGGCAAAACCAACCGCAGAAAATCAACCGCCCCCGCGAAAAGGGCGCATACGCCGATGAGTTGATATGCCCCGTCCGCAGCCGCCGCAACGTTTGGCAGATCAACACAGCTTCCTATCGCGGCGGGCATTTCGCAGCTTTCCCGCCGAAACTTGCGGAAACGTGCATTTTGGCGGGCTGTCCCGTCGGCGGGATTGTCCTTGACCCGTTTTTAGGCAGCGGAACCACCGCAGCGGCGGCAAAAAGCCTTGACCGCCGCTATATTGGTATTGAGATCAACCCCGAATACTGTAACCTTGCGAAACAGCGGATTGGAGGTGAAAGCCCATGAGCAAGGAATGGAAAGCCCCGGACAAGGTAACGCAGAAAATGACCCGCGACGGTGCGGTTGCGGAAAACCTCACGACGGGCGAAACGTCCAGTATCAGCGAAAGGCCGCAGGAGGAAAACTATTCAGCCCCCGCAGGCGCGGCAGCGGAAAAGGTTGTGCAGCATATCGGCGCAGAGATTGAGCGACACGCAGCAAAAGGCGCGGAGAAAAAAGCCCTTGACGCGGCGCAGCCTAAAACCCATTCTTCCCGCTTGCAGTTTTCCGAAGCGGAACGGGCAACGCCGGACCTGCAAAAGGCAATCAAAAAATCCGATACGGCGGCTGACCGTTTAGACAAAGCGCGGGCAGCTATCCCCAAACAGACCAAAATCAAGAAAGAGCGCGTTTTTGACGAAGCCAAAGGCAAAGCAAAGACGCGCCTTGCTTTTGAAAAAACGGATAAGCCCCCAAACGGCAAGTTGCGTCATAACCCGTTATCCCGTCCGGCGCAGGAATTGGACGCCGCCGTACATGGAAAAATCTATGAGGTGGAGAAAGAAAACGTCGGTGTGGAAAGCGGACACAGGATAGAACTTGTGGGCGAGAAAGCGGGCGGCATGACGACGCGGGCAGTAAAACGCGGCATACGCAGCCATAAGCTGAAACCTTACCGGGCGGCGGCAGCAGCCGAGAAAAAGGCAGCAAAGGCAAACGCCGATTTTCTCTATCAAAAGGCGCTGCATGATAACCCCGCCCTTGCGCACTCTAACCCGATTTCCCGTTTTTGGCAAAAGCAGCGCATTAAAAAGCAGTATGCAAAGGCGTTGAAAACGGGCGGCAAGGTGAAAAAGACCGCCGAAGCCACCGCAAAGGCAGCAAAGAAAACGGCGCAGGAAACCAAACGGGCGACGTTCTTTGTCGTCCGGCATTGGAAAGGCTGTTTGATCGTGGGCGGGATTGCCTTTATCGTGCTTCTGTTTTTCGGCGGTTTGTCCTCTTGTTCCCTGTTCGGCGGCAACAGCGGAAGCGGCTTGATTGCGTCGTCCTATCTCTCCGAGGACGCGGATATTACAGGCGCAGAAAGCGCGTATGTCGCTATGGAAGCCGAGTTACAGGATATGCTGGATAACATCGAAAGCGAATACCCCGGCTATGACGAATACCGGGTAACGGCTGACGAGATCGAGCATGACCCGTATGTGCTAATCTCTATCCTCTCCGCTTGGCATGAGGGCGTGTTTACTCTCGATGAAGCGCAAAGCACCCTTGAAATGCTCTTTGATAAACAGTATATCTTGACGGTTACGGAGGAAGTCGAGGTACGCTACCGCACCGAAACGCGGACGGACAGCGAGGGCAACGAATACGACGTTGAAGTAGCCTATAACTATTACATTCTCAATGTGGATTTGGAAAACTTCAACCTCTCCCATGTTCCCGTTTACATTATGGGCGAGGAACAGCTATCCATGTACGCTATGTATATGTCGTCGCTTGGGAACAGACCCGACCTTTTCCCGCAATCCGGCTATATTTCAAAATACTATGAAAACCCGCCAGCGGATTATGAAATCCCGCCCGCCTATCTGGAAGATGAACAGTTTGCGCGGCTCATTGAGGAAGCGGAAAAGTATGTCGGTTTTCCTTATGTGTGGGGCGGCAGCAGCCCGGAAACCTCTTTTGATTGCAGCGGTTTTGTTAGCTATGTGCTGACGAACAGCGGCCTATACAATACGGGCAGACTTGGGGCACAGGGGCTTTACAACATTTCAACCCGCGTTTCCAACCCGCAGCCGGGGGATTTGGTTTTCTTTACGGGTACATACGACACACCGGGCGTATCTCATGTGGGTATCTACGTTGGCGAGGACGGGGACGGAAGCCCCGTCATGCTGCATTGTGGCGACCCGATACAATACGCAAAACTTGATACAAGCTATTGGCAATCCCATTTTTACGCCTATGGGCGGCTACATTACAACTGACTTTGAAAGGAGTTTATTTCTATGGCAAACACGAAACTTGACCGTATCGAACGGGATATTGAGAAAACGAGGGCGAAAATCCTTGAATACCAAAAAAGACTGAAAGACCTTGAAGCGCAGAAAATCGAGGAAGAAAATGCGCAGATCGTTCAAATGGTGAAAGCGGTACACCTTGACGGGGCGCAGCTTGCCGCGTTCCTCTCCGCTTACGCCAGCGGCGAAATTGCTTTGCCGCAGCCGGACGCAGACTATACCGACGAACAGGAGGAAACCGAAGATGAAGCATAAAAAACTGTTCCGCAGCGTTACCGCTTTGCTTGCCGCCCTTGTACTCATGGGCGGCTTTTCTGTTACCGCTTTTGCGGGCGGCGGTGACGTGAGCGACGAGCCGCCTACCCCCGTAACCGAAACCGAGCCGGAAGAAACGACGGGCGGCTATGAGCCGCAGCCTTTAACGCCGGAGGGCAACATGAGCCTTGTGGACGACATAACGGGCGAAGCGTCCGGCGATAAGCAGTTTATTACCGTCGTTACGAAAAACGGAAACTATTTTTACATCATCATTGACCGCGCCGAGGACGGAGAAAACACCGTCCATTTCCTCAATCAAGTTGATGAAAAAGACCTTTTGCAGCTTATGGAGGACGAACAGACCGAAGCCCCCGCTTGTAGCTGTACTGAAAAATGCGTTGCCGGAAGCGTCAACACCGATTGCCCCGTTTGCAGCGTCAATATGAGCGAGTGCGCGGGCAAGGAAGCCGAGCCGGAGCCGGAAGAAACCGAGCAGCCGGAGCCGGAGGAAGATAAAGGCGGCGGCATGGGCGGTGCTATTCTGCTTGTCGTGCTGCTTCTTGCCGCAGTAAGCGGCGGCGCGTTCTATTACTTTAAGATTATGAAGCCCAAAAAGGACGCGGCAAAAGGCAGCAGCAACCTTGACGATCTCGATTTTGACGAGGACGACGAGGAAGAATTAGAAACCGAGCAGGAGGACGAGGAAGTATGAAACTTGTAATTGCAGAGAAACCGAGCGTCGGGGCGGCGATTGCCGCCGTTATTGGCGCGAATGAAAAGCGCAGCGGATATTTTGAGGGCAGCGGCTACCTTGTGTCGTGGTGTATCGGGCATTTGATTAGCCTTGCAGACGCGGCAACCTACAACGAGCAGTACCGAAAATGGAAGTATGACGATCTCCCCATTGTCCCGCAGGATTGGCAGTTTACCGTTGCCAGCGGCAAGGAGCAGCAGTTTTCCGTACTCAAAGACCTTATGCAGCGCAGCGACGTTTCCGAGATTGTCAATGCGTGCGACAGCGGGCGCGAGGGAGAACTCATTTTTCGATTTGTCTACGAACAGGTAAATTGCCAAAAGCCCTTTTCCCGCCTTTGGATTAGCAGCATGGAAGAAAGCGCAATCCGCGAGGGCTTTTCAAACCTCAAAGACGGGCGCAGCTATGACAACCTCTATCAATCCGCGCTTTGCAGAGCAAAGGCAGATTGGCTTGTCGGGATTAACGCGACCCGCCTTTTCTCTATCCTCTATCACAAAACGCTGAATGTCGGCAGAGTGCAGACGCCCACCCTTACCATGCTGGTAAACCGCGACTATGCGATCAGCAGCTTTAAGAAAGAAAAATATCATGTTGTCCGTCTGGACGCGGGCGGTGTTTCGGCTTTGTCCGAAAGGCTGAACGAAGAAGCGGCGGCGCAGCAGATGAAAGCGGCTTGCGAGAAATCGCAAGCCGTTTGTACTTCCCTCAAAAAAGAGAAAAAGACCGTTGCACCGCCGAAGCTGTTTGACCTTACCGCGTTGCAGCGCGAAGCCAACCGCCTGTACGGGTTTACGGCGAAACAGACCCTTGATTATGCGCAAGCCCTCTACGAAAAGCGGCTTTTGACCTATCCCCGCACCGACAGCAAATATATCACTTCCGATATGCAGCGCAGCACAAAGGAACTCATTACCGGGCTTTGTTCGCTGCTTCCCTTTATGCGGGACGTGAAGCTGCAAGCAGACCTTACAAGGGTTTGCGACAACAGCAAAGTAACCGACCACCACGCTATTTTGCCGACAGCCGAGTTTTTGAAAACGGGCTTTTCTTCCCTTACCGACAGCGAAACAAAACTTATGACCCTTGTATGCGCGAAGCTGCTTTGCGCCGCAGCCGCGCCCTATGAATATGAAGCGGTTACGGCGGTTATCTCTTGCGGCGGTTATACCTTTACCGCAAAGGGAAAGACGACGCTTTGCGAGGGGTGGCGTGAGATTGAAAAGCTGTCCCGCGCCGCGTCCGAGGAACAGGACGAGGACGCAGAGCCGGAAACCGTTTTGCCGCCGCTTGCCGAGGGGCAGACCTTTGACAATCCGGCAGCGGAGATCTCCGAGCGTTACACGCAGCCCCCAAAGGCATTTACCGAAGATACGCTTCTGTCCGCTATGGAGAACGCGGGCAAGGAAGAAACGCCGGAGGACGCAGAGCGCAAAGGGTTAGGCACTACCGCAACGCGGGCGGGTATCATTGAAAAACTCATTAGCGCGGGCTTTGCCGAGCGCAAGGGCAAAAAGCTAATCCCCACAAAGGACGGGTATAACCTTGCCGCTATCCTGCCCGAAGTCCTTACGTCCCCGCAGCTTACGGCAGAATGGGAAACCCGCCTTACCGGGATTGCCAAAGGCAGCGACAGCCCGGACGATTTCATGCGCAGCATTGAGGAAATGACAGCGGGGCTTGTCAAGACCTATTCCGCGATTTCCGAGGATAAAGCGAAGCTGTTTACCCCGCAGCGGGAAGCAATCGGCACTTGCCCCCGTTGCGGCGCGGCGGTTTACGAGGGCAAGAAAAACTTTTACTGCTCCGACAGGGCTTGCAGCTTTGTGATGTGGAAGAATGACCGCTTTTTTGAGCAGCGCAAAAAGGCTTTCACAAAGGCGATTGCCGCCGCCCTTTTGAAAGACGGAAAGGTAAAAATCAAAGGTATGTACTCGACCAAGACGGGAAAGACCTTTGACGGAGTTGTGCTGCTTGCCGACACAGGCGGCAAGTATGTAAACTTCCGCGTCGAGCAGAACCGAAAATGATAAGGCTTGATGAAAAGCAATACCGCGCCGTAAAGAAAATGACCCGCGCCGCTTGTGCAAACAACGATTGCGGGAATTGTCTGCTGCTGGACGACGGGGAAACTTGCGTTTGTGTGCAGAGTATCAGCTATTCGCTGCTATGCCGCTATTTCCGCGAAGCGGTATTACCCGCCGACAGGCAGCTTTGCGAACAGATCACCCGCAGCGGGGAAACCGATTTGAAGCGTTGCGCGGTATGCGGCAGCACGTTTGCGGCGGGCAGCAACCGGGCGAAATACTGCCCCGATTGCGCGGCAAAGATACGCCGCAGACAGAAAGCCCAAAGCGAGAGAAACAGGCGTTTACGGATAAAAACAACTACATAGCAAGCACAGCAAACGAGTACCCGTTTGCGAGAAATGCCCGCGCTTCCCATAGAGAGCGCGGGCATTTTGCTTGTTGGGATAGTCCCAAACCCTTATATGACCGAGAAAGGACGTGATGAAAGAATATGCCGTATTCCTCATACGACCATGACAAATTGGAAACCGCCGAAACCATGCGGATAGAACGCCGGATATATTTTGAAGCAAAGGACAGGGAGATTGCCCCTTATGCTTCCTTGCCGATTGCGCAGCTACTTTCCATGCGCAGCGAAAGCGCGGCGGCAGAACAGGCGATTTTTGACGACCTTAAAGAACGCGCCGCCGCATGGGAAGAACAGGCGGGAAGAACGCTTTTGCTGGATAAAACACTTGAATATGTGAGAACGCCGCACGTCCAGCACACCGCTAACGAGTGGCAGACCACCGAGCATAACCGCCATATTCGCAGCAACCGGGTATATCAGATGAATTACTACATTTACGAGAATACCCGCTACGACAAAGAAGCGCAGAAATCTATCCCGTATTCATGGACGCTTACATGGAGCGTGCGCACCAACAGCCCAAGCAGAACCCAAGCGAAGATTGCCGGACAAGATAGAAAGGTTTTCACCGACAAGGCAGCTATGGAAAAGTATCTGAATGGGCGTATCAAAGCGTATGACCGTCTGTTTACGGAAATCTCCCCGCCTATCCCGCAGGAGTACGCCGACTATTTCAAAGTAAACGGTATGCTCATGCCGGACTACACCATAGAGGGCGAAGAACCCCCGCAGCAGCAACAGGCGGCAGCTATCCCCGAAAATACCGGGCAGGAAAAGGAGCGTGAACACATGAGCGAACAGTTTTCTATTATGATAGGCAACCGCAGCCGCTTTGACGCGGGCGACCCCGGCGGCTATTGGCTGGATATGCCCGCCACAAAGGAGCAGTTGCACGAAGCTATGCGGAACGTCGGCATTACCGCCGACAACCCGCAGGATTTTTCCATTCGCGGCTATTCCGACGACCCGGAGAAACATATTGCCTTGCCTTATGAAATGGTATGCGCCGCCGACGTGGACGAACTCAATTTTCTTGCGGCGCGGCTCGAACAGCTTGACCCCGCCGAGGTTGGCAAGCTGAACGCAGCCTTGCAGCAGAAAAACGGGCTTGCAAATATTGGACAGGTAATTGACTTCACCTACAACGTGGATTTCTACGTCCATATCCCCGAAGTACATAACTACCACGATTTGGGCGACTATTACTTAAATCAATCCGGCATGGTACAAATGCCCGAAGAATGGAAAGGCGGCATTGACCTTTCTACTTTTGGCAGGAACGCTGCCGCGCAGGAAAAAGGCGCGTTTACCGAGTACGGCTATATCGTGGAAAGCGGCGACGAGTGGGAACGGCAGTTTGAGGGGCGCGAAGTGCCGGAAGAATACCGCATTATGAGTTACCCGCAGCCGGAGCGCGGCGAACAGGACAAAGCCTATATGGACGCAGCCGAAACGCAGCAAGCAGACGCACAGGCCGCAGAGCCGCAGCAGCCCCGCCCCGTCGTCCCCATTATCCTTACTTCCGAAAAGCCCGCCGAAAAGGTAAAGGAGATCACCGCGCGTTTGGAACAGGGCGTACAGGCGATTTTTGACAGCGACCGCTACAAAGAGTTTCTTACTGCCATGTCGAAGTTTCACGATTACAGCTTGAATAACACTATCCTAATTGCCATGCAGGGCGGCAATTTGGTAAAGGGCTATTCACAATGGCAGAAAGAGTTTGACCGCCATGTAAAGAAAGGCGAGAAAGGCATTAAAATCTTTGCCCCCGCGCCCTACAAGGTGAAAAAGCTGGTTGATAAAATCGACCCCGAAACGAGAAAGCCCATGCTTGACCGCGAGGGAAAAGTGGTAAAGGAAGAAAAGGAAATCACCGTCCCCGCCTTTAAGGTTATAACCGTCTTTGATATTTCGCAGACCGAGGGCAAGGAGTTTCCCGACCTTTCCGTTAAACCGCTGCTTGCCGATGTGGAGCAGTACGAGGATTTTTTCGCCGCCCTTGAAAAAGCGTCCCCCGTCCCGATTGCATTTGAGCAGATCACAAACGGCGCAAATGGGTATTTCAGTTTGACCGACAAGCGTATTGCAATCAAAGAGGGCGTGAGTGAATTACAGGCGGTAAAGACCGCCATTCACGAAATCGCCCATGCGAAGCTGCACGACGTAGACTTAAACGCCCCGCCGGAGCAGCAAAACCGCGTTGACCGCCATACCTGCGAGGTAGAAGCGGAAAGCGTCGCTTATACGGTTTGCCAGCATTTCGGCCTTGATACTTCCGATTACTCTTTCGGCTATGTGGCTGGTTGGAGCAGCGGCAAGGAAATGACCGAGTTAAAAGCGTCCCTTGAAACAATACAGACCACCGCAAAGGAACTCATTACCGAGATTGAGGGGCATTTTACCGAGTTGCAGCAGCAGCGGCAAGCCGAGCAGGAGCAGGGCGATACCTTTTCCATTTATCAGTTAAAGCGCGGGGACGAAACAAGGGACTTGCGCTTTGAGCCTTATGACCGTCTGCAAGCGGCTGGACTTACCATTGACCGGGTAAATTATGAACTCGTCTATACTGCACCGCTTACAAAGGATATGACGCTGGGCGACATTTGGGAAAGGTTTAATATCGACCACCCCGCCGATTTCAAGGGGCATAGCCTTTCCGTTTCCGACATTGTTGTGCTTCATCAGAACGACGAGGACACCGCCCACTATGTAGACAGTATCGGTTTTCAGCAAGTGCCGGAGTTTTTGCAGGAGCAGCAGACCCCCGTATTTGACAAGCTGCCGCCCGAACAGCAGCAAGCCTTGTCCGACACCGTACAAGACACTTTGCAAATGCTGGTTGACGCAGACAAGCGGATTTATGGCGACGTTACGGGCAAGACCCTTGAAGCAATCGCGGCGCAAGGATATTCCTACAAGGACGGGCAGCTTGAAAAGCAGCAGCCGGAAGCGACCCCCGACAGCCTTTTGACGGGTGAAACCGTCAGAACGCCGAGGGGCAATTTTCATATTACCGATATGAGCCGTGAACAGATCGAAGCGGCGGGATTTGGTTTTCACCATGCGTCGGAGGACGGGAAGTATCTCATTATGGGGAATGGCACACAGGCTTATGCCATAGCCGCCGAGCAGCCGCAGCGGGATAATCCCTTAAAGCACGTCGAGGACACCATAGAGCAGAACGACAACAATTTTGACGGGCTTATCAACAATACGCCGCAAACGCCCACCGTTGCAGATTTTGAGCAGCGGGCAAAGGCGGGGGAAGCGATTTCCGTTACCGACCTTGCAAAAGCGGTAAAAGCCGAGAAACGGGAACAGCCGCAGAAAAAACCGTCCATTTTGAAGAAGCTGGACGAATACAAGAAACAGGCGGCGCAGCAGCCGAAAGATAAACAGAAAGAGCATAAAAAGGATTTGGAGGTTTGATAGCATGAATACCCGCTTTACCATTGAGGAAGAAAACATTGTTGCGATCTACGCCGAGGACAGCCGGGAAACAACGCTTGAAAATATCCTTGCCGCCATGCCCTACATGGACGAGGATATGCGCCAGCTTGCCGCCGCAGCGGTGAACAAGCTGCAAGCCATGACGGACAGCGAGTTTTCCGAAAGGGAGTTTATCTTGACCGACGAGGAATAGCCCATAGAAAACAGGGGCGCGGTTGCCGATTTCCGGCACCGCGCCCCTGTTCTTTTTTTGTCCTTGCGTGGACAATTAGAAAGCCGTTTTTGCGGGTTTGAATATACTTTATCGTCTATGCTGTTTCCCCGCGCTGGAAGCCGCAGAAACACAGGCGTTTTCAGCCCTTAACGTTCCACTTGCCACCCCATGTTTTGCGCCTTATCGCTCCTGCTCCCGCGCCCTGCTTTGGGACGGGTAAAGAATACTATCGACGTTCTTTTTGACAATGCCGTATTCTTGCATTTGCTTTTTCGCTTGGCGGTAATCCTCATACAATTTGCTTTTTCTGTCGTTTAAGCTGCTATACTCCTTGCGCAGCGCGGCGAGATCGGGCAGCTTCTTTATCTGCATTTCCTTTAATGCCCTTGCCGCAGCTTCAAACAGGATAATTTCGCTTTCATGCCCCCGCAGATACTTTTCCTTGTCCCGCGACTTCTTGTATTCCTCGTAAATCGGTTTTAATTGTCGGTATGTGGTCGTGTGCTTGATAAGCAGCGACAAATCAGACATACGCTGCTCTACGTCCTTAACCGCCCTTGCCGCCGCGTCATGGGCGGTCATAATATCGGCTATCTTGCTTTCAAGTTCGCTATAATACTCAATCTTGTTTTCGGTTAGGAAGTTCATGCTTTTAGCAGCCTGTTTCAGATTATGGATTTTTGCCCACCGTTCATAGCCCGCCGACTGTTGGGCTTTGATACTGTTTTCAAGATCGACGACAAGCCGGATTTTCTTATCTTCCCGCAGCGTTTTTGTTTTGGCAACATACACGCCCTTGATACGCTCCTTTATCGCTTCTTCCGTATAGGCCGCGCCGAGCGTCTTTGTGCGGGTAAACCGTTCCTGTCCGGCAGCGCGAAAGGAAATGTATTTGCCCTGTTTGATTTCATACCCCATTTCCTGCAAGCGGCGCAGCAGTTCGTCAAAATCTTTCACTTGGGGAATGAGAGTATCTATCGCCGTTTTCAGCTTTGCTTTGTAGCTTGTCCCTTGCTTTTCGGCGGTGTATTCTGCATAGCTTTTTCCCTTGTCCTGTCCCGGTACGACGACGGATAGCCCATGCTCTTTACATATCCTGTCGCTGGTGCGCCGGATAAAGTGATAGCTTTGCTTGTTGGAATGGTACTTTTTGTAGTCAACGAAGCTAACCGCGTTGAAAATCAAGTGATTATGCAGATGGTCTTTATCGACGTGAGTTGTCAAAACAAACTCATACTTGCCGCCTAATACCGCCCCGGCAAGTTCCATGCCGATTTTGTGCGCTTCTTCCGGTGTGGTTTCTCCCACCGCAAAGGATTGTATCAAGTGCCGCCCTAAATGTGTGCCGCGATCTCCGGCAGCTTCCCGCGTCCATGCAAACTCAATATCGGCGGTTTCCAGCCCGCAGCCGAAAGAGGACGCAAGCAGCTTCCCGTCTGTCTTTTCGGGATTTAAGATATAGTCTATCGCAGCCTTTAAGGTTGATTTAATAGGGTGCGTCTTTGTAACCGCCATATCTCGTCCACCGCCTTTTTAATGTCCTCTATATCCTGCCTGTAAACCGTCCCCGTCGCATTGGCGCGTTTTGCAATCTGGTTGATGTTCCGGCTCACCGCTTGCAGTTCCCGGATATATGCTTTTGTGTCGCTTCGGTCAACGACAAGAATATACCCGTCTATCGCCATTTTACGGAAGTATGCCCCATACTGCTTTATGGGAAGCTGCTTCATCTTCTCGTCGATCAGCCGCTTTTCTTCTTCCGTAACGTAAAACTTCATCTGTATATTTCTCTTTCGGTTTTCCATTTCCGCACCGCCTTTCGGTATAAGGGTTTGGGATTATCCCAACAAGCACTTTTCGCAAACGGGTACTCGTTTGCTGTGCTTGCTATCTACTCCTTATCCCGTTTCAAAGGCAGCGTTTGTTGCACTCTCTTTCTAATTTGGCGCAAAAAAAGATTGCAGCCCCTATGCGCTGCAATCTCCTGCTTCCCATATTGTGAGGTTAGTCCTCTGCTTGTTCGACTTCTGTTATCTCCCTTGCCGTTGCGGTTACAATCCGTATGCCTTTATCGCTCATACCGTCCAGCAGCGCGTCAAGCTGCCGCCGCCCGGTGGATTTCTCCGCATTGCTGTTCGGGAAGAAAAATTGATCTACCGAAATATGATACCGGGTTACAAGGTCATAGAATACCTGTAAACTCGGCTGTTGTCCCTTGTTCTCGATATTCGCAAGGTAGCGCGGGGAAATATATAACTCGTCGCTTACCTTTTTGCGGCTCTCGCCGTATTCATTTCTCGCGGCTTTTATAGCTGCCCCGAAAGCCTTAAAGTCGTACAATGGTACGGGTCTTTTTGCCATTTTCATTCACCCTGTTACATTTTACAGTTCACCTTTCTTTTTGGATATGTCCACACAATTCATATCATTAGGTTAAATACTTCCTGTTGTGTATTGACAGTAGACTGATTTTCTGATAAAATAAAATTTATGTAAAAGGAGGCGGCGTTTATGTTGCATAGCATGCGTATTAGATAAGCATTGAAAAAAAGGATTTTCCCATTTTCAACATGGGCTTTTTTGTCATGCTTATTTTGCGGATGCTATACAAAAAACTAACGACGTATAGATATAGTATAGACATAGTGCAAGCTATGCCTTAGTTTTGTTGTACTGCTCTGTGCATTATAAATGCAGGTCAATGCTCATGTTGAGGATTGACCTGCATTTTTTTGTGTAAAAAGGACGAGTGAAATATAATGCTTAAAAAATATTGGATAAAATGTCCGATTTGTAACGGAAAGACGAGAGTTCAAGTATTTCATAATACTGTATTAAAAGATTTTCCTCTTTTCTGCCCTAAATGCAAATTGACGCATATCATTGATGTAGAAAAATTAGAGATTGTAATCAAAAATACAGAAAAACAAACTTTTATTATTTAGAAGAAAGGATATAAAAATGAAACGTTTACCTAAATATACGCCTGCGGAAGTACGGAATGATCCATACGGATTTACTTACAAAGAAATGTCGGAAGTTATTGGCGAGAATGAAGCAAAAGCCTTATATGAAGAATTATATAAGCAATTACCACGCAAAAAAAATCTATCAATGTTGGTAAAAAATATTTGCAAAAGCAGTGATACTGAAAAGTATGTTTACGAACTGAAAGACAACAAATACATTGAAACGGTTTTTATCAAGCGGCGAGATGGTGGAACTGTTTGCGTGAGCACACAAGTCGGTTGTCCTGTTGGTTGTATTTTTTGTGAGTCCGGGCGAAATGGCTTTGTTCGTAATCTAACATCGTCAGAAATCGTACAACAGATTATATTGTTGCGTCGAAAAGTAAACCGTATCGTTTTTATGGGTATGGGAGAGCCTTTATTCAATTATGACAACTTGATAAAAGCAATCCATATTCTCCGAGATAGATATGGGCTCAACTTTCCAACCGACGGCATTACCATATCAACAGTTGGTCCGGTCGATCAATTAAAAAAATTGCGCGAGGAACATCTTAAAATTCAGTTGACAATATCTTTACACGCAGCAACACAATCTGCAAGAAATCGTATTATTCCTCACATGCGCATATATGCTATTGAAGATGTTGTTAAGCAAGCCTTATCCTATTCTGAAAGGCATAATCGCAAAATTGTCTTTGCGTATTTGCTTTTACCGGGTATAAATGACCGGCCCTCAGATGTAAGACAACTTGCAAAATGGTTTCGGGGCAAAAAAGTTATGATTAACGTGTTACAATACAACCCAACAAGCAATTCAAGAATTAAAGCACCACAGAAACGGGAAATAGTTGCATTCAAACATCAATTAGAGCAAGCAGGACTTGAAGTTACTATGAGAGTTTCTCATGGCAGAGAGATTAACGCGGCTTGTGGACAGTTAGCTAACACATATAATAAATTCAAAAAAAAATGATTAAAAGTGCCAGACGCATAGACGCAGAGCCGATAACGCATTAGGTCAAAAAACCTATGTGTTATCGGCTTTTTTATTTAATATTGCGCAAAAGCCGCTGTTCCCTATTATAGAATGGATTGCGGGTAGTGTATTAAAGTCGCCCTTTTTTAAGGATACGGCGGTATCGGGGAGGTATCGCCGTGTCCATTTTTATTTACTGTAACCCGCCTAATGCTTTGCGGTCAAAAAAAGCTATGCTCCGCAAGCGGGATATTCCGGCTATGAGTATGAACTGTCAATACATCTAAATACTTCTTACATTTCCTTTGCGCTCGTCCGCGTCTTGCGGACGGGCGCATTTTGCTTTTTTCAACTTTTTTCTGAAAAACGCACTCAAGAGCCATCTCCCGAACGGGTACGGAGCGAAAGGGGCAGAGAGGACAAGCCCTTAACTCCCGTCCTCTACTCCACGCGGGAAGGAGGTGAACTCTATGGAGCTATCTTCTTCCGACAAGGAAAGAATACAACATCAGTACGACGCATTAGCAAAGAAAACTTTGGTTGGCGAAGCGAAAAGCCACCGCCGCACTCTTGCGAAACGCGCAGCACGCGAAGTACCTTTTTCGGATTTGAGCGAAAGCGAACTCGCGCAGCTTTTCACAACGGACGAATACAAAAGCGATTATTTCCGTTTTCAAGTGTCCGGCTTTGATGTACTCGTCAAAAATGAACTGCTTGCCGAAGCCCTTAACGCTTTGCCCGAAAGGAAACGCGACATTATCCTTTTGTCCTACTTCTTGGACATGAGCGACGCGGAAATTGCTGAACTGCTGAATGTTGTACGCACGACGGTTTTCCGGCACAGGAAATCCGCGCTTGCGAAAATCAAACAGTATTTGGAGGGAAAAGCAGATGATGAATACCGTTAGGAAATCTGAAAATCTGTTGCCGTTCCCTGTCATTTCCGCAGCGGCAAACGGCGACACAACCGCCATGTGCGCGATCTTGAAGCATTACGAGGGTTACATAGCGAAACTTTGTACCCGCACGCTGAAAGACGACGCGGGCAATACCTATTCCTATGTGGACGAGGAAATGCGTAACAGGCTGCAAGTGCGCCTTATTACCCGCACCCTTGCTTTTCATGTAGGATAATCTTTTAGCCCATGCGGGGAGCGTGTCCCCTTTCCACGCTTCCCGTTATGGGCTATTTGTCGTTCCGTAACAGCACATCGGAAACGGTGTACTGTTACAGGCCGACAAAGCCTATTGTTCCTTGACAAAGAAAGCGGCCTTTGGTGCGCAGCATAACAGGCAACGGGTACATTCCGTCTGTACCGAGCCGGGCGGCGGGTACGCCATGACCGCTTTTCCCCGTTGGGGAAAAGTCGAGCGAGAACTACCGCGCCGTAAAACAAGTTTAGCAGCTTGTGGGCGACGACATACAAGGCGGCACAATGATACTCCCGCGTTGAACACCCTCAAAGTATTGCGCGGCGCACCCATAAGCATGGGCCGGGGTGAAACTCCCGTGAGGTTGCAGCTAACAACCGCCCGTTTTGCCTTTTGACGAATATAGTTTATCCATACAGGAAAAGGAGGTTTTTCTAATGGATAAAAAACAGACAATTACAACCGAACGCAAAATAGGGAAAATCACCTATCTTGTTCAAGCGTTGCCGAGTGAAAAGGCAACCGATACAATCCATAAAAAGATTGAAAAACTCATTGTAAAGGATTTGCAGAAAAAGCCCGGAAATCCGGGCTTTTTAGCGTCCGAGTAGTGCATTAGGCGGCGGGATATGGTATAATGATAGCAACACATTATACCTGTTTATTCGGCTGTCGGAAAGGAGGACTAATGTTACAGTCGAATAAAATCACCGCCCTTTACTGCCGTTTAAGTCAAGAGGATATGCAGGCCGGAGAAAGCGGAAGCATACAGCACCAAAAAATGATACTTCAACGCTATGCGGACGAACACCATTTTTTGAACACAAAGTTTTTTGTGGACGACGGATTTTCCGGCGTGAGTTTTGAGCGCGAGGGGCTGCAAGCGATGTTGCAGGAAGTGGAAGCCGGACGAGTGGCGACGGTTATTACCAAAGACCTCTCCCGTCTTGGCAGAAACTATCTGAAAACGGGCGAACTCATAGAGATTGTATTTCCCGAAAACGGAGTGCGCTATATCGCGATTAACGACGGAGTTGACACAGCGCGGGAGGATAACGAGTTTACCCCCTTGCGGAACTGGTTTAACGAGTTTTACGCCCGCGATACAAGCAAGAAAATCCGTGCAGTTAAACAGGCACAGGCGCAAAAAGGCGAGCGTGTCAACGGGGAATATCCATACGGCTATATCCCAGACCCGAACAACCGCCACCACCTTATACCCGACCCGGAAACCGCGCCGATTGTCAAACAGGTTTTCGCTATGTTTGTTAGCGGCGTGCGTATGTGCGAAATCCAAAAATGGCTTGCGGAAAACAAAGTCTTGACGATTGGAGCGTTGCGCTATCAGCGCACAGGACAGGCGCGGTATCAGCGGGCAATGATCGCCCCCTATACTTGGCCGGACAAAACGCTCTATGACATATTAGCAAGGCAGGAATATTTAGGGCATACCATAACCGCGAAAACTCACAAGGTATCCTACAAGTCGAAAAAGACCCGGAAGAACGAAGAAGAACAACGCTATTTCTTCCCAAACACCCATGAGCCGCTTGTTGACGAGGAAACCTTTGAACTTGCGCAAAAGCGGATTGCTACCCGCCACCGCCCGACAAAAGCAGCGGAGATTGATATTTTTTCCGGCTTGCTGTTTTGCGCTGGTTGCGGACATAAGATGTATTACCAACAGGGCGTAAATATCGAGCCGCGCAAGTTTTCCTATTCTTGCGGCGCATGGCGCAACAGGGCAAGGACAGGCAGCGAGTGTACCTCTCATTATATCCGCAAAAACGTACTTCTTGATTTAGTGCTGGAAGATATGCGGCGGATTTTGCGGTATGTTAAGGAACACGAACAGGACTTTATCTGTAAAGCTACCGAGTACGGCGACATGGAAGCGAGAAAGGCATTAGCGCAGCAGCAAAAGGAACTTTCCAAAGCACAGGCGCGTATGACCGAACTTGACACGCTTTTCCGCAAGCTGTATGAGGACAACGCATTAGGCAGACTGACAGATGAACGGTTTGTGTTTCTAACTTCCGGCTATGAGGACGAAAAGAAATCCCTTGCCGCAAGGATAGACGAGTTACAACAGCAGATCGCAACCGTTACCGAGCGAAAAAGGGATATATCAAGGTTTATTCAGATTGTCGGGAAATACAGCGACATACAGGAATTGACCTATGAAAACGTCCATGAGTTTATCGACCGTATCTTGATACACGAATTGGATCGGGAAACCAACACCCGGAAAATCGAAATCCATTACAGCTTTGTCGGACAGGTTGATACCGAGCAGGAGCCGACGCAAGTTGTCAACCATGACCGCCGTAACATGGTTGATGTAAAAAGTATCGCTATCTAACCTCAGCAAAGGTCGCTCCACTCCAACCATCATCGGTAAAATGAACAAGATTCGTAAAACCATGTTTCATAGCATAATCTTCAAGCATTTGCTTTTGATGAACTATACTGTTACTCTCTCCAGCATTATCATCATCACGAGACAGTCTTTCATACAAAGCAGTAATGCCATTGCTTTTATCTTTTTTTCTTCTCATGCTGAACTCCTTTCTTCAATTCCTATCCACTCCTTACGCTCACAAAATATCACATCAGTGTATAGGATAGGAGGAATGGAACATGGAATACGCTCTAACTGCTCGTCGAAATACTTCTCTGTCAGATACGTTCCTCGTTTCAGCCGTTCATCATCCATCACCCAGCCTTTTATGGTGTAGTCCTTGGCGATCTGGTTTACCCATTTACGAAACTGTACGGCACGCTCGGAATTGACCTTGAAGCCTACGGCAATGATCATTTGAAGGTTATAGTGTTTGGTATCGCGTGTGACCTGAATGTCCAGACGGATATGGAGTCTAAAAAAACTTCACGCAACTGACCGCCCGATGACCACACCATTGTTTCTGCTTCGCTGCGTACAGCTCGGCATCTCCATCCGGGATCTTGACTTACTCACAATCGGAATGGTGAACGACATGTACGCGGAAAGCAGCAATGATGAGTACAAAGCCTATTCGCAGATTGCTACGCAGAAGGACTTCGATGCATTTTAACAGAAAATTCACAGCTTGTATAATGACATTGTGTTGACATCACCCGAATTTCTGCATATACTATACTTGAATGGAGGTGTTCTGTATGGCAACAACTAATTTAAATATTCGTACAGACAAGGCAATCAAGGATCAGGCGGAGGAAATCTTCAATGAGCTTGGTCTGAATATGACAACTGCTGTAAATATATTCCTGAGAACCGCTATCCGTGAGCATGGTATTCCTTTTGAATTAAAACTGGAAGTACCGAATGATACCACAGCCGCTGCTATTGAGGACGGCAGAAAAATGATGAAGGATCCTTCTACTCCGCATTATTCCAGTATGGATGCGCTTAAGGCAGCTCTCGATGTATGAAATACGACATTTAGTTTACCAATCAGTTTAAAAAGGATTTGAAGCTTGCCAAAAAGCAAAATAAAAATCTTGATAAGCTGTTTGAGGTAATCGATATTCTGGCGAATGGCGGTATGCTGGAAGCAAAATACAGAGATCATGATCTTACAGGCAACTATAAAGGCACGCGTGAATGTCACATCGAACCAGACCGGCTGCTTATTTATGAGATTCGTGGAGAAGTTCTTCTTTTGATGCTTTATCGCCTTGGTTCACATTCTGAGCTGTTTAAGAAATAATCCCAAAATCGGAAGTTGTAGGAGGAAATTTTTAATGAATATAACGGTTTATCTTGGGGCAAATGAAGGAAATGACCCATGCTTACGAAAAGCAGTTGAGGAATTGGGGGCATGGATTGGAAACAGTGGAAATGCACTTGTTTACGGCGGTTCTAAAGGTGGTTTAATGGGAGCATTGGCAGACAGTGTATTGAAGGCAGGCGGTGATGTTACGGGTGTTGAGCCGAATTTTTTTATTGAAAATGAGTTTCAACATGATGGACTGACAAAACTGATTGTGACTAAGGATATGTCTGAGAGAAAAAACAAAATGATTGAGTTAGGAGAAGCCTTTATTGCCTTCCCGGGCGGCACGGGAACATTGGAGGAAATTGCAGAGGTAATGTCGAAGGTGTCTTTGAAACATCTGGAGGCACCCTGCATTCTCTACAACCTGAACGGTTACTACGATGATTTGAAAGCACTTCTAAATCATATGATTGAAAAAGGATTATCTTCTAACGAGCGACAGGAGGGAATCTTTTTTGTTGAAAATCTGGATGATATAAAGCGAATCTTGAGACGGGCATAACTTATGTTTGCACAGTAAAATGGAGTTGCATTAGCGAAAGACAGAGCACGATCAATTCCAATTTGACGGAGTAATGGATATGAAAATCCGAGAAGTGAACGAAAATAAAAAGCAATTTATATCATTATTGTTATTAGCTGATGAACAGGAGAGCATGGTTGAGCGCTATCTTGAAAAAGGTACTATGTATGTGCTTGAAGACAATGATGAAAAAGCAGAATGTGTTGTTACCGATGAAGGTAATGGAATACTTGAAATCAAGAATATCGCAGTCGATCCGGAAAATCAGAGAAAGGGCTATGGCAAAGCACTAATTGATTTTCTTGCCAGTAAATATGCAGATGAATATTCTGTTTTGCAAGTTGGAACAGGTGACAGTCCATTGACGATACCATTTTATGAAAAATGTGGGTTTGTTCGTTCTCACAAGATTCCCCATTTCTTTACTGACAATTATGACCACCCAATTTATGAGGGCGGTGTACAGTTGATAGATATGATATATTTGCAAAGATGTTTATAACTTCCAGTATTTGTCAACTTCTTACTTTTGCTCATATTATCACCTCATCAAATTCCGATTGAGATTTCACCTGTTTTAAGAGATTTAATAACTGTTATATTTTCTTATTAAATTCTCCGCAAACCCTTGAAAACACTGGATTTGTCGCAGGTGAGCTTTCCCTTATTTTTTCCCTTGTGTTATATATTCCCATATAAGTTTACAAACTCTGATAAGGGAAAATACAAGGGCACAGAATCTTTTGACGTATACTCGCAAACCAAGCTGTCACTCATTGTCCGAGTGACAGCCTGGTTACTTGCTATCCCTGATACCTTATTCTTTCTACCAGCGTTTCCTTTTTCAGATTACTGCTTAAAACGCAGGAAAGCACAATCTGCAAAAGGCTGACCAGCAAAATCATAGCAAGAATTGGTGTAATTGGAACATGATAGACATTCATTCCAAATATCCCATTATGCTTTGCATAGGCAAAGAGCACGTAGCCAAGTGGCAGACCAACGACAAGTGCTACACATATGGTGCCAACCGTAAAAATCAGTCCCTGTAACTGCAGACATAAATTTAATTGTTTATTTGTCATACCCACAGCCTGTAATACACCATATTCCTGCTTTTTTATCGTAATATTCATGATCATGGTGTTTGCCATATTCATAAAACCGATGAATCCTACAACCGCCATAAACAGATAACAGCCAAGCTTCATCGTGCGAGCTGAGAATTCTGCAGATTGTAACTGCGCATGATAAGTACCCATTTTTATATGCGAAGTATTAGAAATCAATGTATTCAGATTTTGCTCCACAGATGCCACATCTTTTTTGTCACAGTCCACCCACAGATAGCCATAGGCTGTTCCTCTCGGATTCATGGAACGGTATACACCTTCTGGAATGACAAGATAAGTGTCCGCGCTTACAAAGGATCCTGCAATCTTTCCCTGATAGGTATAGGTTTCACTTCCATTCTCAAAGTCAAATGCAATGGATTCACCCGGAGCATATCCATCTTGTTCCATCCACGTTGACCAGCCAAAGAAAATATCACCATTCTTTACCGCCTGATCATAGTCCATAGAGCCAATATCCCCATCCTGGCGCATAAAATCAAAATCATTTTTACTCACAATATCAGCCGGAAATCTTGTTCCGTTCAGATTTACAGAGACTATCTCTCTCGTCATGACATCTGTCACTCCCGGAATGCTTTTGATTTCTTCAATCAGCGAATCATTCAATGGATTATCCGTCAGAATCGTATCCAGATTATTCTCCGGATATCTTTCATCATACTCAGCAGAATAGTCAAGCTGCAGTTCAAATTGTCCATGATTAACGGAAAGACGTGCTTCATGCTCCGTGTCAATATTTCCCACATAATTAGAAATAATCACAAACAATGCGCAGGAAAGCCCCAGTGTGAGGATGGTACCAATGGTTCTTTTTTGGTTACCCATTACATTTGCCATTGCCATAGAAAACACGGTGACATTTTTTCTGCCATTTCGTTTTCCTTTTTTTTGTGTTTCTGCATTTTCTAAATACCGTATTGCTTCGATAGGTGAAATCCGTGAAACAATTTTCATTGGTTTACGCAGTGCCAAAGCAACGGTAAGAAATGATACGAAAATACAGAGAAACATAACAGGCAGGGAAAACAGAGGCACCTGCTGATTTTGAACTCCCATAGAGCCAGTTCCGGTTGATACAAGGTTCCCCTGTTCTACCAGCCAGTTAAAACCGCATTTTGCAATCAGAAAGCCCAGAAGCAATCCAACCGGTATTGAAAAAATTGTCAAAAAAATGCCCTCTCTGAAGATCAGTTGTTTCATCTGCTTTTTTGTTGCTCCCAGAGCCTTGATTTTTCCATACTCCTGTATCTTGTTGGCAATACCGACCTGAAAAATATTATAAATGACCACAACAGAGAAAAGTACAATTGCAAGAATCAACCCCCCGCATACCGCAATCGTTTCATAACTCGGCTGCAAGACCCATTGCAAATAGAGATCATTGACTATAACGTTTTTTTCTTCGATCCCACAAGCTGCTGCAATCTGCTTTATAACCGAATCAATATTATTCATAGATACATTTGCAGAATCATTTAAAGTAAAATAAATATTATACTGTCTGTCATTCTCTGCGACGTGCTCATCATAAAACTCCTGTGACCCGAAAGCAACATAAGATGCCTCGATGGTATACTCATCCCGATCATATAGGATTCCGCTGACAACAAATTCTTCCGGCTTATATTCTGACTGCATCCCTGCGCGGTAATCCAGTGTAACCGTATCTCCGATCTTTACATCACCATACCCCATTGCACGAAAAAATGCTCTTCCTGCGGCAATTTCCTGCATTTTTTCCGGATACTTTCCTTCCTTCAACTCATATTCTTTATTATAAGGAAGCATTTTTCTTGCAGTCTCATCCATGCAGACAAACCCGCCTTTTTCATTGCCTTTTATGATACCTTCGGTGCACATAGTGCCTGTAGCATCTATTTCCGCACGGCGGTTTACTTCTTTTAACTGCGATCCGTCTGCGGAAACAAACAGACCATAATTGCTTCCATATGATCCTGCCGCCTGACTTTTCTGTAAATGAATTACCCCATTTCCCACAGTACTGATGATAACAAGCAGCATCGTGGTCAGACAGATTGCCATCATGATCAGTATACTTCTTGTCCTGTTCCTTTTGTCATTGCTATATGCAATCCTGCTTATTGTCTTCATCTGAAATCCACCACCTGTCCATCCTCAATCACCAGAATGCGATCAGCGACCTGTGCAATTTCGTCATCATGGGTAATCATTACAATTGTCTGTCCATATTTTTTTGCTGTCATCTTAAGCAGAGCGATTACCTCATCACTGGTCTTAGAATCAAGATTTCCTGTCGGCTCATCTGCAAATATAATTTCTGGACGATTCACCAGTGCTCTTGCAATTGCTACTCTCTGCTGCTGTCCTCCGGATAACTGATTTGGCAGATTATAAATCCGGTTTTCAATCCCCAGAGTTGCAATAATATCATTTACATACGCTTCATCCACTTTTCTTCCATCCAGCCCCAGTGGCAGTACGATATTTTCCCAGACATTAACAGATGAAACCAGATTAAATGCCTGAAAAACAAATCCGATTTTTCTTCTGCGGAAAACAGCAAGGGCATCTTCCTTCATCCTGTATAAATCTTTACCGGCTAAAGTAACACTGCCTTTTGTAGGGGTGTCAAGCCCTCCAAGCATATGAAGTAATGTACTTTTACCGGAACCTGACTTTCCGACAATTGCGACAAATTCTCCCTGCTCAATCTGAATGTCCACCTGATTGACCGCTTTGACCTGATTCTCACCCGCGCCATAAAATTTACAAAGCTGCTTGGTTTCTAATATCACACTCATGTGTTGCCTCCTTTTCATCTTACATCCAAATTGTATCAGGGCAATCTTTCATTTCACTTTCAAAAAACGAGCAGAAGTCTTACAGAATTGTAAGATTTCTGCCCACTTAAAATTTAACCAACATATGATTAGCGCCTATTAGGAAAACACACTGTCAAAGGGGTTTGTAGCGGGGGTTAGCCCGCTACTGCGGTATCTTCCGTAGTGTTGATTTCAATGTACTCGGCAATCTTGCGGAGCTCGTCAGCAAATTTGAATTTCACGCTGATATTGCCGTTTTCATAGACCTTGATATAGTCCACAAGTTCAACCAAGATTTCACGGTTGAGGGCTTCAATGTTCTGATACTTCATAAAGGCTACCAGTGCAGGATGCTCATTGTCCACACCGTTTGCCAGTTCTGCGCGTTCAGCGTTCAGCCGGGTAAGCACCGCGGAAATATCAGAAGTCTGCCGTTCATAGTCAGCCTTCATATCCCGGTATTCCTGCTGGGTGATTTCACCGTCTTTCCAGTCCTGATAAAGAGATTGCTTGTAGCGTGTTATCTTTGTCAGTTCCCGCTCTTTTGCAGCTATCAGATCGTCCAGTCGGTAAGACTGGCTTTTTTTGATTGGAGCGGAATTGATCTGCGTGACGATTTCCGAGTAGGAAACAGCCAAATGTACCTGATGCTGTACAGCGAACAAAACAGCAGCCTCCAGCCGTTCATGCTTGATTGAGTGCATGGTGCAGGCTGTCCGGGAACGGTTCTTGTAGGTTGAGCAAGAATAATATACATTGTTGTTCTTGCCAACGCATCGGGTAATGGCCCGCCCGCAATCGGCACATTTCAGAAAGCCGCTGAATAAATGTACCTCACGGCCTTTCGGGGAAGTACGGGTATCACGCTGTAAGAGAGCCTGTACCTTGTCGAAAGTTTCATAGTCGATAATGGCCTCATGCGTTCCAGCCACTTCCACCCATTCCTCGCGTGGAACAGCTTCAATCTGGTGTACCTTGTAGCTTTTCACCCGGCTTCGGCCTTGGGCTAAATCCCCGGTGTAGGTCGGATTGGTAAGAATGGAGTGGATCATGCGGACTCCCCACATAGGATCGTCATACCCTCTTGTCGAAACAGGCAAGCCCTTTTGTACCTTGTAAGCCGAGGGGCTCGGTACGCCGTGTTCGTTCAGGTACAGCGCGATAGCACGTTTTGATGACCCTTGAATAAGCATTGTGAAAATGAGTTTGACATTTTCAGCAGCATCGGGATCAACAATCAGCCTGTGCTTGTCCTTTGGGTGCTTTACATAGCCGTAAGGAGCAAATGCTCCGATATACTGGCCGTTGCGCCGTTTGTAATCAAATACCTGCCGGATCTTTTTGGAAGTCTGATAGCAGTAATTATCGTTCATCACGTTTGTAATGGGAACGATGATATTTGAAACGCTGTCGGGGTTCTTGTAGCTGTCCACATTCTCAGCAAGGCTGATAAAGCGAACACCCATTTGAACAAACAGGTTGTCGATCAAACTTCCGGCATCGCTATAATTTCGTGCGAAGCGGGACAGGTCTTTTACTATAACGCAGTTGATTTTACCACTCATGACATCCGCCAAGAGCCGTTGAAAATCTTCACGGTTGGCGTCCGTTCCAGTATGACCATCATCCACATATTCCGTGATGCTTTCAAACTCGTCAATGTTTCGTCGGTAAAAATCGTTCAGTAGGTCACGCTGGTTCTTTACGCTGTTGCTATCGTCTTTTCCTTTTTTCAAATCTTCCTTTGAAAGCCGGATATAGATGCCCAGCCGCCAGCGGCGGATTGTGTAAGAGGGAGAGAAACTCTGCTGATACCCTCTGTTTTTTGCTCGTGCCATTGTTCCTCCTTCCCTATCACATTACACTTATATTATAACTCTGTCCGGGGAGGACAACAAGGATGCCTCCACTTCGGGACACTTTGTCTCGAAGAAGCAAAACGAGCTGTAACCGAAGTTACAGCCCGCTTCTTTGCCGCAGCAGGAAATCCGTCAGCTTATCTTGGAGAGATGGCCCGCTTTCAGCAAATTCAATTTTCACGCCAACACCACCGATGCAAAAGCAGTATGGATTTTTGACAGTCTGCAAAAATCGAGAGATGCGCTCCTTTCGGGAAAGCGCATTGTCAAAGGTCATACCGCTCACATCAGGCAGGGACTCGGCAGCCACCGCGCCAATGTCAACGCTTCTCATTTGTTCAAGTTCCTGTGTAGTTAATTTCACGGTAAACCTCCTTCGCAGATTGATAGAACGCCTCCCTCTGTTTGGTGGGGAAACGCAACAGACCAGCACCGCCGGGATGCTGGTCTGTTGCCTTACTCCACCTTGGGACACTTTGTCTCGAGGTTTATTATAGTTTTTGAATATTAGAGAGCGCCGCACATATTTACTTGGCCTGTCCAAAGACAATCGTTATTTTCTGTGCGGCGCTCTCAACGCAAGCAAAGCGACAAGCCCGGAGGAACAGGCAGCCAACCTGTTCAGCACCGGATCATGGCCTTGGGATGGCTGGGCCCATTTACAGTGTTGGTGTTGTTCGCTCAATCTCTTTTGGGAAATGTCACCGCGCACCCACCGTCTGGCGCCCCGTACTTACTCAGGGTTGCCGTTATTCCCTTGCGTTAGGAAGAAAACCTCCTCTCATAAACCGAGACATTTTTTCATCAATTCCAAGTGGGTTAAGAAGAAAAAATCAAAAAGTTTTTTTCATGCGTTCAAGGCCACGCTTGATCGACTGGCGAATAGACTCCTCATGTACGCCCTCGGCCTCGGCAATTTCCTTAATCGACTTGCCAAGAATGATATGTGCGTCAATTCTGCGGCCCTGGATCTCCGGCAGAGAATTGAGAGCGTTCCACAGACGAAGAAAGGTTTCCATCCGTTCAAGGAGCTCCTGCGGGGTCGGCTCATGCAGGCAAGCGGAATATTCAATCCCGTCATCGCAGTCCAGAGAATACTGCGCCTTGTGCCGGGAGAGCCGCCGCTGGTAGGCCATTTCATAGCGGGCATCGGCCTTGAATACCTCGGCCACCTCGTCAGAAACTTCGATAAGCTGATCCTGCGTGTACCAATAATAAAAATCTTTCAAATTGATAGTAGTCATCGTAAAATCCTCCATTTCAGTTTGTTCGGGGTTGGTCGGAAACGAAATGGAGTAACGGCGGAGAACGGCACCGCACCTCGGGACACTTTGTCTCGAAGTCTGGAAAGCAAAATGCGCCTGTGCGACACAAGGCCGCACAAGCGCACGAAAAAGTATTATCGGTTATGTACTGTTTAATTTCATGTTCAAAACCGGACTGCTCCGACGGAGGGGCTACGCTTTTTTTAGCTGGTGCAGATCACGCGAACAATGAAATAATAAAATGAACACGGCAAAATAACCTCCCATCGGCTACCGTGTCCCTACAAGTCGTCATTGGTTTGTGTAGACGCAAAGAAACGGCGGCTCTGAAAATCAAAGCCGCCGTTTCAAATGGGCGTGTTGATAGGCTGCTGTACGACGGCTTTTTTTCTTTTGCCGTCGTGCGGCAGCTTGTTCCTTTTGCGCTTATCTTAACAAGCAATCCTCACAGAAATGTCACTGACACACGCTGTTTCGACAGAATAATGGGCTGAAATCTCACGAACCTGTGAGATTTGAAAAACCGGGAGAATAATCTCCCGGTTTTCATCGCAAATATTTAATTCTGCCGCAGTCTCTCTACAACGCTTTGCTTAACATTTTGCATGAAAGTTATGACGGGGGTTGCCAAGCAGACCAGCAAAACAATAGCTGCGACAACCAACAGAGAAATTACAGGATAGTGAAAAGCTGCATAAGGAACCATTCTTCTAAAGGCTGAGTATATTGGAATATATATCGCTGTTCCCAGTGTGGCAAGCAGTAGGAAAGAAATACTCCAATAATACCCGCCTTCCCAAAGCAATACATTTCTAATTTGCTTTTTCGTCATTCCTATACTTTCAAGTGTTGCAAATTCATGTTTCCGAGTATTTACACTAACAACCATTGTGTTAATGAAATTCATAATTCCTATCAGCAAAAATACAGCGGACAACCCTGCGGCTATAATCCTTGAGGTCAGCAAATATCCGGCCATTTCTTGCTGCTTTTCATATCGTGACAGAATCGTAATGCCCGGTGACGAAGCAGTAATGGATTGAAGCTGCTCCATAATCCCTTTGTCATAACTGCTATCAATCGTATCAAAAGCAATCCGAAAGATTTTGGTTTCTCCAGACAACTTCTCTATTGCCTGCTCACTGATATACAAATCAGGGGCAGTACCTCTCTCATTTCCTCGACCATTCTGAAAATCAGCGTCCAGAAAGCCAGTTGCCACTGTAAAGACCTGTTCCCCGGACTCACCGACAACGGTGATTGCTTGCCCTGGCTGAATCAATAGGTTTCCCTCATCATCCGTCATAGCGGACAAAACCACCAACTCTCCCTTTTCAAAGGCGGTTAAGTCAATAGGCTTATCAAGCGTTTTATTAAGTTCTTCGATATATCTGGAATCTATTCCGTAAACGCCGCTCCAAAAATTATCTGTATAGTTTTTTCGTGTTTCCGCATTTGAAAAATCAAGACCTGATACGCCATCCAAGGAATCAATATATTTCCCGAATACATTTTCGTCGTAAATGACATCCATAGTGGGCCACGGTGAAGCAGAATAAGTGACGCGCAGATTTTCAATTCCCTGCATTGTTTCAATTTGCTGCAACATTTCATCAGAGAGCAGGTTTCCTTCTTCGGAAATGCTGTAAGTCAATGCGAAATCACTTTCTCCCCATTGATTTACAAAATTGTCGGGACTTAGGCTTGATAGTAGACCAGCAGAAACCAAAAACAATATTAAGCCTAAAAATAAGGACGCAAAAGTAAGGAAAGCGCTTTTAGGGTTTCTAAAAATATTATCTCGTGCCATCCGAGATAATTTTGTTCTATGGCTCTTATGATCTCGGTAACTCCTTGTATTTGCCTCCGTATAGCGTGAAGCCGCAACAGGAGAAATACTTGCAGCTATTTTCGCTGGTTTCATGCTGCCGATGATTGCAGTAAAAAATGTGAAGATTGCGGCACCCGCAAAAATAATGGGGGAAAAGGACACTATCTCCCCAAGGTCTGTATCGCTTGAGTACATCATATTCATGGCAAACGGAACAAGTCCAAGCGAAACAATACCACCGACAATCAGGCCGCTGGGAATACCGATCACCGCCGTTCTGAATATTTGAGAACGCACGATCCGCTTGATTTGTCTTTTTGTCGTGCCTATCGTTTTAAGCTGTCCATAGAATTGTGTATCTCTTGAAATTGAGATATACAGAATGTTATAAATCAGCAAATAGCCGCTGATAATGATAAAGACGATAATAGCAGCCAGTGGAAGAACAATGGTGGTGGAATTGCTCTGAGCAATAGGTACAATTTCAAAGGACTGACTTTCTGTAAACGAAATCTTCCGTTTTAGTTTTTCACAGGATCGCAGGGCATTACTGTCATCAGAAAAAGAAATCATTGCGGTAGACACACTATCAAAGGGAAGCCCTGTTTGTGTTGCAAAAAGCTCCGAAACATAAGCGGCACCACGGTTGCCTGCACGTGAAGCCGAATAATCTGTGTAATAGCCCGACAAAACAAATTCATCGGAGATATATTGATAATCTGTTCCGAGTTGATAGGAAAGGGAAATATTCATCCCTATCTGTGGATCATCAATCCCCATTGCACGCAAAGCCCATGTAGGGAGCATAATTTCATTTTTTGCTTGCGGATAATCTCCGTGTATATCCGAAATTGTTGGTACACGGTGTTCTTGCCATTCTGTTTCGTCTATCCAGGTAATACTCAGCAGGGCATCGTCCATTCCAGATGTATCAATGCTGCCCAATCTCTGACTGACACCAACTACGGATACCAAGCTGGATCGGCTCAATTCTTCATATTGTTCTTCTGAGAGGCTTGTAATTGCCACATCCGCAGTCGTGCCCATCGCACGAATTTGCTGCATTTGATAGGTTTCAAAATAACTGCACCCCAAACTAAATACAGATGTAATCATAAAGGCGGTCAAGAATAATGCGATGGTAACGAAAACATTTCTCTGCTTATTAGCGCGGTAGCTTCTTTTGGCAAGACGATTGATTGTTGCCTGATTATTGTTCCCAAATAAAATATCATCCATCAATGTCACCCCCTGTCACTGTGCGATTTTTCCGTCCTCAATACGGATAATTCGGTCGGCAAGCTGGGCAATTTCATTGTTATGGGTAATCATTACAAGCGTTTGATGGAACTTCTGACTTGTAACTTTCAGCAAACCAAGAACATCACTACTTGTCCGGCTATCCAAATTGCCTGTCGGTTCATCTGCAAGTATAATAGCTGGTTTGGAAACAAGGGCGCGGGCAATCGCTACACGCTGCTGCTGGCCGCCGGACAGATTGTTAGGCATACTGTTCAGCTTCCCATCGAGAGCCAACATTTTCACGACTTCATCCATAAACCGCTTGTCCACGGTATCACCATCCAGCTCCACCGGCAGGACAATATTTTCATAGACATTCAGCACAGGAACAAGATTGTAATTCTGAAAGATAAACCCGATGTTACGTCTGCGGAAGATGGTAAGCTGTTCATCCTTGAGTTTCGATAATTCTTTCCCTTTTACTTTAATACTGCCGGAAGTTGGCGTATCTAACCCGCCCATCATGTTCAGCAAAGTAGACTTACCGCTGCCGGAAGTACCAACAATGGCAACAAATTCACCTTCCTCAATGGATAGGGTCACGCCATCCAATGCTTTTGTAATGTTCGGTTCGGTGCCGTAATATTTCTTCAAATCTGTCGTTTGTAATATGTTCATATAGAACACCACCCTTTCTTTTTGATGGCTCTATCATAAAAGGTAAACCTCACAGAAATGTCACGGGAAACAAAATACCTCTGTTTAATTAAAGCTCAAATGTCATAGGCCTGTGACATTTTGTTTTTTAGCGTACTTATTTTATTGTCGAGGCAGAAAGACGGAAAAAGTTGAACCCCTCCCAACCTCGGATGTTACCCGGATATAACCGCCTTGCAAGGTTACGATCTCACGAGCCAGATATAGACCAATACCAATTCCATCTACATCATGTACGATGTCCTCTCGATAGAAACGCTTGAAAATTGCTCCCTGATGCTGTTCTGAAATGCCAATGCCTGTATCTGCAATGTCGATTTTCACATACATTTCCCAACTTTCAACCGAAACACGGATTTGACCGCCCTCCGGCGTATATTTCACTGCATTGTCCAAAATATTGAACAGTGCTTCGCTTGTCCATTTTCTGTCATGGGAAACGACCAAGTTCTCCGGGCAGTCCACTTGAACATTGATCTGTTTTTTCTCGGCGTTCAGAAGAATACCTCCCAATGCGGCGGCAAGCGTGTCATAAAGCGGCTGGCTTTTCTTTTCCAGAGAAATAACACCTGTTTCCAAACGAGAGGTTTTAATCATAGCCTGCATGAGAAAATCCAGTTTATCAAGCTGGCTGGCCTGTGCCGTTAGAAACTCTTTTTGTTTTTGCACAGGGACTTCATTTTCAAGCAGAGTGCTGTTAATCATTTTCAAGTTCGCAATCGGGGTCTTGACCTGATGGGAGATGTCGGAAATCAGTTCTTGCAGGTCAGCCCGTTCTTGTGCAATGCCGTTCTTGTTTTCCTGCATGACTTCATATAAACGGTTCAGCCGATATTCAATTTTATAGAAAAGACTTTCTTCTTCCACAGTCTGTTTCGGCTGCATATTCCCGGATAACATATCATCCATTAAACTGCAAAAAGCATCGGAGAACATTGCCAGTTTGCGGCGAACCAGCACCATAAAACAAACAGCGCAAACCAGCACAAAAATGCCGAACAATAATACATACCAGACAGCGGTTATATTTTGGGTCAGCCCATACAAAGCTGCTGAAACCGTCCCCATTGCCACCAGCAGGAGAACAGCAAAAAAGATACAGGCTTTGTTGACGGAAAGTTTTCGCACATTCATTTCAGCACTCCTCCGATCCACATATAGCCCATACCATATACCGTTTTGATATACTGACGGTCAGGTGTTTCGATTTTGTTTCGTACCCGGCTGATCGCCGCAGTCAGAGCGTGTTCATCCACAAAATTTCCGTCTGCGTCCCACAGCTTTTCCAACAAGACTTGCCGGGTCAAAACAATCTGCGGATTTTTCATCAGGATTTTCAAAAGTCGATATTCCAGTGGGGTGAATGTAAGTGGCTTTCCTGATAGAGTAGCACTCATTTCTGAAAAATTGATGGTCAGTGTGCCATCCTCATAAGTATCACCACCATATTGTTTTGTCAGCCTACCCAGCACTACCGCTAATTTCTTTTGAAAGACGCTCATAGGGAAAGGTTTTGTCACATAATCCTCTGCGCCCAGTTCATACCCTTTGAGCATATCGCTTTCCATATCATTTGCGGTCAGAAAAATAATAACGGTATCAGGGCGACGCTCTTTTATTTCCCGGCAGAAGTCAAAACCGTTCCCGTCCGGCAAATTTACATCCAGCACAATCAGGTCATAGTCCTGCTTTGTCAAGAAACTACTGGCCACTGATTTTGTCAGTGCAGAATCAACCGTATAGCCCGCAGTATTCAAGTTATAGCATAAAGTATTATTCAAAAGCCGATCATCCTCGACTACTAAAATTCGCATGGTATCACACTCCTTCATTTTCAGTATAGCACCCAAATGTCACAGAAACCTCACAATATTTCTGATTTTATTTTAGATACCAACCTCTGATCTTCGGGACAAATTGTCCCAAAGTTATAGGTATATTGTACCTCACATTTCCGCGATCATCAATTTTGCGTATGTGAAATTAAATAGTCAGTAGTATGAAATACACAGTCGTTCAAATAATATCACATGAAATGTAAAATCATATCAGGTGATGTTATGAAGATAGAACGAGATGAAAGACGCTTTGATTTTCACGATATAGGGCTCGCCATCAAGCGTGCAAGAGAAGCCAGCGGCATGACACAGGAGCAACTGGCCTATATTGTTGACCGCGCTCCGCGTACCATTATGTATAATGAAAATGATGGTCAGCATCCAAGCTTCAACACCTTTTATCAGATGGTTACAATGTTTGATATATCGGTGGATCAATACTTTTACCCGTCCCAGAATAGCGGGAGCGAGTGCAGGAAGCGGATTGATGCCATGTTGAACGCCTTGGACGAAAGAGAATTGAAAATCGTTGAAGCTACAATCCAAGCGATGAAAGCATCGAAAGAAACGGAGGAAACGTAAAAGAAAGCGTAACCTCCGTTTTTTGCGCCATGTTGCGGGTTGCGCGTTTTGGCAAGCAATTCGGGTGTGGCCACACTCCGAAATTTTTGCTGGCCGCAGGGCCCGCAAAAATGCTTGTTGGGGAGCTCCCCAAACCCGCTGTACTTCGGGACAAATTGTCCCAAAGTCCCGGTGTGCTGCACCGTAGTCTGCGGCCCGTCACTATCGTTCCTGGGCCTTATTTTCCCGCCCGTCCGTCACGCCGAGCAGATGGTCAATGTTCGCTTTGACCGCCACAGCCTGCCGCATATCCGCCTGGGCCTTGCGGTATTCCGCATAGAGGGCTTTTTTCTTTCCCGCCAATTCCTGGCGGGACTTTTTCATATCCGCCATCTTTGGCAGTTTTGCCCCGTCCAAAAGCTCATTCATAGTGGCCCGGGCCGCCCGATAAGCGGCAAGCTCCGCCTCATGCTCCGACATATATTTTTTACTGTACCGGGCCGCCTTGTAACCGTCAAACACGGGCCGGGTTTTTGCGTAGTCCACAGTAGCCGCCATGAGCCCGGAGGTCTTTTCCAGCTCCGCCTCCGTTTGCCGCAATTCCTCGGACAGCGTGTGAAAACGCGCTACTGCCTTTTCTGTACTGGCCGCCAGCGCCTCATAGTCCATCAAATCATTTTCCCGCAGATACTGGAGCGCAGCAGCCATCTGTTTCAGATTGTAAACCTTGGCCCACCGTTCATAAGCCGGGCCCTTGCCCTGTGCCATGCGCTCTTGAATGTCTATAATCAGATTGATACGCCGAGCAGGAGCCGGGGCCTCCTGCGTGAGCTCCGGGATCGGGCGTTTCCCGGCAATCACAGCCCGGATGTCCTCGGGATCAAAACCATCCCCGAGAGTGGATGCCCGCAGGCGGGTGGGCTTATCCTGCCCGGGAGCAAGGAAGGAGATCACACCGCCACGGCCATGCTTTACCGCAAAGCCGGACTCCTCCATAAGCCTCAGAAACGCTGGAAAATCGGCGGGCTGTTTTTGTAGGGACTCCACGATGGCCAGCCGTACCCGCTGCTTGGCAGAGGGTGGCTTTTCTCCGATCCACTGGCCATAGTGAAGAAAGCAGCCCTTGCTGTGCTGGCGCGGATTTTGGATAACAGACAGTTCATGTTCGATGCACACGCGGTCAGAGAGCCGCCGCAGGGCAAAGGACGAACCAATAAAATTATGAAATTTCCGGGAGCGGTCAAAGGCCGTTGCATTAAAATAAATGTGATTGTGGATATGGGCCTTATCGGTATGCGTACAGACAAAGAATTGATGCTTTCCCTTTGTCCAGCGCATCGCCGTTTCATAACCGATACGGTTTGCTTCTTCTGCCGTAACCTCCCCGGGCAGAAACGCCTGCCGGATCTGAAAGAACAGTGCCCCGCGAGATACGGCCCGGCCTGTCTCTGCAAGGTATTGACTTTTTACCAGAAGAAACTCGGCGGGAGCCGTGTTCGGATCGCAGAGATAGGAAGATACGGCTCCCAGCTTTTCCGGGTTCAGGCCATAGGTAAAACGATCCTCCATCGTTTGAATTGCACTTTTTCCCGCCGCTGTTTTATAAGGGCGGATGTAGGTGGTCGCCGTAAAAATCCCTCCTTCCGGCAAACAGTATTTTTACTTTGGGACACTTTGTCCCGAAGTAGAAAAAGCCGGGGAGCGGTATCAACCACTCCCCGGATGGGTCAGAGCTCTACCAGCGCGGAGAGCTGTTTCAAGAGATCAGACAGAGGCCCCCACAAAGCGGCATAGTCCCGCTGCAAGGCCGCGAGTTCTTCGGGATAAATCGCGCCGTAGGTGTTGGCTTGAATTGCCACTTGGTTCAGATTGTTGGAGCAGCGCCGCTGGAGCGAAACCAGCTCACGAACCGGCGAAAGGTCAACATGAAGCACATACCCACTCAGGGCCATTTTCCGAATATAGGCTCCCATGTTACGGATGCCGGCCTCCGCCATACGTTCTTGAATCAGGGCCTGCTCCGTTTCCGACACCATCACATGAAGATGGATCGGACGGCGGCGTTTCTTTGTCATCGCTCCTCACGCTCCCGGCTGCGGCAGGCGCGGGGCGGCTCCTTTACCTTATCCAGCGGCTTTTCCTGTTCGTCTGCCGGAACAGGGTGCGGCAAATGAAATTCACGGTGCAGGCGCAGCACCTCCAGTACAGACAATTCCTGTTCACGTTTCTTTTCCATATACGCACCTCCTTATCTATCGCCACGGTCAGGCTGCCTCCGTTGGGGAGCCGGAGCCTCCGAGCCGCGATCTGCTTCCGCCAACTTTGCCGCATTTTTCATCTGCTCGGCAATCGGACGGGGCCTGTCGGGATTATCAGGCGCAGGACGCAGCTCATAGTCGGATGCCTGTTTTTCCGTTAGCGGGCGGGTATAGGTAAGATAGCCCCAAGCCAAGAACGAGCCATTTTCCACCGGGACGCGCTGATCGTAATTGAAGATTTCATCCGGCTTGTTATAAGGCGGCTTCGGGAATGTCCCGATGTCCACAGGCCGCTGGGTCGAATAATACTTGTAAAGGCCGGGAGCCTCGGTCTGCCTGATCCCGACGTTATAAATACGCTGATAGTCCTGCACCCGGTCTGTGAAATCCTGTTCCATCGCGGTGCGGTCATTTCCATAGTGACCCCATTCATACTGCCGCTGGCCGTCCTTGTCATCATAGCAGGCCCATGTGACATAGCGGGATGGCGCGGTGGGATGTTCGCCCAATGCAAATCCCCGCCCATTTTCCAGCATGACCGCCTTCAAAATAGCATAACCTTGATTTTTGTCCATAGTACACCTCCCATCATCGAGACATTTCTTTGTTTTCTCTCTTTACAAACGGCTGGAGCTGATAAGGACTTGTACCGTCCTCGGGCCGCAGAAAGTCTATCCGGGCCGCAGCACGGATGGCGTTCTGGTTAAGCTGCCGCTGCCATGCCCCTTGGCTGGGAGCCCACTTAAAGCCGTTACTTTTCAGTTCCTGCCGCTGATCGGCATCGGGCTTTTCCTCAAAAATAAGCTGCAAACGGTTTTCAGCCTCGTTGATTTTGGCCTCACCTCCGGGGAATGTCCAGCCAGCAAACTCGGAGCGGCTGCTCAGTTCCTCAATGCGCTGGCGTACACGGCGGATGTTGGCGTTGTTGTTGGAAAGCAGATAGGCGGGGTATGGCTTGCTTTTGTCCAAGTGCCATGACTGCGCCATATCTGCTTTGAGCTTTTCTGCCTGCTCCGGCGTAAGCGCCGGGCAGCCGTCCAGCGTTTTGTGTTTCCGAAAATACGCATTGACCGCCTGCATAGTGGCCTGCTGGGACTCCAGCCCCTCCAGCTTTTTTGTCAGCTTTTCCACGGCCAGATCGTCATCCGCGCTGATCCCACCCATTCCAACAGAGCGGATTTTATCAAGCAGTTTTGAAATCTCCGCATACTCTCCATAGTTGCGATCCCGGGCGGCGTTCTGCTTGTGCTTTTTTGCCACAGGGAAATTACCGCCCCCGGAGATCAGAATAGAGGGCACCCGGGCATCAATCACATTGCGTTCATTCAGATTTTCCGCAAGTTTCCGGGCATAGCGATCCACCAGCGCGTCAATCTTATCATGGTACATGGGATCGACACGGGCTTTCTGGCGTTCCGCCGCTGCATACGCTTCATCGACCATTGCCCGGTAGCCCGCCGTAGCGGAGCCGGGCTGATAGTCGGAAAAGCTGTTCATATCTTTTGCCCGCTTTGCGGCTTCTTCGTTGATCGGATAATATTTCGGCATAGTACCTCCTTCCACAAAAGCCGGAACTTTGGGACAAATTGTCCCAAAGCCCCGGCAGCTAAAATGTTGACAGCATCTCACGGAAACAGGGCCGGACATAGAAACATACACCTCCCGCAGAAAAGGGCCTTAAAAAGCCTTGTCATAAGCGGGTTTAGGCTGGCCTAATTGTCAACACATCAGCCCCGTTTTTTCCGCATATATTCCCGCTGCTGTCTGCGGTGTGCCGCCTTTGCACAGGCCGCCGAACAATAGGTTTGCCGTCCATCAGGAGCCACGGCTCTGCCGCATACCGGGCAAGCCTTGAAATCTGGCCTTGGCCCTTCTGTCAGCAGCGCAACCTCCAGCGCCGGATCAAGGGGCAGAACTGCCTCGCGGAAGTAGCGGCAATAAGCCCCTGTCCAGCATTTCCCAAACATATAGCACTCGCAATCCAGCGGCAGGCAGCCGCAGTCCCGGTCATAGTTGGCACACCATTTTGACACCAGCCTGCGGATTGCCGCTTTTTCTGTCCGGGTCAGTTCTCGGCCCACAGTATCACCTCCCGTTGCCCGGTGGTTTGAGCTGCTCCCGGTAGCAGAACACGCAGCCGATCCCGCGCCAGTAAGGGCAGCCGTCACAACGGGAGCCCTTCGGCGGCAGGCTTGGCGGCACACCCTTAAAGTAGCTTTTTTCTTTCATAAATCCCTCATAGGGGTTGTTGGTAAATCTCATTCATTATCCTCGCTTTCGGTATCGTCCTCGTCCCAAGGCGGCCCATCGTCCTCGGAATCGTCATAATCAGCCAGTTCCTCACTATAATCTTCTTCGGGTACAGCAGCTTTTTCATGCTTCGGGCGGTAAATTTTGAAGTACCAGCCTGCACCGCCGCCCAGAACAGCCACTGCCAAAATCAGCAGAAGCATCCCGGTATTGCTTTTCTGCTGGGGCTCGGGTTCCGGCTCCTCCGCAGGTTCTGTCACCGGGGCGGGTTCGGGAGCTGTGCCAGCACACTCGGTCATGTTGACCGCGCAGACCTCGCAATCCGTATGGATGGCTCCGGGCGCACATTTTTCTGTGCAGGAGCAGGCCGGAAGTTCTCCGCCAGCGGCCTCCAGTGCCGCCAGCAGATCGGCTTCATCCACCATGTTCAAAAAGTAGGTGTGATACTGTTCGCCGTCCTCGTCCACAGGCTTGTCATAGTCAATGACAATGTAAAAGGTGTTGCCGCCGCTGGTTTCCACCGTGATGAACTGTTTGTTGGTTGCGGCATCGTAGAGCAGATCGCGGGTCACAAGGTTTCCATCCTCCGAAAAGCCCTCGCCCGGGGTAATGGTAGGCGCTGGCTCCGGGGCCGGAGTTTCTTCCACAACAGGCGGTTCCTCATTCCCGCCGTCCGAATAGGCATAGGCCGGAATCGCAAAGCCGCATAAAAGAACGGCGGAGCAAAGCCCCGCCGCCAACATACGAAAGTGTTTCATATTCAGTTTTCCTCCTTTTCTTCTTCGGACTTCGGGACACTTTGTCCCAAAGTACCTCCGTCCTTCAGCTTTTCAAACAGCAGCGGGAGCTCCGTAAGGGAAATGCTCATACCGCGCACAATGTCCACGATCTCGCTGTTTTCCGCCTCCAGCTTTTTCTGCTCCAGCTCCTTGAGCCGGGCCTGCTGTTCACTGATTTTGGCCTTGACCTTATCAATCTCGGCCTGAATTTTCATGCTTTTGGTAGTTGCCATTTCAAAACCTCCTGTCACGGTAAACGCCCGTAGGCGTAAAAATGAGATTGCCAGTAGCTTGTATTCAAATTTGCGTAGCCGATGGGATCTCCGCAATGCAGCATTTTTCCATCACCGACATAAATCCCGCAATGGCTCACGCCCGGCGTGTCATAGGTGCCTTTGAAGAACACCAGATCACCGGGTTTGGGAGAACTGGTCGGCGTACAGATGTTATAGAGCCCCTGGGCTCCCAGCCTGCCCACATTCCAGCCGGAGTGATTGATGACCCACGAAACGTACCCCGAGCAATCAAAGGAAGTGGCAGGAGAACTGCCGCCCCACACATAGGGATAGCCGATATATTTCTGCGCCTCGGCAAGCATCGCGGCAAAGGTTTCATCGTCCAGATATTCTCCGGGCACTTCGTAATCACCGGGTTTCCCGGTAATGTACTTATTCACATAGGGAGAATCCGGAAACAGGTCAGGACGGTTTCCCAGCGTTGCCATATAGATGGCATACCGGGAAAGCTGATCCTCACCCATAACGTATACAGGCACATGGGAAAAATCAAAATTTTCCAGCGTGACCGTACAGATGTAATAATCGTAAGGCACCTGATAGGTGTCCGTATGGGAGTTGCCATCCTCGTCCGTCCATGTGTCGGTTTCCGTGCGATACCGGGTTTCCACCACTACATCCTCCGTGAGAATATACTGGCGGTCAAACAGCATTTGCAGCGTTCCCTGTACTTCGTCTATTGTCCATTGCCCCTCATGGAGCGCACACAAAAGAGAAAGCAGCACATAGGGGTCATGTTCGATTTCGTCCAGATCGAAGTGGTATTCGTCATAGTCATGGGTGCTTTCATAGGTGTCCAGATAATGCTGCAAATCATCTTCCAGCGCACAGTAGGCAGCTTCGGCGGCCAGCATATCCCGATCCTCGCAAGGATAGGTGCTGGCCCCTAATGCACCGGCCCCGGCGTTCCCCAGCATAAGCATGGTAGAGGAACAGGACTGCATAGCAAACAGGAGTAACACACAGAGCACCGCAACCACGGCACCTGCGGGATGACTTTTGACAAATTCCACTGCCCGGGCGGTCAGGCGTTCTGTGGCTGTGGCAGTTTTCCCCGCCGCAGCCGCGCCCTGCTTTGCAGCCTCCTTTGCCTGCTTGCGATATTGCCTGCGGAGCCGTTGCTTCTGCCAGTAGCGGGTAAGCGCATTTTTCGTCAGCTCCGGGTGCTCCTGTGCGGCGGTGTGAAAATGGTAGTCCGCCGTGTACTTGGTATAGCGGGCCTCGGCCTTGCGTACCACTTTTGCCGGATGTTCCCGGACTTTACGGCGCACAAAGCGGGAGCCATGCCGCAGTGCGGTTTCTCCCACAAGCTCAGAACGGTGTGCGCCTTCTGTGCCGACATTTTCCTGTTCCACTTCAAAAATCTTGCCATGCACGAAGCTGTGAACGGAACCACTGGCAACACGGCCTATGCGTTTTACCGGGCCGGGCTTTTTCGGCGGCTTTTGTTTTGCCAGCTTCTCCCGGGCCTGTTCCAGCTTTTCGCCTTGGGACTCCATACGGAGCTTTGCTGCCGCAGCCTGTTCTTGCTGGCTCTTTTTGCGGAACTTGGACTTTGGGACACTTTGTCCCGAAGTGTCGGAAGCCTCCGGCCCGGACTGCTCCTCGTCAGGGGCGTGGGCGGTCTGCGACCAAGCCTCCTCCTTGGCCTTATTCGTTTTTCGTTTCATTCTTCATATCCTCCGGGCGGGTAGTCAGCAGGTCATAGATTTCTCCGCGAGGGAACCGATCCACAAACGGGATGGTCACATTTCCATAGAACAACAGCCCCTCGCCGGAATTGCTGTGTGTGATATAGGAAAGCTGGTGCTCGGAAATACCGAGCTGTTTTGCCAGAATGGTACGGTCACTCTGCGCCTGCGAAAGCAGAATCATAAAATCCGTGTTGTCCAGAATGTTCTCGATTTCACGGCTTGCCAAAAGGTCTTTGACGTTCTGCGTCAAAGCAGACGGCACACATCCTTTTTTACGCAGCATTTTCCAGACCGCCACAAAGTAGCTGGCTGTCAGTGGATCACGGAGCAGAATGTGAAACTCGTCAAAGTAGCACCAAGTTGCCGCGCCCTCGTGGAAGTTCTGATCCACCGCCTGCGAAACAAACTCGTTTGTGATGTGCATTGCAATCTTTCTAAGGTTTTCGCCCATGTTTTTCAGAACGATGCACACCACACGGCTGTCCGTCTTGACGTTGGTAGGATGGTTAAAAAGATTGAGGGAGCCTGTACAATAAAGCTCTAAGGCAGTTGCCACGCGCCGGGCCTCGGGCTCCGGCTGGCGTAAGAGCTCTTCGTACAAATCCTGCAACAGCGGTGCTTTTGCAGTTTCCAGTCCGAGCGCCTGTTCCCGGTACACCAAACGCACACAGCGGTCAATGACCGTCTTTTCAATGGGCTGCAAGCCTTCCTTGCCGCCGACCACCAGCTCGCATAGGGACAAAAGAAAATCCGCCTTCATGGAAAGCGGGCTTTCTCCGGCGGCCATATTGAGCTCCACATCCATCGGATTGAGGTGGTGCGGGCTGTCCGGGGCAATCTCGATCACCTGGCCGCCCAGCCTTCGCACCAGCGGAGCGTATTCGCCCATCGGGTCAACCACGATGATCCGATCCTGCGGGATGGTGAGAAACACATTCAAGAGCTCGCGCTTTGCGGCAAAGCTCTTGCCGGAGCCCGTAGAGCCCAAATACATCCCGTTTGCCGATTTCAGCTTTTTGCGGTCAGCCATGATGACATTGTGAGAAAGTGCGTTCATGCCATAGTAGAGGGCCTGCCCAGCCATGCGGAGCTCCCTTGTCATAAAAGGAATAAAGATGGCTGTGGAGCTGGTGGTCATACCGCGCTGGATTTCTACCTCGTTGTAACCAAGGGCCAACGAGGAAACAAAGCCCTGTTCCTGTTGCCAGTCCAGACGGCGCAGAGCGCAGTTGTATTTCTGCGCGATACCGCCCACGGTAAACACATCGTTTTCCAGACGCTGGCGGGTAGGGGCAAGGTTTACCACCGTAAAGGTCAGCAGAAACATTCGTTCATTGCGGGATTGCAAATCAGCCAGAAGCTCCGCTGCATCCTTGCTGAATGTGATCAGGTCAGGGGGAAGAATATCCGGGTCATAGCCGGAACGCACAGCCTTTCTCTGTTCCTCCACCTTCATTTTTCCGATGTCCGAGATTTTCCCCTTGATGGTTTTAATTGCCTTGAGCTGATCCACGGTCTGAATGTGCATGGTCACGGTCATTTCAGCATCCAGCTCCAAGATTTCCGCCAGCAGCTTATCCGAAAGCTCCGATGCCATAATCTGCAAGTAGGACACCGCGCCCCAATACTGGCCAATACGGAATGTGCGGGACTGGTGGAAGTCGAGGCTGTCCGGGGCAATAAAGTCTTTTGTGCCGAGCCCGGTCTGCGGGATGTCTTTCCACGAAAAGCGAAACGCCTCGCGGCTCCCCGGATGCATCTGGCTATGAAGCAGCGCAAGGCGGGCCCGCCCGTCCATCGGCTCCGAGGGAACGCCCAGCCGCTTAAAGTTTCCCATGACATCAGCCTCCACACGCTCCAGACGGGGCCGTGCCTCCGCAATCCCCTCGGCGGGTATGCCAAAGGTAATGTATTTTGAGCGTTCAATGCCGTTATTGCTTTTGGCAATCTGATTTTTCAGCATCCCGGTAAACTCATCCCGGACGCTGTTATAGTTGTCATCCGCTTTCGGGATATTGACCTGATAGCGGCTGCGGGAATGGGAACGGCGGTTGATAAAGGAAAGCTGGAACGGCAGCGAACTGTCAAAGTAGTTGAGAAATGAGCTCCATCCGCTGAATATGGCAGTCTGATCCTCGGTGGATGCCACGGAGTAATTGATGTCCTCATATTCCACGGTTTTTGTATAGAGCCCACCCGGGAGCTTGCACACACCGTCCGGGTGCATGGACAGATACGGGATTGTCTGTTGGGCAGACAGGGTCGCCCGGCCTTTACCCTTGGCGGCGGCTCCGTTTTTTTTCTTTGTGTTTTTCAATCACATCCTCCTTTCCAGCGCCCGGCCCGGCAAAGGGCGCATAAATGTTTTCGGTTCGGTAGGCCCTGATCCCCGGCCTTAGAAACTTGGCCCGGATGATATTCCGCACCACCTTTTCAAAGGGTAAGCCGTCCTTTTCATACATGGCCAGCAGGAACGCCGGGAGCATAATTCCCAGCATGAGAAACATCGCCCCGGTATTGCCGAGGGTGCCACGGGTCAGCAGATAGGCCGGAATCCCCACTGCGCCCGCGCTGCCGAAGCAGACAAGCTGGCGTTTGGTGAGGTTGAAAGCCATCTTTGTTTTGATTTTGGATAAATCGTTTGGTACGTTTACATAGGGCATAGATCACACTCCTTTCTGTACTTCGGGACAATGTGTCCCAAAGTCCGGGATGGTTGGTGTTACTTCATTTCCCCATACAGCCCAGCCGGGCGGGGTCTGCCTGGCAAAGAGCTCCACGCGGGGCAGATCGCCCATCAGGGAAATGATTTTGGCGCGGGCCTCGTCCGGCTTTTTGCTATGGGCTTCAATCGGGGAAATGATGAATTGATGAATGTTGGCAGCCTGCCGCTTTGGATGTCCCTTGGTCGCCAGCAGGCAGATTTCTGCATTGCCCCTTGTCCAGAAGCCAAGGCCGTAAAACCAACTATCCGCCTTCTTGTTCTTTTTCAGCCAGACGAAAGCAACGCTTTTGTAGGTGAAGCCCCAAGCCTCGATCAGCCGGAGCGCCTCCGGGAGCTGCGGGAAGGTGGCCCATAAAAAGAGTGCGCTGTCCGGGGCTGCAAGATCAGCCACAGGCAACGCACATAAATCCTCAATGCTCATAGTGGGATAATGATTTTCCGCCGCGCCCTGTACTTTCTTAGCCGAGTAGCGCCAAGGGGGATCGGCGTAAATGATAGAATACTGCTGGATAATTACACTCCTTTCTCGCCGGAGCTTTTTACTGCCTGCGCCGCACGGATGCGCTCACTGGCGGCGGCATAAAAGGACGGGGCCGTTTCAAAGCATACAAAGCGGCGTTCTGTGTTGATGGCTGCAATCGCGGTTGTGCCGGAGCCAACGCAAATGTCCGCGACCAGTTCTCCGGGGTGGGTATAGGTGCGGATCAGATACTCGCAGAGCTCCACGGGCTTCTGCGTGGGGTGAATGCCGCCGGACACCGTAGGCACAAAAAGTACATTTCCGGGATAGCGGCGGCCATCGTTGGACTCCGATCCCTGCCGTTCAAATTTCCCATAGTTGGAGCTTGTACCGCTTCGGGAATGAACGCGGGCATAAGGCTTGCCATAAGTAAACTGCGGATTGTAGACCGGGGACTTCTGGTAAAACACCAAGATATTCTCGGACTTTTTTAGTGGAGCCCGGTTTGCATTGAGAAAGCCCGTTCCGCGCTCCTTGTACCAAATCCACTCATAGCGGAGCATGGCGAGGTTGGATGCGCCCAGCACCTTGTCAAAGGGGCACTGTGCGAAAAACAGCACTGCGCCATTCGGCTTGACCGCCCATTTCACCGCCTCCCACAGCTCCGGGAGCGGCAGGGGCACATCCCAATAATTCCGGGTTGTGCCGTAGGGCGGATCAGTCAGCAGCATATCCACGCTATGTTTTGGCAAAGAACGCAGGCCCTCGATGCCGTCCATGAGAAACAAGCCCTCCTTCGGGACACTTTGTCCCAAAGTGCGGCTATCGGTCATTGCGGGCCTCCTTTGCTTTGGCAGGTGCAAGCCGGGCGGCATTTTCTTTTCCCGCTTGTTTCGCGGCCTCGGCCATCTGCTCCTTGATCGGGGCAGGCCGTACCGCCTGGGCCCGTGCAACAAGCTGTTCCACCGCCGCATGATACGCCTCCACACCAGCCGCATTGATCCGTTCCTGGGTGGCACGGTCAGGAATCCGAACCGTAGCCCGGTATCCCGTCCGGCTGGCAGGATCTGGTTTAGAGGGAGCACCGAGGAAAATCCCGTTTTTCCCATCCACAACCTTAAAATCGTCGATGACCACACCGCCAAAGTTGACGCTGGCGAAGCCGATCAGTTTACCCTGCGGCTCAATCGGGCGGACAGACACCGAGATCGGAACAACCGCCTCTTGCAAGACGGCATCCGTCCGCATTTTTACCGCCTCGTCAATGTTAACGCCCTTGACTTCTGCAAGCTCCGCGATGGGGGCATCAAACAGCCAGCGCCGCTCCTCCGCAGCAATCTGCTCCGGGGTCAGCAATACATCGTCCTTCTTACTCAGATAAAATTCCTCCTTTCCGTTTGCCGGAGCAGGCTGGGCGGGGTCGTCCATCAACTCTTTTCTTTGCAGGACGGCCTCTGTTTCCGCCATAAAGCGGTAAGCGTCCGCCTCAGTAAACTCCTCAGGTGTTTTTCCATTCCATAAGCGCGTTCCGTCTGCCCCGTATCTTCTCGGCATAAGTACCACCTCCTGTTAATGAGCGCCGAAGATACGCTGGGCAATGCTCCCGGTCTTAAAGAGCATGAAGCAAAGCAAAACCGTGTAGCCCACAGTTCCCCAAATTGCCCCGATGGGATCGCCGCTTGTTGCGATGCCTTGAATGAGCACTGCGTAAATTGCAACACATACAAGGATCAGCAGCCCTTGAAAGCCCACGGCAAACAAGGACTTGATGTAGTTCTGCCCGGTGCCGCCAAACTCCCGGTTGGAAAGCGTAGCAACGGGGATGGGGGCCAGACTGGTCAGCAGATAGATTTCCAGCATCCTGCCATACACCAAAACGAAAATGATAATTCCCATCGCCTTCATCGTGAAGCCAATGAGCGCAGACTGCAGCCACAGCCCCAAAAGTGGCCCCAAGTCCATCGCCTCCAGCGAGGTTTCCAGTTCGGCAAGCATATCCGCCGAAACATCGGTAGAGCCTTGAATCAGCCCGCCTGCCTGCGCGATAACGCTCTGCGACACATCGAACACGGCCATGACGATATTGAATGTATTTGACAGGATCAGGATTGCACAGGCCGTTTTGAACATCCATTTATAAAGGTTCGCAACGTCAACCTCGTGCATATTGTTCTTTTCCAAAAGCATCTGTATGAGCTCATAAGTGGCAACAAAGGTCAGCACCATTCCGGCAATCGGCAGGATCACCGTTTCGGAAAGCTGTCGGATCAGGGAGAAAACCCCGGCGTGCCACGCCGCCGGGGTAGTCCCTACCTGTGCCGCAATCTCTCCGACTTGGGCATTGACGGTATCAAAAAGCCCTTCGAGGTTCCCCATGATCCCGCCAATCAGAAGCTCTTTGAGCCAGTTTGTGAGCCAGTCGGTGAGAAAATCCATAAGCGCCTACCTTAAAACAGGCCAGACAGCAGAGGGATCAGTGTGGTGCCAATGACGATGATGCCGCCGCCCGCCATGAGCTGCTTCATGCCCTGGGACTTGGAGCCCGGGTTATCCGAGCCGTAGCCCTCCAGCAGATTAACCACGCCCCACACGCCAAGGCCAGCACCGAGAGCAATAACGAGGGTCTGTAAAGTGTCGATTGCAGATGAGAAAAATGCCATATAAGCCTCCATTTCTCCGGGATTTTCCCGGTAACAAAAAAGCCGCCCATACAGGCGGCAGGTTACAAACTTCGGGACACTTTGTCTCGAAGCGTTTATGCAAAGGCGTCTGGATCGTCGATGTCATCATAGTTGAGGATGTCCTCGTCCTCTTCCGTGAGTGCATCGTCCGGCACAGTCACCTCATACATCGTACACGCCTCGTTCAGCCGGGGCCGCCTGCGGCGGTTAATGAGCCTGTCGAGGTCAAAAGCGTTTTTCTGTTTATCGGCCTCCGCCGTATAACGGTAGTTCGGATGCCGTTTCAGATCATACTTGGGAGAGAAAAACGGGGGCAGACCCCGAAGCTGCAAAATACATTTGTCTCCCGGCATGGTTGCAAGCTCGGCTGGGGTCATTAGTTCCCGGCCCAGCCGCTGGGTGTTTTGACTGTAGCTTTCCGACTGGCCACGGGAGCGGCTGTCGGTCTGCATACTGATTGTGGCTTTTCCCAGCCAGTTCTCGGAGATTTCCTTGATAGTGCTGGCTTCGCGGCCACCGAGGAACACCACGCTGTCCATGTTGCCGAGGATTGTCTCGGCGTGCTTATCGTAAATGGCCTTGCACTGTGCCAACTGCTGATACAGCAGGCAAAGACTCACCTCGCGGGAGCGGATAACCGCGACCAGCTTTTCGAGCTGGGGCACCTGTCCCGTGTTGGCTGCCTCGTCCCACAGCACCCGTACATGGTGCGGCAGGCGGCCACCGTGAACATTGTCCGCACGTTCACACAGGAGGTTGAACATCTGCGAAAATGCAAGTGCCACTAAAAAGTTGTAGGTCTGCGTGGTATCGGAAATAATGAAGAATACCGCCGTTTTCCGATCTCCGATGCGGTCAAGCTCCAATTCGTCATAGGCCATGACCTCACGAAGCTGCGGGATGTCAAAGGGAGCCAGTCGCGCACCGCAGGAAATCAAAATGCTTTTTGCCGTCTTGCCGCTGGCCAATTTGTACTTTTTATACTGTTTGACCGCGAAGCAATCCGGCTTGCGCTTTTCGAGCCCGGCAAACATATAGTCCACCGCGTTCATAAAATCCTCGTCATCCTCCTTGACCTCCATGCCAGAAATCATATCCACAAGGGTGTTCATGTTCCGATCCTCGGCAGGCCCCTCGAAAATGATGTAGGCAATCAGGGCGCAGTACAAAAGCGTTTCCGATTTCGTCCAGAATGGATCGCCTTCCTTGCCTTCGCCCTTTGTGTTGGAAATCAGGGCATCCACGAATTTCAGAATATCGGCCTCATTGCGGATATACGCCAGCGGGTTATAGTGCATGGATTTTGAAAAATCTATGCTGTTGAATACCTTGATTTTGTACCCGCGTTTTTGCAGGAAACCCCCGACCTGTCCCAGCACACCGCCTTTGGGATCGACCACCACATAAGAGGAATGAGCCTGTAAAAGCTGGGGCGTGAGCCAGAAGCGGGTTTTGCCGGAGCCGGACGAGCCGATAATACAGCAATTCAGATTTCGGGCATTTGCGGGAATTTTCGGACGGGTATTCATCGTGAGAAACTCCGTCCCGGTCAAAATCACGTTGTTTTCAAACTTCGGATCGACAAACGGTTTGATGTCTTTTTCCGTTCCCCACCGGGCGCTGCCGTATTCTGCATCCCGCCGGAACTTCTTGGCGTTCTTGCTTTTGAAATAGATCAGCAGCCGGAAAACGATTGCGCCCACAATGCCGACAAGCCAATCCAGCGGGGCAAGACCGGGTGCAAAGTCAGCAAAGGCCGGGCCAATCGTCTGGCCCAGCCCGATGAGCTTATGTGCAAAATCGTTACCCGCCGCCAGCCGGTAGGCCGTTCCCAGCTTGAGGAACGCCCACAGGATGAACAGATAGGGAATGTTCAGAATGAGATATTTTCTAATCTTATCTGTCCTCATGGGCCACCTCCTTTGCATGTTCTTTCTGTTTCGGCTTTTCTTTGGAAAGCTGATCCGCCGCCTGTTGCAGTTGTTCTCGGATGGGAACTCGGTTCGATTTTGCTTTGCTTAACACCTTCCGGGAATACTCAGAAAAGCAGGCGGTCATTGCGTCTGCCTGTCCAGCCTTGAAAAACAACAGGTATTTGTCCGGCCCGGTTTTATAGAACGCATAGTCTACATTCCATTTCCGGGCCACGCGGTCAAAGGACTTGGCATCCCCGGATAGCTCAATGCTGTTGGTGGCTGTACCGTGGGCCATGAGCTTTCGCACACTTTGTTTTCCGTGCGGTACTTGCCGCCCACGGTATGCCTTGCGGATCTTCCGGCCCACCATGCCCAGCACATACGCCAGTCCCCGCGCCGTCAGCTTGGTTGTTTTTACGGATATGGCTATCGTGCGCCGGGAAATATCTTCATCAATCAGTTACACCGCCTCCTTCCTTGGGACAATTTGTCTCGAAGTGCCATCACCGATCCCCACGGTCTTTTTTCTGCATTTGACGGTAGCCCTCCAAAGAAGAACCGTCTATGATTTCCTGATAAGCGGCCATTTGCTCCCGGATAGAGAGCTTCGGGAAAGAGAATACCTTATGCTCCTTGGGAATATCCTGCAAGCCGTGATACACTTCCACGAAATGATCGCTTTCTTTGACAACATAGCCGCCCGGGGCAAAATGGCCGTTTTCGTGGATGCAGGCATCCCGGCCATACGCCTCATAATCGAAATACGGTTTTACCTGATTCGGCACATCCAACATTTCCAGATCGTCCACATAAATACGCCCCAGCGTTTCCTCATCGGATACGCCGGGGTAAAAGCCGTAACAGTCCAGATTTTGTGTCAGATTGATGATGTCCCGCACCGAGGAACAGTGATCGCCGCTGTCGAGGACGGCCTCCAGTGTTTCCAGCTCCGATGAGGTAAGCTCGGAAAGCAGGCAGGCCAGATGATTAAGCTCGTCCAGATTTTCATACTCGCTCAAATGATCATAGAGCCCCAGCACATCCCCATCGAAAGAGGTAATAAAAATTTCCTGATAGCGGACGCCATCCACGCCGATCCGTTTCAAGAGAGCCTCCACCTCCTGGGCGGTTGTGGGAAATTTCAGTGTTTCACCCACAAGCTGGCCCTCGCTGTACTTTCCGGCGTTGGTAACGTAGGCTTCAAACAGGGTTGCCATTAGCGGCGGCCCTGTCCCTTGACGGTCAGGATGCCCTCAAGGGTTGTTGCCGTAATTCCCAGCCGCTGGGCCACGGCAATATCATTTTTCATGGCTTCGGTCATACTGTGCCCGCAAACAACCAGCACATGAGAACGGCGGAGCAGGTCACGGCACATGTCGATGCCGCTTTTATGCTCCTCGGGAACAGCATCATTGAGAAACAGGGGCAAGTACAGGGGCGGGCAAATAGGAGAAAAGCCTGCTTCATACACGGTGCGGCAATACTGCGCCGCCAGTTCTGCGTTTTCGCTATCGCCGCAGAGCCATGCAGCGGTGATATAAGCAAGGGGTCGTTTCATCGTTCATACCTCCGATATTTTAATAAGAAAGTTCAACCCAAACCCCACGCCCTTTCCCAGTCTTGGGAAAGGGGGCGGCTCTGGAGGATATACCCCCGCCGCTTGCCGGGGAAATAGCACAGCCGGAGCAGACCGTCAAGGGCGAGCCGCCGAAAACGGCGGTGCGCTGCACCCTTGACGGCCCACTCCCGGCTGTACTAAAAAACAGGCGGCGACGGGGGATATATACCACCAGAGCCTCTGCGCGAGGGCGGGGCCCTCGGGACAAAGTGTCTCGAAGTTGTTACTTGTCAAGTTCCTGCTTTTTCGGGGCTTTTGCCTGCTCCGGCGGCTGTTTTTCTTTCCAGTCATCCAGCAGGGACATAATCTGTTCTTTCATTTTGGCGGGAGTGACCTCCTTGCCAAAATACTTTTCCAGTTCCGCAGTAGAAATAATCACGCCTCGATCCTCCTTTTTCTGTTCTGATAAGATACCGTCAATGACATCGCCGTTAAGCTTACCTTCCTTATCCAGCTCCCGGAGCCGTTTAGCCTGGGCCAGCGAGGGCGAAGCCTGCTCCCCGTCAATGGAAACAGCAATAAGCCTCTGATTTTTCGGTTTGATGTAGGAAAGCTCCACGGCAGGCATGAAGCCCATCTTTTTATCGTCTACCTTATCCAGAAGCTCCGGCACAAGGGAGTTGAGCCGCAAGTAGCGCATGACCTTTTTATAGTTCATTTCATGCGCCTCGCCTACAATCTCAACCGAGCGTTTCCCGACATCGCCTTCCGCAACACCTTTCAGCCGCCCGCCCTGATGCTTGATGTCCTCAACCTCGAGTTCCAGCAGCGCGGCCAATTCGCTGGGGAGCATCCCGTCACGCTGCTTGTTGCTGTCCTTCATGGCCTGTACCGCTTCGTGGTCGGTCATTTCACGGACGATAAAGGGCATTTCCTCCAGTCCAGCCAGCTCACTACCGTGGGTACGGCGATGGCCCGCTACAATTTCATAGCCGTTTCCATCTTTCTCCGGGCGGGCAAGACCGGGAACCATTACACCGTTTACGCGGATAGAAGCAACGATTTCCTGCATCTTCGCATCGTCCCGTACCTTAAAGGGGTGCGGACGGAATGTGTGAAACGGATGAACCTCGGAAAGTTTCAGATAAACCAGCTTGCCTTCCTCAACCGGGCGGGGCGGTGTAGTCGGCTCGGGAGCCGTCTGTTCCACAGCGGCAGTTTCCTTCAGTGCCGTATCCTGTGCGGGCTTAATGGGCTCCTTGGCATCCGGGGCCTTTCCATCGCTTCGGGACACTTTGTCTCGTTTGGACGGCTTGGGCTTGTCAGGGGCCGCCTTATCCGCCTTGGGTGGGCGGCCCTTGCGGGCCCCAGCCGATTTCTCCGCTTTCTGATTTTCAGTCGCAGCCTTTTCCGCTTTCGGCGGACGGCCACGGCGCGGCTTTTTCGGTTCCTCCGTATTGGCGGGCTGCGGTGTTTCTCCGGGGGCTGCCGCCTCTGGCGTTTCGGAGGTTTCCGCCTTTTCGACTTCGGCGCGGGCGTTCTGCCTCTTTTCCGCCATAAGTTCATTGATTTTGTCAAAGGACACAACCACATCGCCGGACTCAGGTATGGCAGGCCCGGTCTGTTCCTGCTGGGGCTCAGACGCTGCGGCCTGTTCGGGTGTAATGATAGGCTCGGCGGCCTCCGGGGAAATATTCTCCGCAGGGCCAGTATTCAATTTTTCATCGGCCATTTACGATCCTCCTTTTCGTTAAAGTTGCACAAATTTGAACGCTAAAATTTTGTAGTTATTTTTGTGCCTCCTTTCCGTCTATCCACGCAAAAAAGCCGCCCGTTTTTTATGCCGGACGGCTTTTTGCGTAATGTGATAGATCAAATATTATTTTTTCTGGTTTGTAGGCTCCGAAAAGCCTTGTATTTACAGTGTTCCTAATAGGAAGTAATCATATGGTAATTGAATCACAAACGTGCTTCCTTTTTTCTTTTTACCGGAGGTTACCGTAATCGTACCTGCGTGTTTTTCGATAATTTCTCTCGATAGAAAAAGTCCGATTCCTGTACCACTCTTTTCCATGACCTTCCTGGAACTTCCTCTGTAAAATCGTTGAAAAATTTTGTGATACTCATTCTGCGGAATACCAATTCCCTGATCCTCAATTTCCATTCTTACAAGATCGTTTCTTTTTTGTAACCGGATAAATATTTTTGAACCATCCGGGCTGTACTTGATTGCATTATCCAGAACGTTGATCACAGCTTCACCAAGCCATCTTTTATCCTGCATAACCATGCATGTTTCCAGCTCTTTTGCATAGTCAAAAACGAATTCAATTTCTTTCTCATCCGCTTTTGGATAAGTACAGTTCACAGCAGATATGACAGTATCCATAAGCGGAAGTTTTTTCTTATTAATCTGAATCAGTCCAGTTTCCATCTTGGATATTTCAAGAAGCGACTGCAATAATGTCTCCAGTCCATCCAGAGCACTCCGACAACGGATACGAAACTCCTCCTGTTCTGTGGCACTTAAGTCATTCTGCATCAGCACACTAAAACATGTATCCAAAGCTGCAACCGGTGTTTTTAACTGGTGAGAAATATCAGAAACCATTTCTTTCGTGTTCTCCTTTTCTGCCCTTGATTCTTCCTTTATCAACTGAATATGATGTCCGATTGCTTCAAGCTGGTCATTCAATTTTTCCAGTTCTGCATGATTTTCCGTTTTCAGTAAATCATCAAATTTATTTTCACGGAATCTGATCAGAATTTCTTCCAACTGGTCTAAAATTTTCTGATGACACGCATCTTCTTTTTTCTTCCAATAAAGTAAAAAAGTCAAAAGAAGCACGCATATCACAGTGCTTACAGCACCGGTCACCATAACCTGATGCCGGAATTGCGAATAAAATGCATTCCCTTTATTCCCCCAGTATCCATATTGCTCCAATAATCGCCTTCCCTGTTCGTTAGTTTCAATATCCTTATCCTTAAGCAATTCCGAAACAGCATCCAGCCCGGAAAATTCTTCCTTTGCAGCAATCTCTGTCATAAGATTCATTTTATATTTATAATCTTCATAAAACACATACGTGGTAAAGCAATTTAATATTGCAAACAATACTATGACAGGTAATACCAAGGAGAGCGCTACTGTAATCTTCTTGCGATATCTCTTTGTCACTGCCTTACCTCCTGATTCCATATATACCCAAGACCTCTGATATTCTTTATATAGACCGGTGCAGCCGGATTGTCTTCGATTTTCTCACGGAGTCTTCTGATATTGACAGCGATTGTATTTTCATCCACAAAATCCCCTTCCAGATCAAACACATTTTCCAATATTTGTGTTTTTGAAAGAATCTGTTTCGGATTCTGAAGAAAAAAAGTCAGCATTTTCAACTCCGTTTTTGTCAGACTGGTTTCACGACTCTTTATCAGGACTTTCATTTCTCCTGCGATAAATACGATATCTCCCGAAATCATCTTTCCGGCTTCCGTTTTCTCCTGTCTGCGGCGGAAATGTGCTTCTATTTTCAAAAGAAGTACCGAAAGACTAAACGGCTTTGTAATATAATCATCTGCCCCTGCTTCATATCCCATGACCTGATCCATCTCCTGATCTAGTGCTGTAAGACAAATAATGTATGTATTATAATTGCATCTCATCCACCTTACAAATTCCAGTCCATTCCCATCCGGAAGATTCACATCACAAATGGTAACATCCACATTATTATCACTTGCAATTCTTTTCGCTTTTTTCACTGATTCTGCTGAAAAAACCTCATATCCGGATTTTTGCAATGAAAATGTAATTCCACGATTTAAATTTTCATCATCTTCAACCACGAGTATACCTGGCATAGCATATGCACCTCTCTTTATTAACTATTTTTCCTCTTCGTTACATATTTGTTCTGCCTCAATATCCTCGGTAGTGACTTTCCCTGTAATATCCCTATAGGCTTCTTTTATTCCATTTTTGACCGCCCATTTAATTATAAAATATAATGCAAGTAATACGATTAGTGCTGTGCCAAAACTAATTCCTAATTCTTCAAACATTTCATTACCTCTGTCAATCTCGATTGAGATTTCACCTGTTTTAAGAGATTTAATAACTATTATATTTTGTTATTAAATTCTCCTCAAACCATTGAAAACACTGGGTTTATCGCAGGTGAGCTTTCCCTTATTGTTTCCCTTGTGTTATATCGTCCCACCAGCGTTTATGGACTCTGATAAGGGCAAATACAAGGGTGCAGGGCATGCCCAAGTAGTAACAGTACAATGAGGTTTATCGGAATGACAGATTTTATCCATTTTCCAAAATAGATTACGATAGCTGTACTCATTATATTTTCGGAAATCGGAAAATAAAACTCGTTCCGATACCTTCGATACTTTCGACGTGAATGGTTCCATTGTGGAGGTTTACAATCCAGCGCACCATAGAAAGGCCGAGACCGGTACCGCCATTTTCTCTGGAACGGCTTTTGTCTATGCGATAGAAACGCTCCCAGATTTTGTCCAGGTGTTCCTCACTTATTCCAATACCATCATCTTTCACTTCACCGACAATCTGGTCATTTTCGCCCTTCAGGATAACATGAATATGTCCATTTGTTTTTCCGTAATTGATGGCATTGGTTATTAAATTCATCATCATACGCAAAATCAATGTCTGGTCGCCATTCATAAATAAGTCGTCCTGCTTTTGCAGGGTGATCTCAATATTTTTTTCCTGTGCTTTTGTCTGCAGTTCTTCTATTACAAGTTCGCTTAATAATCCAAAATCCAGTTTTTCCATCAGATGCTGCTCATCCTGTTCGTTTCTGGCGATCATTAACATTTCTCTTGTCAGCTTTGACATTCGTTTTGCCTGCCTTAAGATGACTGCAATCTCTTCCTTATCTTCCGCAGATAAGTTTTCATTTTCCAATAAGTACTCACACTGGGAAATGATAACAGCAACGGGAGTCCGCAATTCATGGGATACGTCTGATGTGAATTGACGTTCCTTCTCAAACGAAAATTCCAAGCGCTCGAACATTTCGTTAAATTTCTTCGACAATTCGTATAATTCATCTTTTGCTTTTGGCAGAGACAATCGTTTGGAAAGATCTTTTCCATTGCTGATGTTTTCAACTTCATCGCAGATACGATCCACCTGTCTCAATGCCTGCTTGATCATAAAATATCCGATGGCCCCGATCAGAATAATGAGTAATGGGAATACAATCAACAGCATTTTCTCGGATGTCTGTATGAAAAGTTCTATAGAATGTACAGAGGTAATTCCTCGTACCCACATTTCGTCATCATCACCGTAAGTGTAAACGCTGTCATATATCATCCATTTTCGATTTGATTCGCTTATCGTTCGCGGTGTATTCGACATGAGGATAGTTTCTTCTGGAAATTGGGCTGGAATCGTTCCATAAAGTAATCGTCCGTTTTTGTCATAAATACAAAACATAATACCGTTATCGTAAAATTCGGTATCGCCGTCAAGATAAAAGGAATCATCCTGAAAATTAATATTTGAAGAGAATCCGGTCACTGCGGCACTGATTGCTTCTTCTGTCGCAGAAATTCCAATCCTATCCACAAAAAGAAGGAAGAGAACTAGAATAGTCCCAAGAACTACGGCGATGATTCCGGTGTACCATAGCGTAATTTTTTTCTTGATCGTCATCTGTTTCATTCGTTTTCCCTCATTACATATCCAACACCGCGAACAGTGTGGATGAGTTTTTGTTCATATTGTGCATCGATTTTTTTTCGCAAATAGCGAATGTATACGTCGATCACATTGGAACCGCCTTCAAAATCAAAGTCCCACGCATTCTGTTCAATCTGCTGTCTTGTCATTACGATATTTTTGTTGCGCATAAGACATTCCAGAACCATAAATTCTTTTGCAGAAAGATCAATTTCATTTCCGGCTCTTGTAACCTTTCTTGTGTCACGATCCAGAATAAGATCTGCTATTTTTAGTTGATTGGATGTAAATTGTGGCTTTCTACGCATCATGACACGGATTCTTGCAAGCAGTTCTTCAAATGCAAATGGTTTGATCAGGTAATCATCGGCACCAAGATCCAGTCCTTTGACACGGTCTTCAATGCTGTCTTTTGCTGTCAGTAACAGAACCGGTGTATCATCTTCTCGTTGCCTTAATTCTCTTAAGATTTCATATCCGTCCTTTCCCGGCAACATGATGTCAAGAATAATACCATCGTAGGAAGTCATATCGATATAATCCATCGCTTCCAGACCATCCCCACAGGCATCTACACTGTAATGTTCCTTGACAAGCCTTTTTTTGACAATGTTTCTTAAATCATTCTCGTCTTCTACAATCAGTAATCTCATAATGTAATTATTATAATACCAATCATTTTCGTGTGCTAGAGTCCTTTTTTCATTTTTTGAAATTACTATTTGTTTTAATCTTTTTTTAATCTTCCCCCTATATGATACATATAACAGCAAAAACAAAACATCCAAGAGACGGAAGGAGAACACGTTATGAAAAAAATATTAGTAGTTTTATTATCTCTCACATTAATATTTGCTTTTACAGGATGCACTTCATCCAATAATAGAGCAGCAGAAGATATAGAAATTAAGACACAGGAAGTTGTAACATCAAATACAGATGACAATGATGATAATATCAGCAACACAGAAAACGCAGTAGAGAATGCGAACGAAATGGATTATGATTTCTCTTCTTATGAAAACGATATCCGTAATATAACAAAAAGTGTAAACAATGCAAAAACATCTACAAATGCATCTGAGAATCACGAACAATTCTACGCTTTGAAAAAACAGGTAGACGCAGTTGATGACGAACTGGATAAACTTGATGATGAATTTGAGTATGCTTACCAGATGAAAGAGATTAGCTTCGAGATATACAAAGCGAGAGAACGCGCGATTGAAAAACTGGAAGATGAACTGGAATTAGCAGAAGAAGCGCTGGAAAACAAATACGGCATTGATGATTAATTCCATCCGGGCTACAAGAATGTGGCAGAACTTTCTTAATTTCTAAAATCGGGTAGGAGGTAGATAATTATTTTATCTACCGACCTCCCACACCACCTGGCATACGGTTCCGTACCAAGGCGGTTCTTTAGTTTTCACAAACTGTTAGATAGTAGTCAAGCATGGATATATATCCCAGCTTGGCTATTATTTTATTGATGATTACCGAATTTAGCACCTGTGCCATTCTCCATATAATATTAAATTTTGTGTCTATGTTTTATGAAAGAATCTTCTCTTAATCAATTTTTCTTTCCTGTAGCTTTACTTTTTCAGTTTTAACCCATCTTTGAAAGCTTCACCCACACGCTCTGTAACCTTGTAGTAACCATGAGCATAAGGGTCAAATGCAATGGCATTTACCTTGGAAATATCAATTTTACCGTCTACCATAACGCTCTCATCGGCAGTTACATTCACACTGTTGTCCTCATTATAAGTTGCCACCATCAACACTGGCATAGGAAAAATTCCTTCCGTAATTTTCAACTTTGTTCTCATAATAATCTCTCCTTAAAATTAAATTGACAGAATTATTTATCCTGCTTATAATTATATCCAATCAATTCAGAATTTCAAGTACTGGTCAAAATGATAGGTACTATCCAAGGAGAAAGTGTAATGATACAAAACTACATTGAAAATGCCAATTTTGAAGATACAGGCTTTGCTTACACCTTGTCCCTGATTTCCGGCAAACATAAAATGGTCATTCTTTATTGTTTAATGGAATTTAAAACTGTAAGGTTCAATGAGCTGAAGCGTTATCTGAAAACAATTTCCGATAAAACATTAAGTACCAATCTCAAGGAACTAGAGTCTGACAAACTGATTATCCGTACTGAATATCCTCAAATTCCACCCAAGGTGGAATACTGTCTTTCGGAACGTGGCAAGTCACTAATGGTAGTGTTAGATCAGCTTTGTGTTTGGGGTGAAGAAAACAAACTGACAGATTAACATCTTCTAATTTTTTTGAAAATATTATTTCTGACAGTATAACTTTGTACCATCTCACCTAACATACTATCTGCGGTATGGGATTTTTCCATACCGCAATACCGTACCTTTCACACGGGCATTGATAACAGATTTCCACTCGTTACCGCATTTACTGCATCTCCACCAGACATTTTTCCTCGACTTTGCATTTACTTCATCAGGCTTCAATGGCAAGTTCTTCTACGACCACTCCGAAGCAATTTCAGGGTGTGTTGTCTGCAAATCGTTAAACCCTTTCAGGAGTATGTACCCACTGCAATACGGGCAACCTGTTTTATTTATTGTCCTGCTCTTAACAGCAGCTTCCCACTCGTGTCCTTTCTCTCATCTCCAAATCACTTTCTTATGAGAACCAATAGAAACTTCTGTCGGTTTTATCTTATTCTTTTCCGACCACTGCTTTTCCAGTAGCGGCTCTAATGTCGCCAAATCGTTAATCCCTGCAATCACTCTCGCACCGGAACATATCGGTATGCACTGCTCTTAGAAAACGATTTAATATTTACCCTAACAATGGGTTCTTCTGGACATGCAACGGTAAAGGGTAAATCTCAGGAAAGGCCTGACATTAATAATGTTCTCTCTTTTGAAATGGATACAGATCAATCATGTTTCCTCTCTGTAATTAGCGGAATAGAAAGTCTGAAAGATAAATATGGAGATATGCAGGATATAAAATAAGTGGAGTTGTCGATAAATTTCGATTTATATGAACAATTCACATTCTTTTCTGACTGAGCAAGCCTTTTTAATTGCCATACCCGCAACTGCCGTCATAAAGCCACTTACCTTCCGAGCATGCTTTGGACATACGGCTACGCACCGCATACATGAAATACATTTACTTTTATCTGTCATTCCTGGCTTTTTCCTGTCAATTGCTCCTGCAGGGCATTTATCCGCACATAATCCACAACCAGAGCATGAAGCATTTGCTTTTGGAATCAGAACTGCACTAGATTTTTTATATGGTCTATTCCCCAGAATGCTTGGCGTAGATTCATTACCACTTCCCGTTTTTTCTAATATTTGATTACCAAATTCAGTTAATTGATTGTCATCATTTTCATCCGGTCTTCCGGTCGCATACTGATGCAAAATAGAATGCTCCGCAACTGCTGATACAGCTGCAATCACATGAAAACCTGCTTTAACAGCATAATCTTCCATCTGTACAAGCGTATTCTCATATGCTCTGTTTCCGTATACAGCAACAATCACACACTTACACTGATTACCTTTCATCTTCGCAAGCCGATCTAATGCAAGCTGTGGTGCTACTCCACCAAAAGAAGGCATTGCAATCACAGCTATGTCTTCTTTTGTTAATGAAATGGAACTAAAATCCAAATCTGTTTTTGAAAGGTCTATGTCTTTCACTTCATTCCAGAATTTTGTCATCGTATTTGCTACCTTTTCAGTTCCACCTGTTGGGCTAAAAATAATTCTATATTTGTTCATTTTATATTTTTCTGACCTCCGATTTAATCTGCTTTTCCTTCACATCTATCCCATTGCCTACAAACACCCAAAATGGTCGAGTTGCCGGATTGGTTGTCATCCGTTTTCATTTTCCAAAAATCATCCCAAAATGCCTGACATCTAATCCACTGTCTCAAATCGTGACATCTAATCCGAGGTTACAACCTGACACACTTTTTGCAGTAGATATGTTTCAATATAAGAAAACCGAGCTTTTTCGGAAGTCTGGCTTCAAATCCAACCCTCCGAAAAAGCCCGGAAATACACCGCTTTCTGGCACTTGATTTTATTTTCTTGACATCAAGACTACCGTCTCCACATGCGGTGAAAGTTACTTCTTATACTAAATAGCGAAACTGGTAGCTTTTGCGAAATTATTTCTATCTCTATAGTGGGGATAGGTAAACCTCCCCACTATAGAGAGCATCTCGACACTTATTGCATGTCACTTCAACTGAAGTTGTACACCTTTTTTAGTTTTAGTAAGGATTATCTTTTTATTACCAGTACATTCTATGTTATTTTCACTATCTGTCAAAACAAGTAACTTCGAATCTTTTATTTGAACAGCTTCATTAAATAATTCCTTTATTACCTGTTCTAAATTGTTTGGATATATATACCAATCTAATTTTTTGCAATAGTGTTTTCTATTATCCTCCCGATTCGTGGACAAAATCACTTCTATCGGAAGTTCTATATTACTGCCAACCACAGGTATTGTTAAGCTTGCATGGCGTGTCAAATTAATACAATCAAACGGATGTCTCCCTCTGTATTCTAAGAACAATTTATACAAATACAATACATAGCTTCTGTTCAATCGGCCAATTCTTCTATACGGATATTCTATGCAACCATCTTGATCTTTTTCATAATGCACGATAGATGTTAATCGCGGCGAAAATTCCGACTCCAGAACCGCATTCATTTTATCACCAACTGTTTGTTTAAGTTCATCTATATTTCTCAAAAACTGTTGGATTTTTACATATGTATCACACAAGTATGGCGATATTATATCCTGTATTACAGGATCAAGTTTTTCGTTTAAACTTATTTTACATTTTCCGTCTTTATTAAAACAACATAATCGTATAACTACATTATCAAGATATACCCTTGATGAATATTTGATTTCTAACCCTTTCGGCTGCTCTGTATCGGACTCCCTAAAATTATTAACATACATATACTCCAAATTTTTCTCATATTTTTCAATATCCTTTTGACTAACAACCGAAGCCTTAACCAATTCTATCACAGCGTTATTTCCACTACGCGATTGGCTAATCATTAGATCGCAATCTTGTCCTACAAGAATATAATAATTCCCGTTACTATCTCTAAAAATATCGCCGGCAGCCGGAGGTTGGTAATATTGATTAATGCTTAAATCAAACGCTTCAAATGTATTCAATTTTTGCATTTCACTTGAATATTGAATATCTTCATCATTCAATATATCCATCATTTGAGTAAGCCTTATAATATCAAATATTTCATTATTTACGTTAAGTTTATATTGAAATAGTAAATTGAGCCAATCCGTTACTACCTTATAATTTGTAACACCTTCATTAGATGCCATCTTAGCAAAATAGTATGCAATGTCCTTGTTTACTATAGCGTCATCAAAAGCTTCTTCTAATATCTTCTGATATACATTCTTCAACTTGAATAGTAGCAAACTATATGCACTCTTAGCCAATGCAATCTGCAAACCATCTGGTGCATCCTTTGACACATGCTCTGCAAAAACTTTACTGCTAATTTTTTCTTCCTTTTCTTTAGAACTCAAAATAGCAGCAACAATATTTTTTCTACCATTCTCATTAATTTGTTCAATTTCTTGTAGAATTTCATTAGCTCTTTGTTCTTCTTCCAACTGATTATCAATGATACATATTATCGTTTTATTCGCTTGGCCATACTCATTCAAGTCCTTCGCAAAGGAATCTTTCGTTTTTGCGTTAAAATTTGTATATATCTTGTATTTTTTCCATTCACCATCATTATAAATATAATCATTGAAGATTTGTTCAAAATAACTTGGAATCTGAACACCCAACCCGTATTGATTCAATATTGAAGCAAACTTTACCATGTCCTTTACGTCAATATTTGCATAATTTTTTCGCAGTTTTACTCCTATGAGGCCACCATCTTGACCGCCTCCTTCAATAATTGAGAACAACGTTTCAATATCATCCCTAGGTATCTCATTTTCCCAATCAATAGCCTCTATATAACCACTCACAGTGGCACTATATTCCTGCAATTCATCTACAAAATCTGCGCCTGCATCCTTTAATTCAACATACAATCTTTCTCGACTATTACCATTTAATCTTGCCAGTCCATAAAAAAGGCTTTCTTTGCTATTTTTAAACGCAAAATCATCTTCTAAAAATATGATAGTATCGCAGTTCGTAATTCTAAAAAATTTATCATATGTTATAGCCATTTTAACCCTCCTCATCTACCATAGATATAAGGAATTTATAACGATTACCATATGAATTTCGTTCAGATAGTAATTCGATATTTGCATTGAATGAATTTAATATTTTCTTCACTATATATAACCCCATTCCCCTGCCTTCATGATTTGGCTTACCAGATTCTAGAGGTTCGAACAAAATATCCTCCATCGTTTTAATTACACCTGTTCCTGTATCGTATACCACGATATCACTTCCATATGGTTCTACTGTTATCTGATCCCTTTCCGAATACTCATATACATTATCTACCTCCGCAAATTTTCTTCTTTTATCAATCCAGTAAATTGAATTATTAAACAAATTGTAAAAAACATGTATTAAAACGCCTTTAGGAACAAACCACGATAAACCTTCTGTTTTGCAAACTATATTAATGTCATTATCCTTGATTGTTTTTACCAGATTTTCTTCTATGTTTTTTACAACTACTTGTATTTGTTGAAGTATAAATTCATCGTAAGTACCTTTTTTGATAAACGTATTCTCTAGAAAAGAATATAAATTCGCCACATCATTCATTTTTCCTGCAACAATTGAATAACTTGTTTGAATCGGGTAAACATGTGTGTTATAAACTTTTACGTTTTTTTGTGCTACAAAGTAATCCTTCAAATAGCCAAAATGTTCTTCGATATTTTCATCTATACCCGTTTTACTAATAGAATGCAACTCATGCGTAATTGTCTCCGTTATTAATCCATTTGCCATTAATTTGTAATTGTTGTAAGACTCTACTTCTATTGCTTTTAATTGTTCATCCGCTTCTACTAATAAATTAGCTGCTTGCTTTTGTACCTTTTCGTTTTCTCCAAAATGCTCTGTAACATTTTGAAAAACCTTTTCCATCTTTTCATACAAACTGATTGGCATAGATGCTTTTTCACCTTCAATTTTAATATTGCCACTAAATTCTTTAGTGATTTTCTGCATCTCAGCCATTACTCGCTTATTACGCATAATGAACTTTTCAATGTCCGTTGAATTTTTCTTTACACGCTTCGATATATTATCTTCCAATAATCCATTTTCAGTAAGCAAGACTTTAATAATATCATTTGACTTTCTGTTTAATTCATAAAATAAATTATTGAAAACAATACCTATCAGCATCTTAAATGCATAAGAAACTTCATTCTGATTTATATCTAGTCGAGAGCTAATCTCCTGAATATTTTTCTGCTCTGGATCTCTTACTGAAACATATCCTACTGTATTACCCAAATCAAATCTATACCATTGTTGACCTTTCGTCCTGAATTGTTGCAGTTTAATCCAGTCATTTTCCTTATCTCCCAAAAAGCCGATTCTATATACATCACGATATAGCTTTATACCATTATAATCCTTTAAAAACTCCTTTAATGCTTTTAAATTATATTCCTGATCTTTTTCGATTTCTTTTAAAGACTCAATTATTATGTTCTCTCCTATTGCTGCATTCTGTTTAAACGAAAAAATTTCACCCGAAATAGGCACTATTTTTATTAGTGCTTTCATACATTCATTTGCTTTTTGTTCCGCAAACTCTTTTCTTATATTTTTATCTGTTATACCCAGCTCGAACATGTCATAAAATGTCTGTGCAACTAAGTCAAACAACTCATCGTAACGCACTTCTTGTACAAGAACATTTTCGATTCTATCTCTATTTGTATCTAACAATTCTTTATAAAATCTATGCTCTTTTTTGAGCCGTTTAAATGCTTCAGGCTTCGCCAAAACTCTATGAACACGCTCTATATACCAAGGTTGCAAACTAAGTTCATACTTTAATAGTATTTCTCCCCCATTTTCAACAATTCTAAACTTATGAATGCTCTCCGAAAGTTGCAACATTTTATCCGGAAAATCAATATCTAATTCTATATTGTTATAATACATTTGAATTGTAGTTTTCTTATTTACTTTACTAAAAGGTGAAATCAAAAAATTAATAGCCGATTTTAACTCTCTATTAACTACTAAACTTGAATTATCAAAATGTAATACCATCTGAGCCGGAGTTTCTAAAAAATCGCTAATATTAATTCCTAGAATCCATAATCTTGTATAACTCTCTCCCATTTTCCTTACTTTTTTATATGGAACAAAATAATCACTATTACTAGCACTACTTATTTCATCCCAATTAATGAACGTCAATGTAGCAAACGGTTCTGATTCAGATGCAGTTTCAACCAGTAAATATTTTCCTAATCGTTGTACCGCCAATCTACCGATACCCTTTTCTCCCAACGTTGTCTCACCATTATTGTTTTTCAAGTCTGTCCCAATTTCCAGAAACCCTTTTTCCAGTTGAAATTCATTCATACCTTTACCGTTATCTTCAACAATCAACAAAGGCTCACCCAAAAGAGACCGGGGTACTAGTTCGGATATGTCATCCATGCATACAGGAATTGAAAATTTTTCTGCCCCACCTAACATGTTACCATCTTCAAAAAGCAGAAGCTTTATATTTGGTGCTTTAGCATCAATGGAATTTTTTATCAACTCAATAATAGCCACTTCGGAAGTGGTAATTAAATCCTTTCCTAAATGCTTAATTACTCTTGGACTAATTTTTATTTGTTTATGCTCCATTTTTTTGTCCTTTCTACACATCATATACTTGACTAACAAGTTCTTTAAGTGTTTTTGCTATACATTCAGCCATCAAATAAGGAACACCATTTCCTATCATCTTAAACATAGCTGTCAAAGGAATATCATTAGGTAAAATAAATTTTTCTGGCAAAGATTGTATTGCCATTGCTTCAGCAACTGATAATCGACGTACTTTATAAGGGTGTAAATGCACCTCATTATTTCCGTATGCTGCTGTTGGAGAATATTTCCAGCGATGAAGTCTCTTAAACGATTTTCTTTTTGTATCACCTTCAAATATTCTTTTGATTTTTTCTAATCCATCCTTCACAGAAAACACCTTATTCTGGTTTGGATGTTCCGTGACCTTGTTTTTCCTAAACCAATATTCTACTGTTAACGATTCCGGTACGTCATACACAAAATCTCGCTTACTATTTTCCTTAAATTCTTCAGCAACCGGCCAATTTAAGCTTAGAATTTTTTCTATGTCAAATTGTTTATATTTCTCCCACGGAAAGCTAAAGTAGTTTCTCTCGTCAACATTAAGCACTCCTTTTCTTCTAAAATCATTTCCCCAAAATCCCACCATTAAAATTCTCTCTCTAAACTGCGGAACCCCATAACTTAAAGCATTCACAACCTTATCAGATATTACATAACCACTATGCGTTACTTTCATTTTCATTTCATTGTAAAACCTTCTATGCTTTTCCGTTTTTACAAGTCCCTTCACATTTTCAAATAGAAAAAAATCCGGTTTGCATCTAACAATCAAATCAAAATACGTTTTTGTTAATCTTCCGTTTTTCCCCGATGCACCTCTATTCTTTCCTCCTATCGAAAAATCTGGACAGGGAGGTCCTCCAATAAATCCAACAACATTGCCTGCTGCTTTTTCTTCTTGAATCATTCTTATTAATTTCTGCTTATTTTTACCCTTTGTATAAACCAAAGCACTTTTATTTGAATATCCTAAACGAGGCTCTTTTATTAGTAAGTTTCTTCTAGAAAACCTATATGCCTCCATAAAACAACTTTCATACTCATTTACAAACACTATTTCATAACCATTTTTTTCAAATGCTAAATCTAAAATTCCCACACCCGAAAAAAATGAAAATATCACTATATTTGGCATTTTATTTCTCAATCCTATCTGCTATTTTTTTATATTGCTGCTGATTAGAAGACGTCTTTTCAATCGGTTTTATTACTCCAGAAACGGTATTTACATAATTCAAGAATAAAGTTCCTAGCAACAATCTGTCACTTCGTGGAATGCGTTTCCACTCATAGCCTTTGAACAAATCTTTAACCAAAAATATTTCATCCACCTCAACAAAATCTATTTCATATATTGCTCTCTCTAATAATTTATTGACATCAGACATTTTCTTCCTCCGCTTATTCATCGTTGTAAACAATGTTGTTGACAACAATTATAACATACTGCAACGGAAAGCACCAGTTCCTTTTGTAAATAAATATGGAATGACTTTATACACTTCTGTTTTTCATATTTATTTGCACTCAATCTCCGTCCCATCCAAGAACACCACCACCAGCACTCCATCCTCAAACACCTTTATATGATCCAATATCTTCAACATAAAGTTCGTATCCATTTCCACTAGCGGCTCTACTCCATCCGTGTACTCCATAAACTTCTCCGCCCGATATCCGGCCAACAAATCCTCTCCTTGTATTTGCTTCTGCCACCATTCTAGAAAGCTTTCTCGGTTCTCAACCAATGCGTTCCAAGCCAATAAATACGCTTTTACCAACGTCTCCTCCTCTACATGTCGGTTAGTGCAGCCTACCACACCCTTAACCTTGTACCGCTCACTGCACTGCCATACCTTCCGGTCAACACCTGTGCTGCTCCGCCAGCCTTTCCGTGCAAATACTTTATTACAGTCTCCGCAAATTATCTTGAATGCAAATGGATTGCTTTCCGGCCGGTGGGAATAGGAGTTTGTCCCATGCTCCTCCAGATACTTTTTCCTGCGTTTTATTTCAAGCTGTACACATTCCCATATCCGCTTTGAAATGATGGCATCATGGTCATCCTCCACATAAAACATCTGAATTTTCCCTTTGTTCTGCGTCCGTTTCTTGGTGAGGAAATCCACCGTATAACTTTTCTGCAGCAAGGCATCACCCTTGTATTTTTCATTTTCCAACATACTCATTAAGGTTGTGGACTGCCACTTCGTACCGCCATCCCAATTTTTCACGCCTTCTCGTTCAAAAATCCTCTTGATGTAATCGGTTGTTTTTCCGTCCATGAATTCCTGATACAACCGAATTACAATCGGCTCCTGTGTCCTGTTGATTACCAGCTTCCCCGTTTCATCCGTATCGTAGCCAAGAAAACGCTTTGTACTCATTTTGTGTTTTCCTGTTTCAAACCTTCTACGAATTCCCCATGTGCAGTTCTCTGAAATGGACCGGCTCTCATCCTGTGCCAGTGAGGAAAGAATGATCAGCAGCACTTCGCCCTTTGCATCGAGGGTATTGATATTTTCCTTTTCAAAAATAATCCCTATCCCCAAATCTTTCAATTCTCGCACATAGTTCAAGCAGTCCAGCGTATTTCTTGCAAATCGGGAAATGGACTTAGTAATAATCATGTCTATTTTCCCCGCCCTGCAATCAGCAATCATGCGGTTGAATTCATCCCTCTTTTTGGTATTGATTCCCGAAATTCCTTCATCCGCATAAGTCCCTACATATTCATAAAGAGGATTTTGCTAATATAATTTGTGTAATAATTGACCTGATTCTCATAGCTTAATAACTGTTCTTCTTGGTCGGTTGACACTCGGCAGTACGCTGCCATTTTCAATTTCTGCACTGACTGTGCTGTTCCTGATTCCGCAGTCGAAATCTGCTTTGCTGGTATAACAGTAATGCTTCTTGCCATTTTTAATCACCTCCTCAACTACTGTCTGTTCCGCAATATTCAATCCCTGCAATTCTGCATCATCAATTCGTATCCCTTTACACGCCTTGACTCCCTTTTCAATGTAGGTGCTGCAGAGCCATTGAATTTTCTTCTTGTAAACCTGTCTGCGCCGGAGCGTTTTTCCGCAGTAAGGGCAAATCAGCATTCCGCTTAAGGGATAGCGGTTCTGGAACTTCATTGTGCTGTCCTGTCCGATATTCCTGTCACGCTTCCGCTGTTCCCTGACTTCCTGCACCTTTTCCCATACCTCAGGCGTTACGATTGGCTCGTAGTTTTCCGAAATGTAATAACTCTGCACTTCCCCGTTGTTTTTCCTTGTATAGTTTCTTTTGTTTTCAGGGGTATAATACTTCTGCAGATGGAAATCCCCTTTGTACTTTTCATTGCAAAGCATCCCGTTGATGGTCCCACTTTCCCATGTAGTTCCCGTCACCATTTTCACGCCCAGGTAATCAAGCAGTTCCCCAATCCTTGACGAGCCAACATTCATCAGATAAAGGTCAAAAGTCAGACTGACAATTTCCGCTTCCTTTCGGTTCACAATCAAATCTCCATATTCGTTTTTATCATAACCGAGGAAACGAGAGGTGGTAATCATCACTTCCCCTCTCTCAAACTTCTTCCGAATGGACCATTTAGTGTTTTCACTCATGCTTCTGCTTTCTTCCTGTGCAAAAGAAGCGAGGACGGCAAGCATCATTTCACCGTCCCCTGATAGAGTGTTAATGTTCTGTTCTTCAAAAAAATTACCGACACCCAGTTCTTTCAGTTCCCTTGCGAACTTTAGAACGGTGACGGTATTTCTTGCAAATCTCGATATGGATTTTGTAATAATTAAATCAATTTCTCCTGCCCTTGCCTTCTCCATCATTCTCTGGAACTGTGGGCGGTTTTCACAATAGCCGGATATACCCTAATCAGCAAATACTCCGATAAATTTATATTCCGGATTTCCAGTAATCAGTCTCTCATAGGTTTCCATCTGGTTTTCAAGAGAGTCTTCCTGTCTTCTGCTGTCTGTGGAAACTCTGGCATAAGCACAAACCCTTTTCTTTTGTAAGACCGAAGCTGGTCGTTTGTTAATCACTTTTACTCGCACGTTACATCACTTCCTTCAAAAAACCTTTTCTTAAACTCATGAATTCTTCGGAAAATGGCCTGTGCATCTTCTACCTTGTCAATGCACACCACATCCGCATTTTTCTTACTGCAAATCAGCATGAACTCCATAAACTGTCCCCAGTTACGGGCAATCGTGGCAGCCCTCATGGTAACCACCACATCTATCTTCTTTGCTGCGATTTCCGCTTTCAGACGATTAAATTCTTTTCTGTTCGGGTCGGCTCCTGAAGCTTCCTCAAAGAATATCTGCAAATCCCATTTCTGTTTTCCATATTCTTCTTCCAACCGCCTCATTACATCGTCCAGATATTTTTCATAGTCTCTGTCACGATGGTTGACTCTGCAGTAAAAAGCCACCCTATTTATCGTTCCTGCATTCACCATATAAATAAGTACTCCTTTCGTTTTTGGTAGTGTATAAATCACTCTAAACCCCTGTAAAGTCAAGCAATTCTACGGTTTCCACCCACTCTTTTTTCACTCTGCCCAAACTTGTCAGGAACCGAAAAAAGCAGCCGGACAGAAACCTGTTGTCTCTGTCCGGCTTGCTTCTAAACCTTCTCGGCATAATCCATTGAAATCCATCCATCACGATTTTTCTGATAAGATTTCAGAAGCCCCCAAAGGCTCGCACCCTTGCCTTCTGCTTCTTCCACAATAGTGAAAGCACCTTTTCCGGTGTACTTACCTGTTTTGTCGTAGTCTGTTCCCGGACCCTTGCGGATGTTCAAATCTTCGATAGATACTCTCACAAGATACGGTGTGAATGTAGCATTGGAATAAATCACTTTACCGGATTCATCAAATACGGAATATCCCTCATTTTCATCTGCACACCTCTTGGCATTTTCCAAACTATGGAATGCCCCCTTCTGTGTAGCAGCATCCGCCCATGTCTTACGCACACGATACCAGACTTCTTCCGCTTCTGCTGTCTCGTTCTTAATTCCAATCATGGCATTTAAGATTGTAATAATCTTTGCACCATATCCGGCTCCTGCTGCCCATCCCCTTCCATCTGGATTTTCTTTCTGTCCAAGCCACTACACATATTCAGCACAGCCTCTTGTGACATACTTAAATCGCGGATCAACGCATTTATACTTCAAATCCACTGTGGAAGCATAGGCTTTCAAATGCTGAACCTGTGCCCTGATACCAAACTGTGGTGTATGCATAAACTGCAGTAGTCTGCATGGCTGTCATTTCATTGACGCTCTTTCCGCTGGTGCTTCGTCCGAAATTGAACGAATACTCACCATTGCTGTAATTCCGTACAGGCTTATCCCTCGCCTGACCGAAACCAAACAAACTTTTTATTCCCATCTGCTATCCCTCTCTTTCTTTTTGTATCTGCCTGTGATAAAATCGAATCTATAAACATCGAAAAAATTCATAAAAATTTAGCAATTAAAGGCATTGATTTTTTGCTGTAAATTGCATATAATAAAAACACAGATAGAAATATCTGTGCAGCAGTTAGAGCGTCCAGTTAAAATGCTCGTTTAAAAGCGGTTAGATTGTCCAATTAAAACAATCGGTTAACAGCAGTGGGTGGAGTAATCCACCCGCTTTTTTACTTTTCAGGAGGCTCTATGGATTGGTTCGTTGCCGATAAAATATACATAAATTACCTGACACAGTTTGATTCCCGTGTCGGATATGTGGAGTATGGGGAACGTTTGAAACTCCATGTGGGAATTCTTCTTACTATCGGAGATTTCCACTACTATGTCCCTATTTCCTCTGCAAAACCAAAACATCAGAAGATGTCCAACAGTCTGGATTTCCACAAACTCCAGGATGAATCCACCGGATATCTTTATGCGGTATTAAATATCAATAATATGATTCCGGTTCCTGATAACTGCCTTACTCAGTTAAAATATAATCAGGTAGGAAGTTTCCGTTCTTTCAGCAACGAAAAGGAAAAAACCGACTATGTTTACCTTCTCCAGAAAGAAAAAGCCCTGATTGACAATGTTCAGGACACTCTGCAAAACAAAGCCCTGAAATTATACCAGAAGTGCATTGCCAAGCCGGATTCTTCCCTTGCTGCAAGATGCTGTAATTTCAAAATGCTGGAAGAAAAATGCAGTTCTTATTCCGATACATAAACAAAACCATGATCCTTCAAACCTCTCCATCTGCCGGAGAGGTTTTCTTTCTTAAAAAACAAGAATTCCCCTGCCATCATATACACTTCCCTCGCTGCCCTGATTACGAATTGCACGGTCAAGTGCCATGACGGTTGCGGCTGCAGCATCAATTTTCTCTGTGGATTTTTCTTTATCCATTTTGATATTTCCGGCAGGGTCTTGTCTGACATACACGTTGTCCATCATCCAACGAAGAACCTTATGCCCACCGTGGGCAATTCGCTCCTCAAGTGTCAGCTTCATAAGTTCCTTCGTTGGCGGACTCATATCTTTGTACCCCTGCCCGAAAGGAACAACAGTAAATCCCATTCCTTCCAAATCCTGTACCATTTGCGTTGCTCCCCAACGGTCGAAAGCAATTTCTTTTATATGGTACTTCGTTCCAAGTTCCTCTATAAATTTCTCTATAAAACCATAATGAATGACATTTCCTTCCGTAGTTTCAAGACACCCTTCTGCTGTCCACACATCATAAGGAACATGGTCCCTTCTGACACGGAGTCTCATATTATCTTCCGGTATCCAACAGTATGGTAAAATGATGTATTTCTCTTCATCATTTCTCGGTGGAAACACAAGTACAAATGCCGTGATATCTGATGTTATTGATGCTACAGGAATGTGATGAGCAAGAGGCAGCCGAGATTCTTCCAGCAATTGAATACCTCTTAGCACTTATACATAAAAGAGGTAATTCAAACGAGTAAAGGAACCAGCTAATCCGTTGTGATTCTGGTTCTTTTCTTTTTGTTGCCATCTCCAAATTTTACTCTTGTAATATTTCAATTATTACGCGAGTAAGATTTCAAGTCAATCTGTTTTTTCTGAAATTGACAACCACATAAATAGCGTCTATAATATTTTTATTACAACTGTAAGATTTAAGGAGGGATTTGAAATGAGCGATTTACCACAGATTTCTGAAGCTGAATTTGAAGTTATGAAAATCGTATGGAAACATGCGCCGATCAGTACAAATGAAATAACAGATAAATTATTACAGACCACAAGCTGGAGTCCGAAAACGATACAGACTTTAATCAAACGCCTTGTGACCAAAGGCGCTCTGACTTATGAAAAACAGAGCCGAGTGTTTGTTTACACCCCAGTCGTGAAGGAAAGCGAATACATCGGCCAGGAAAGCAATTCTTTTCTGGAACGATACTATGACGGAGATATCACTGCCATGCTGTCTGCCTATATAGAAAATGACAGACTGTCTGAAACAGAAATAGATACCCTCCGCTCCCTTCTTTCAAAGAGGTCAAAAAAAGGAGGCAATTAACGTGGCTGATTTTATGATACGCTTTTTAATATGCAATGTATTTATCAGCGGTATCATCGGAATTCTTTTGATAGCCAAGCGGATATTCAAAGACAACCTTTCCAGCCGTATGCAGTATAATCTGTGGTTCCTGCTTCTTGGGTTGCTGACATTTCCCTTTATACCGTTCCGTCTCATCGGATTTCCACAAATCTTCTCGTGGCTTGGTAACTTAAGAAGCTCTCCTGCTTCTGGTACCGCAACCGCTATAGGAGAAGCTGTGGGAATTAATCCAGCAGGAAATACAGACTGGATGAATGACTTCGCACTTTCTGTAAATAGCGAGACACCATCCATTGCCGGATACATATTGTTAGGGATATGGATTGTAGGCATTTTTGCAATGATTATATTGGTAATCAAATCCTCTCTCCGTTTACGCAACTTGGAGAAATCTGCACTTCCCCTTCAGAACAAGGAAGTCCGCAGACTGTATCATCACTGCTTAGAAGAGATAGGGATTCACAGAGATATTCCTGTCTACAGTACCGCATTTTTGAAATCCCCGATTATTGTTGGACTTTTGAAACCGTGTATTTATCTTCCGATTCATCTGATCTCTGATTATAACGAATCCGATATGCGGTATATGCTGTTACATGAACTGCAGCATTACAAGCACCATGATGCTATTGCCAGTTATCTGATGAACCTTGCTGGAGTGGTATATTGGTTCAATCCTCTTGTTTGGTACGCTCTGAAAGAAATGCGTAATGACAGAGAGGTTGCCTGTGACACCTCCGTTTTGAAGATGCTTGAAGAGGATGCTTACGAAGATTATGGCAATACACTGATTAACTTTGCAGAGAAGGTTTCACTTACTCCTTTTCCGTTTTCTGCCGGCCTTGGTGGAAACATGGGGCAGATGAAACGGAGAATTATTAACATTGCCTCTTATGAGAAGCCGACATTTATGAAGAGAATAAAAGGTACAACTGCATTCATGTTGACTGCTGTCCTTCTACTTGGATTCGCACCTTTTATTTCTACATACGCAGCAGATGGAAGCTACTACCAATGGGATTCCTCTTCTGAGAATGTTACCTATGTAGACCTCTCCACATACTTCGGAGAATACAAAGGTAGCTTTGTTTTATATGATTTAGAAAATGATGCATGGAGCATACACGACATGGAGCATGCCACCTTACGAGTTGCTCCAAACTCCACCTACAAGATATATGATGCCCTGTTCGGATTGGAAGAAGAGATCATTACACCGGAAAATTCGTTCATTGCATGGAATGGCGAAACCTATCCATTTGAAGCATGGAATGCGGATCAGACTTTACAGTCTGCAATGAATTCCTCCGTGAATTGGTATTTTGAATCTGTGGACGAACAGCTTGGAACCGCTGACATTTCCAACTATATTGAGGAAATTGGGTATGGAAACGAAAATATAAGTGGTGATTTCTCCACTTATTGGATGGAATCTTCCTTGAAGATTTCCCCAATAGAGCAGGTCGAACTTCTAACCAGGTTGCAGAATAACAGCCTTGGCTTCGCCCCTGAAAATATCAATGCAGTAAAAGATGCCATCTGCCTTTCCTCTTCCGATGCCGGAACATTCTACGGAAAGACCGGAACCGGACGTGTGGATGGCCAAGATGTGAACGGATGGTTTATCGGCTATATCGAAACTGTAGATAATACATACTTTTTCGCTACCAACATTGGTGCAGACAGCGATGCTACCGGAGGCAACGCAACTGAAATAACCATGTCTATCTTGTCCGACATGAATATCTGGAAATAAAGAAATCGGGTAAAGGTCATAGTCGTATAATCCTTTGCCCGATTTTTTTATTTTCACTTTATGCATAAAAGCGTTTCAATTATCCAGTTCTATACGTCAAGAATTAGATTTATCATTGATGTATTCTATAATTTCTCCAATAAAAAAAGATATAAATGTCCCAATTGAAACAAACAAACTATCTCTATCACCTAATGATTCAATGAAGATTGAAAATGTAAACGTAAAGTTACTATACATATAATCATAAAAAACGTATTTCAGAGAACCTATCAAGAGCATCAACCCGAACGAAATTAATGCATATATTAGGCACAGCAAAAAGCTAATGTCAATGCTGCGTTTGACAATGATTTTTCCCATAAAAAAACCTAAAATAAAAACCCCAATATCAATATATGTATATATAATTAAAAAACCCAAATAGGCTAAGGCCGCATTATATTTGGGAAATAAATAAAAACAAAGAAAATAAGCCAAAGCCACACATACAAAATATACTAAAAATGGAGAATACGTTCTAACAAACTTTCTCATAAAAACACCTCACACCACATGTAGATAATCGAATTAAAATCAAAAGCTTATCTTAATTTATTTCATGCTCTTCACTTCCAGTCGCTGACCATGATGTTTTACCACTACTGACCACATCTTTTGTAGACATACTATATGCAAATATATCAAGGATCTCCGCCTCTGAGATATACCATGAACCATCTGTGTTTTTCTTACTTCTGTATAAAACATATAATTCGCATTTTTCATTTTCCGAAAGTCTGTCATATGCAAGAAATTCTATTATTTCCTCATTCTCATTTAAGATAACTCTGGAATTTCCACTCGCGCTATATGATATCATAAAATCACATCGTTCGTCTGCGAAGTATTGTTGATATATAGTACGATATCCATCATATATTTCATTTGTTTCCATTAATGTCACATAATCACATATCGCAGAAATAGAAATATCATCCTCTTTCATATTTTCCATTAATTCATCCATTAAATCGTGTTGAATGACAAAACCATTATCCTGTGAACTGAATATTCTAATGGTCTTTCGTGGCATCATTCCCTGCGGTCCTGCTCCTGTAACATAGTTTATGATGACAATCACATCCTTTGCACCATCTCCATCTATATCCTGAAATCCAACTGCCTCTACGCTGTCAAACATACCTACGTTATCATTCTCAGTACTATTGTTTTCAAAATAAGCTGGGAAATGGTACACAATTTGATTGTCCTTAGCCAGCACAAATGAGACATCTTCCCAAAGCGTATCATAAGTCGGTAGATAAGACACAAATCGTACCTCGCCCCAATCATTCAAATCCACCTCAAAGGATTGTTCGGTTATAACCCGGCTTTCATCTAATTTCTCTTCTGATGGATAGTCCACTTCAATATCTGCAATATCTGTCAATTGCTGTATTTCTTTCGTACCATCAAAATATAAAATGACTTGCTCATCAAATTGTTCTTCGCCTGACAGGATTACTTCTACATAGTCCTCATACCATGTAACTTTCCAACAACTACTGGTGATGCTTCCACCGTCATTGTGCAATTCAAAATCTGTTTGAGATATCTTATCTTTGCCTTCCATAAGGACTAATCGTCCACTTGCTGAACCAAAAGGCCAGTCTGGTTCTCCGACTGCCTGAAGTGTCAATTCGTATTTTCCATCCGGCGAAACAGATGTATCGCAAGTTGTCTTCTTGTAATTTACCGTATACGAAATGCAAAACCAAAATACTACAAACAGTGCAATGAGCGAGCCCATAATACATAGCATAAATTTTTTCATTGATATAGCCCCCTTTTTAATGTCCTCGTATATCCAGTTCTTTCAATAGAGAATTTTCGCTTTCCCATGAATATACAATGTAATATCCGGCGTCATTTATTTCTTTCCCAAAATTCAGAGTTTCGTTGTCAATCACATCAATAGACTGTCCTTCCTGAATTTCCACAAGATACTCCCATTCATTGCTTCTGTGATCCGAATAGTAATCATCCAGTTCTTTCAAGGACAACTCGCTCTGAATTAGAATCGCACCAAAATATTGCATCCCGTTTCCGTTACCTGTCAGCTTCCCTGCCCGTGATATTGACTCTATCAGTTCCGTTTTCTCTGGCAGTGGTGTTTCACATAATTCCTTTTCCACTTTATAGGCAATGTTATTATTTATGAATGAAATGGATATTACTCCGCCTATCAATACAACTGCTACCAATGTTCCAACTAATTTTAATTTTTTCATGTGTCCTCCTTTCTTTTCTTACACATGTAAGATTATCATAGAACACCATTATCATCAAATCATTCTTTAATCCGGTATTGGTAATCGGGTATCTGCATAATTCCGTCATTTAGGATTTCATTCCCCAAATACTGAAAACTGCCATCCTCTGCAAATCTTACCGTAAGTTCATGGGTAATGACTGCATCATCGCAAATGACCATGTCGCAAACTGCCTCCACCGCTAACGTAACCGTCCCATCCTCATTTTCTTTGATGTCGACAACCTCCGGCAGAGATGTCCCAAAGAAGGTAGGCGCATAATTAAAGCATCCAAGTCGCACCCAATAATAGGTCTGGTTTTCCTCATCAAATACTGCGTAATCCCGTATCTGCTCTGCTGTTATCGGAAGATATTCCATAATCAGACTTTCAAATTCTTCTTTTGGGATACCATTTGGATAATCTTCGGAATTAAATTTTTCTCCATATTTCATTCCATACAGATATTCAAACATCCCGTTATAATCCAACTCATTCAGATTTTCTATATTCCAGTTTGAACACAAAAGGTTATTTCCCTGATATCCAAGACCTCGAACACAACGTTCAGACATTTCACGCTGTTCCTCTGTCATAGGTTTTATTCTAATCAGGCAGCTTCCATCCACAATTTCACTGACTTCCGGTGGCTCCGGCACACACAACTCATAGCAGAACCATCCTTTTTCCGTGTATTTCCATTCCTTGAGTCTCGTATATGAAATGTACGAAATTCCCGGCTCGTTGTCAGCATTCCAGATTCCTCTTGTACTTACAACATACATATCCGTTCCATCAAAAATGAATTTCATTCTGCCCAGTCCACCATCGTTGTGGATTTCATAAATTACTACAGAACCGCTTTGCCCTTCCATACATTCTTTAAGAAAACTATCGACACTTTCATAATTCCCCATGTTAGAATACGTTACCATCGTAGCAATTGGATATCCTGTGTCCTTTACCTTCTTCTGCATTTCAAGAACCGTTTGATCATCCAAAACAACATTGGATGCTATCCCTTTATCTGCAGTTTCATAAATATCAAGATAACGTTCCATCAGCTTTTTACAGTCAGTCTCAGCTTCTTCCCTTTCCTGTTCATCTACTGGAAGGTCGTAGCCCTTTTCCCATTGTTCTGCAGCCTCTTCCTCGGCACTTTTTGTTTCCTCCGTGGAAGATACTTCTTCCGTATCTTCCACAAGAGATTCACCCACAACGCTATCTTCTTTTCCACAGGCACACACGAAACACCCAATCAGAAATACTATGATCAGTAGAATGCTTTTTCTTTTTAATGCCATAATATCATCCTTTCTTTTCATACTTGTAATAGCTTCTGACCACATCCACACTTCCGTCTTTTGAATGCAAATCGTATTTTACAAATCCGCCAAAATAACTGACTTCAAGGATCGTTATTTCTGCTTCTTCCTGTGCATCCACCTTTTCGCAAAATTCCAGTACCTGCTCTGCCTCAGTCATGTTAACTTGATTTCTGCTGTCAACAGCCGGATATCCATTTTCTCCAAGGCAATTTACAATACTGCGAATCGTTTCCAAATCAGCTATCTTGTTTTCTTCTGCTGCCTTCTTATAAAGATCTATACAGATGTTTATAATTTCTTCTGCATTCTCCTAAGGTTCTTCTGGAATAGCCTAAATATCAATTACTGTTTCCGAAACTGTATCTTCTTCCGGGGGTGCATCGCTGCACCCCGAAACACTATGCATCAGTAAAAAACTAATTACTACTAAACCACTCTTCCAGAACCAGGCGGTCTTTCTTAACAACATATCCACTTCCTCCTCTTCCTTTTACATCTTCTACCATGCTGATAATCAATATAGGACGTTCTACCGTATCTTCTGCTGTAAAAATTGCAAACCATCCTAATTCCGTACCCGAAGTATCATCCTTCGATGCCTTGATTTCTGCCGTACCTGTTTTTCCTGCTAAAAGAATGTCATCCCGATGGGCTGCATATCCAGTTCCATTAGAATCATTCACAACCTTCTTTGTTCCTTCCAATACACGACTTGCTGTCTCATTAGAAAAGGCTCCTGGAATCCAATACTCAGCTACTGCGTCTTTCTGATATACCAAATACGGTTTTATGACATTTCCCTCATTACAGAAAGCAGAATAGATACAAGCCATATGTAACGGATTCACTAAAACCTGTCCTTGTCCGTAACCGCTGTCAGCTAACTGTATTTCAGTTTCAATTCCCTCTGTATTGGAATACTGCGACTCTGCCATCTTAATCTCAAATGGCAGTTCCTCATTAAAACCAAGTCCGGTCAAAGAACTCTCCATCTCTTCTGAGCCAATCTTTAATGCTGCCTTTGCGAAATAAATATTATCGGAATAAATCAAGGCATTCTCTAAAATGACTGGTTCATATGCATGGAGTGTTGTTACATGATAAGAACCCCACGATGCATCCTTTTGCCAGCTTAAGCCTACGTTCCCGTAATCTTCCATCGGATCGATTGCTCCTGATTCCAAGCCGACTGCAGCGGTAATTGGCTTGAATGTAGACCCCGGACACCACACTTGCCGGAACCGATTATACATTGGATTATTCTCATCCTCATTAAGCGCAGTCCACTGTTCACTGGACAATCCCATAATAAAATCGTTATTGTCATAGGACGGTGTGCTGACCAAGGCCAATACCTCTCCGGTATAAGGATTCATGGCCACTGAGCAGCTTTTATCTTCCTTAAACTGTTCGTACAAGGAAACCTGCAAATTGGCATCTATCGTAAGCTGAATATCCTGCCCATGCTGTACCAGAATACAAGCCAGTTCCTCCTTCTCTTTGCCTTCCGAATTTACAATGTAAATCCTGCAACCGTTCTGGCCTTTCAGTTCACTCTCAAACAAGCCCTCCATTCCGCTTCTGCCGATTACACTATTGGCTGTATAGCCTTCTCCTGCATGTTCCTCTAAATCTTCCGCAGTAACGCTTTGAACATACCCGACCAAATGTGCAGCCGCTTCTCCTAATGGGTATTCACGCACTTCAACATCAGATATCATCACTCCGGGAATTTCCAGTAGCTTTTCATGTCTTTCCTTTTCTTTCAGCACCTCTTCGTCCGGTTCAATCTTCATCAACTCGATTTCTTCAACCCTCGGAATGGTTTTTATCGGCACAAAGGAGTCATCCTTTACCCACTGTGCCGACAGCATCTTTTCTATCGCTTCCGGAGTTGTTTCCAACAGTTCTGCAATCTGTGCAATTGCTTCCTCTCTGTTTTCCACCTTGCCCGGAACGATTCCAACCGAAGAAGCTATACCTTTTCCTGCAAGGACACGTCCGTTCCTATCCAGAATTTCTCCTCTTACTGCCTGTGTAGTGGAAACTCTTACTTTATCTGTAGAAGTCAGATTCGGAAAAATCATGGAATCATCCCAAACCAACTTATATCCATCTTCGCCCTTTAGGAAGAGTGCTTCATTCTCAAAGCTGATAGTTCCTGCAACTGTATCAAAAGAAGTCTGGTAGGTTACCGCCATTTGCTCCTCATCATATGCAATAATCTGAACAGCCATATTCTGGACTTCTATACCTTCATAAATAGCTGAATTTCGAGTTACAAAATCCTCCTGACTGACATTCCCCGATGCCTCAATATGTAGCATCGCATACATTTCTTCATACTCCTGTTTTGGAATATGATCCATGTACTCCACCAGAAGTTCTTCCGGTGTCCTCCAGGCATTTTCCTTTGTTGCCAACATTCCTGCCACGCATACTGCAGAAATTACCGCAGCTATTCCTATAACAGCAATCGCAATCCATAGAAGCCTGCTTCTTGTTTTCTTTCGCTTGTTTCTGCTTTTTCCTTTCTTCATATTGACCTCCATTCATTTTGCTTTGCTGATATGGTCATATTCTATTTTCAATGTACGTTATATCTTCAAAATATTACATTCGTAAGATTTTAAAATAAAAAAATTTCTCTTTGCTGGGTATATCGTACTATGCATTCCTCCTCTCTTTTTATTACATGCGTAAGATTTCGCAACAAAAAAATTTCGTCCGCAATCCTGCTGCACTTGTGTAAATATTACATCAGTAAGATTTATAAGTCAAGTTATCTTTATACAAAAAGGCTCCTGCCAGGAGGTATCATACATTTTCGCAAAAATGATACCTTTTAGCAAAAGCCTATTATTCAGCAGAGTCTCAAAACACCCCTCTGCTACGATATTCAAATGATTCATTCATAAGGCTACAAAACACACATCCATTTTTGCTCCTTAATATCCCACAAACCGCAGAAAATCAAGGTTTCCTTGAAAGCAGACAGACGGTTTCAATATTCCCCTGAACTTTGATTTTATACTGCATAGCGAAAGTATGCAATGTATATTCAGGATTGGGGTAGTGTTTTACTTTTTTGATATTTCTTCACATATTTTTTAACTCAAAAATATACTTGTTCTGCCGGGTATTCTGTTCCCATAATATTTCGTAACGTATCGAAATTAGTATTTCTTAAACGCCTTCCAGTTACATTTGTTTGCAAATAAAGTATATAGTCCTGCAAGTTTTGAAAATTTTCATTTTGAACATTAATATCTTTCCGTAAAAAACTTCCTATCGCAGTATTTACAGCTTTGACCTCATAATTTCTCACATTCCAATATGGATGTAATTCTAATTTTTCATATATTTCTTTTAGCATTCCATTCATTGGTTGCGGATCATTAATATGTAAAATCATTAATGAACGTGCAAACAAAATCAAACTTCTTAATTTAGAATTTTCTACATTGTTTTTATTCCCATTTCCAGTTCCACCATTACCTCTTCCTACACCATTGTTATCTTCTATGAAGATACTTCGCTTCTTTGGTACTGGTTTATTCCAACTCTTAAGCATTTTCCTTCCAATTGTCTCTGAAAAAACCGGGAAATATTGGATATCCTTGATTACGTCACAAACTCTAAACATTATGAAAGAATTTTCAATATCACGATTACCCGTTGCATAACTGCTGACAATTTTCCCAGGCAATAATTCTTCAAAAGACTCTACATCAACTTCAAAATCTTTTCCTATACTGATTCTATCCTCTCCATTTTTACAATATTCTTTCTTAAAAATTGCAATCTCATATTCATTCGCTGTTCTCAATCTTTACCCTCCAATCTTATACTATTTTTGAAATAATTTCTTTAAATCTATCCCGATCCCATTAAAATTAGGCTCTAATAATATTGATTCTTTCAAATTTTTCCAAAATGACTTCTTTATACCATCATCAAAAAAGAATTCTCGAATATCCTCATCTAAGTATATGTTTTGCTCTTTACAGTCTATAAATTTGTTCTTACCATCATCAATACATGCTTCTCCTGTAAGAATAAAAGAAAAATTACCTCTTGCCGAACGTAACTGCATTTGTACAACTTGAATATGGCTTTCGCAATCATAAAAAACATCATATTTAAAGTGCTTTTTCTTTTTTAAATTTTTATTATTATCAAAAGGATCTACAATATGTAATTCTGTCAATCTATAGTCTACAGGTAAAATAAAATTATAAATACCACAGCTTCCATATCTAGAACTCTCAACAGGTATAAACATATGCTCAAAACAGAAAAAAATCTTACCATAACTGTCTGTAAAATCTTTAATTTTACAAGTAGTAGAAAGCAACTGACATTTGTCAGAATTATATACTCTTAGCAATCCCACATCCTTATCTGTATTTTCCTTTACATCTGTACAAATATCAGATAATCTATCAACCACTATTCTATTATATTGATTAATGGGTATAAACCTATATGTTTTAAGCATTCCTTTCGTATCAATAAAGTCAGTTAATAAAATACTTAAATTCATATGTATCCTCCCTACACTTTGCCTTTTGCCAAAATGTATATCAACAATTCCGAAAATCTTACCCCTGGGGTAAATCAGTTTCCGCATGTGTCTTCTGCGGAAACTGAAACACACAACCATTTTTGCCACAAATCGGCGCAACCCTTTGATTTACCGGGCTTTTCTCGTCAGAAGAGTGACTGTTTCCACATGCCCCGTCCACCCAAACAAATCCACCGGCCATGCTTCTTTCGCCCGATAACCATGCTTTGCGAATACTTTCAAATCGCGTGCCAATGTATCCGGACCGCAGGAGATGTATACCACCCGTTTCGGCTGCATAAGGGCTACCGCGTCGATAAATTCTTCGGTACTTCCGCTTCTCGGCGGATCCATGAAAACGACGTCGGCGCTCTCGCTGCGGGCTGCCATATGAGACATGAACCGGCCTGCGTCATTGCAGAAGAACTGTGCATTGGTGATGCCGTTCTTCTTCGCATTCTGCACTGCATCCCGCACTGCATCCTGATTTAACTCTACGCCGATAACTTTGCCCGCGTGTTTGCTGGCAATGAGACCGATCGTACCAATACCGCAATAAGCATCCAGTACCGTCTCCTTGCCTGTAAGTCCTGCCAGTTCCATCGCTTTTCCGTACAGCTTCTCAGTCTGAACTGAGTTAATCTGATAGAAGGAACGGGACGAAATACGGAACCGGAGTCCGCAGAGTTCATCTTCGATATATCCTTTTCCATACAGTACATGTTCTTTGTCCCCCAGTACCATACTGGTGCTTCTGCCGTTGATATTCTGGACAATCGTAGTAATTTCCGGGTGCTTTTCACGAAGCGCCTTGACGAAATTGTTCTTCGACGGGAATACCGGGGATGCTGTCACCAAAACGACCAGAATCTCGCCGGTTGTGAAGCCGCGGCGAATCAATACATGACGCAGCAGACCGTATCCGGTGTCCTCATCAAAAACACGAATCTTGAACGAACGAAGCATACTCCGGATCGTCACGATGATCTCGTCTGCTTTCTGATCCTCAATCAGACAGGAATCCACCGGAAGAATCCGATGTGTCCCCTCTTTGTAAATGCCAGAAATTGGATTATTTTTCCGATCCAATCCAAATACCGCATGAACTTTATTGCGGTAATGATACGGCTCTTCCATTCCAATGATCGGACGAACCGGACAGACACCGCCCAGCAGTTCTTCCATGCGCTTCTGTTTTTCTTTTAACTGCTGATCATAGGTTAAATGGAGATACTGACAGCCACCGCACTCACGGTAAATCGGACATTTTGTTTTTCCACGCTGTCCACCACGAACCGTTTCCTGACCGTCTTTTTCCCCTACATTTCGTTTCCTGTCCCCATGTGTGCCCCATTTATCCTCAACTCCAGACACTTTACGAGCAGCTTTTCCCTGTTTTTCCCCATTGACTCCCACTTTTGCACTATTCTTGGAAAATCCAGTTGTTTTCTCCCCCCGGCCAAACGATTTCTTTCCTTCCGTTCTTTTTCCATCAGAACCATTCCCTGCCGTCTTCTTCCATCCTGTTTCTTTCATTTTTTCTCACACTTTCTTTCTTCGCTTATCTTCTACGCCTCTCCCAACTCTGCTTCCGTCTTCACGCCCTTAAAATTCTTCTTCCAACGTTCTTTCTTAAAATGCACCGCGTAAATGAGTCCGCGCACGCATTCATCAGCTGCCATTGCAATCCAGACGCCTTCCAGCCCCCAGCCGAGCTTGCTGCCGAGCAACCAGGAGCCGGCGGCAGCTACGACCCACTGGAAGGTGATTCCGACCGTGGTCGGGGTCAGGACATCGCCGACCGCAATCAGGCATTTGGTCATAACAATGTTGACCGCGCGCCCGATCTCCAGCACAATCTCAATCACCAGAATCCTCCGTCCAAGCGCAATGATCTCCGGGTTGTCTGTGAAAATCAGGAAAATGTATTTACCCCCCAGGCACATCAGCACCGCCATCCCGACACACGCCGCAATCGCAACCTTCAATGTCGCATTCACTCGTTTCTGTATATCATTCAGACGGCGCGCTCCGATCAGGTAGCCCAGCACAATCTGGGTTGCCGTCGCGATCGCCATCGCATAAACATAATCAATATTGGCAAAAATCGTACAATATCCCTTGGTTACAGTAACCAGAGTGCCAAAGGAATTAACAATTCCCAGAATCATCATCTGGGAGAGATTGTACGAAAAACTTTCGACCCCCGTCGGAATTGCCAACAGGCAGAGATTTTTTAAAATCTGCACCGGAAATGGACGCAGATAACTCATTCCCATTTTGACGCGGTGGCTCTTGAAAAACATTCCGATCATCAATGCCAGACCAACTAACTTACTGATATCCGTCGAGATCGCCGCTCCGACCGCCCCAAGCTGCGGCATTCCGAACCAGCCGTTGATTAAAATCGCATTTCCCACAATATTCATGGCATTCATGATAACTGATATAATCATGACTTCCTTTACCATGGCAAATGCGCGGATCATCGCTGAGAAGGTCAGATAAAGTCCCTGCACCAGAATAAATGCGCCGACAATCAGCAGATACAGCGACGCCTCATCAAAAACTTCCTCCGGCACATGGATCGCCCGGTAAAGCGGCGTGTGCCCGGCAAAAACCAGAATCGTTGCCGCAAGACTGACGCCGCCGATCAGCACGATCGAGACCATGCAGGTCCGGGATGCATTTTTTTCATCCTGCGCGCCCAGATACTGGGACAAAATCACAGTAACCGCCGTCGATGCCATGCTCAGCACGATAATCACCAGGTTCATGATCTGGTTCGCATTGACAATCGCCGCCACCGAGGGCTGCGACACCCGGCTTACCATCATCTGATCGACGTTTCCGACCAAAAGCTGCAATAACAGCTCCACGAAAATCGGCAGCGACATCAGAAATAAATTCCGGTTCGTATTCATTTTGTCAATATCATTTTGATATTTCATATTTTCCCCTTACTTGTAATAATAGCAAAACAGCACATACAGCCGTCCAAACACTCTCGTATTCGCCCGGCTGCATGTGCCATTTTACACGATACTATATTGAATTGCAAGTGGAAGTCATTCTTTTTCCCTTACAAAAGCCCCCTCATTTTTAAATAATCCTTAATCAACTGAACTGCCCCGTCCACACCAATCTGCGTCGTATTGATCAAAAGGTCGTAATTCTCCGGTTTCTCCCAGTCGCGCCCTGCATAATAACGATTATAATCGCGACGTTCCCGGTCGATCCGGTGGATATTTTTGAGAACGTCTTTGTCCGCGTAGAGATTCCGCTCACGCACGCGCTCCTCACGCACTTTAATATCCGCGTAGAGGAACACGCGGATCAGTCCCTCGGTGCCATCCAGCACGTAATCCGCGCAGCGACCGATGATGACGCAGGATTCCTCCGCCGCCAGCTTCCGGATCACTTCCGACTGGAAGCGGAACAGATTGTCGGCTGAAATGAGATCGGAACCGAACGACGGTGCGCCCTTTTCCGGTGTCAATGTATTGATAATCTTGTATAAAAGCCGGTTGCCCGCCTTCTCGTCTGCCAGATGGAAATAGCTCTCTTTGATACCGCTCTCATCTGAGTTCATACGGAGAATGTTCTTATCATAAAAACTGATCCCCAGATCTTCCGCCAACTTTTTACCCGTATCCGCACCGCCGCTTCCATACTGCCTCGCAATCGTGATGATAATTTTTTTCTTCTCTGACATACCAAACCCCTCCCTTTATCTACAAGAAAATGCATGTTGCTTTCTATCTTCAGCATACCATAATGAGGGGATTTTTTCCATTCATTTTTACAAAAAGCATAGTAAAAATCAATCAAATAAGTCATTCTATTCTTATTTTCAGATAGTGCCTGTTTTTCAGCTTTTCTCCCCTACTTCACCTCCCTCTCATACAAAAGCACCGTCGGAAATCCCGCCTTCCTCAGTTCCTGTTCCATCCGCACAGCGTTGTCAAGATTTTTAAACGCACCGACCCGAAGCTTGAAATACGTCCCATCGTACACCAGAAATGCAGGGAATCCCATACGGCGCAGTTCTTCTAACTGCTGCTCTGCCAGCGATCGGATGCGGTACGCCCCCGTCTGGATCTGGTAATAATAGTCGCTCTCTTCCACCGGACGGCGATCCATGTCGTCATCGATTACATTTAGAATCCCAGATGCAACCGCCGCCGCAATTTCGTCAAACTGCGCGTCAAACCGCTTGTTATCCTCCGGATTGTCGATAAATCCGGCTTCAACCAGAACCGCCGGCATCTGCGTTTTCCGCAGCACAATCAAATCCGGCCGCTCGATCACGCCGAGATCCACATATCCGGTGCGCGCCAGCTCTCTTTGGATTGAATCCGCCAGCTGTTCTGATTCCCTGCCTGTCTTGTACACCAGCGTCATGACGCCCGAACCTTTTCCCGGCTCACTCGCCGCATTGCGGTGCAGGGAAACAAAATAGTCCGCGCCCGCCTCATTTCCCATCTCTGCTTTCTGGTAGGGCGTGTCATAGACGTCCGTTGACCGCGTGTAGACGGCATTCACCCCATTTTCCTCGAGAATCCTCCCTACTGCCAGCGCCAGACGCAGGGTATCGTCCTTTTCCATCCGATCCTCAAATACTGCTCCCGGATCTTTCGTTCCGCCGTGCCCGGCATCTATCATCACTTTCTTTTTTTCTTCCAAAAGAAAAGACTCCTCTCACATATCGTTGTACTACTACCATATGTGAAAGAAGTCCCAAAGTTTCCTGTTTAATTATCCCTCATACTCCCCGCTAAACACTTCCACCGCCGGTCCAGTCATGAACACGCGGTTTTTCTCGCGATCCCAGCGGATCTGCAGGCAGCCGCCCAGCAGCTCGACCTCAACCTCATCCTCCGTATGCCCTGCCAGAATAGATGCAACGGCAACCGCGCAGGCACCTGTTCCACATGCCATCGTTTCGCCGGATCCGCGCTCCCAGACACGCATTTTTACGTGTGTGCGGTCAATGACCTTGACAAACTCGGTGTTGGTACGGTCCGGGAAACGCTTATGAAACTCGAATTTCGGTCCGATCGTCTCCAGTTCCAGGGAATCAATCTCATCCATAAACAGAACGGCGTGCGGATTTCCCATGGAAATTCCGGTAAATTCGTATTCCGTTCCATCTACCTCGATCTTCTCCGGAAGCTCGGAAGTCTGCTCCGGCTCTCCCATATCGACGGTGACCGCCGTTACTTTGCCATTTTCAACCTTCATATCCAGATATTTAATCCCGGACAATGTCTCAACAGAAATCTGCGGCTTGTCCACGATATGGTGGTCATACGCATATTTTCCCACACAGCGGATGCCGTTGCCGCACATCGCGCCGCGGGAACCGTCCAGATTGTACATTTCCATGCGGCAGTCTGCCACCTCGGATGGGGTAATCAGAATCAATCCGTCGGAACCAATTCCAAAATGGCGGTCACTGACGGCAATCGCCAGCTTCTCCGGATCGTTTACCGTTTCTTCAAAACAGTTGACATAGACATAATCATTGCCAAGTCCCTGCATTTTTGTAAATTTCATCGTTTTTGCTGCTCCTTCTGCCTTTTTGATCCTATTGTAAAGGATCTTACGCCATTTTGTAAAGACTGATTACCATTTGTGCCGCCTCAATAAGGCTGACCTGGCTGTCCATGCTGCATTTCTGCAGATATTTGTGCGCCTCCGGCTCCGTCATCCGGTTCCGCTCCATCAAAATAGCCTTTGCGGTGTCGATCGCTTTCTGATCCTCTTCCCTGCGCTTCTGCGGCGGCTGGCGGCGCATCCGCCGTCTTTTTTCCGCCTGCGTCTGCTCAATCATGCGGACCGTCGAAACTAAATCTCCCATTTTAAACGGCGCCGGCAGGCAGACAATCCTTCCCATCGCTTCGCCGCTCCACCGGCTCGGGGAAGCAATGAGAAGCAAATCAAATCCCGGCGGCAGCTGGTCGGCAAGCTGCCGGCAGGTCATATCACCAAACCGGTAGCCGCTCACCACAATCCCGCTTCGCAAATCATCGGTTAACGCTAAAACCTGCGCGCCCGATGTGCAGGAGGCTGTGACCTGTATTCCATGTTTTACGAGTATATTTCTAATATTTCGTCCGTCCTGCGGCTTCGAAAATGCTACTATGATGTTTCCCACGTGGTCTCACCTCACTGCGATTTCGTACCCCCTAACAACGATACAGATATTCCGCTGTCTCCCAATCCGTCACATAGGCACAGAAGCGTTCCCACTCCTCTTTCTTGCCCTCGCCGTACATCCGGCAGAACTTTTCCCCAAATACACGGTGTGCAAATTCATTCTGATCCAGCTTCTGGAGCAATATCCCCAATGTCTCCGGGAACCGCGGCGCATTCTCATCGCCCGCTTCTTCATCCAGCACCAGCGCCTTCTCGATTCCTTCCAGTCCTGCTGCCAGGATCGCCGTCAGCGCCAGATACGGATTCGCAGACGGATCCGGGAACTGCACTTCCACGGAAATACGTCCGTTCCGGTCTTCCTTCACATGAACTGCCTTTTCACTTCCTTTTTCCCACACAGCCGCCGGGAACTCCGGCTGGAACACCGTGCTCCGCTCCGCCGCCAGACGTTTGTATGAATTGACGGTCGGATTCGTGAAAATCATCATATCGCTCAGATTTTTAAGCACGCCTGCCGCAAACTGCTTCGCCTGCGCCATCGCCTCGGCGCCCCGTCTGGAAGAGATCGACACGCCCACATGAAGCCCCGAGCCGTCGCCGCTCATGTTTGGCTTCGGCATAAAAGTCGCATGCAGACCGTGGCGTTTCGCAATCCGTTTGACCGCCGCCTTGAACGTCTGTAAATAATCTGCTGCCTCAATGCCCCGGCGCGCCGGAAGGACGAAGCTGTGCTGTCCGGCAGTCAGACCATGATGCGTGCTCTCGACCGCAAATCCCGCTTCCTCCAGGCTCAGAATCATGTCCCGGCGGACGCCCTCTGCCAGATCGATCGGACCCGCGTCATAATATCCGGCAACCTCATGCGTCACCGTCGTCGGTCTCCCGTCATCATCCGTGTGAAAGAGATAAAACTCACACTGGAAATTAAAATCAAAGTCCAGTCCCATCTTCTCGGCACGTTTTACCGTTTCCTGTAAAATATGACGCGAATCCGTCCAGGACGGTGTCCCATCCGCATTGCAGACCTGGCAGATCACACGCGCTACATTTTCCTGCCCGGAATCCCACGGAAGAACCTGATACGTTGATGCATCCGGCTTCAAGTACAACTCCACACTCTCGCTCTGGTCCGTCAGATACTCCGGCGCCGCCGCGCCCTCGATCCCAGCTTTCTGTAAGCCGCCGAGCGCAAACCGGTTGATTGCATACCCCTCTTTCATCGCTTTTTCCGCCTGCCTCCGCGTCATCTGGACCATTTTGCACTGTCCAAAAATATCGGTAAACTGCAGCTTTACCAAATCAACATCTTCATCAAAAAAAGGTTCGGATCGGTTCGTATTCTCTCCCATCGCCATTTCCTCCTATAAAAAACGAGGCAGCTGTCTCTGCTTCCAGTCAGCCCCCTCGCCCTCTTTTCATATACGCCCAGAATTTTCCTGCCTATACAGCCCCCAAAATTTCAAGCATACGTTTATGATCGTTTTGCTGTGTGAGAATGCCCCTGTCATTCTTTTCACAATTTTTATAAATAAAATATAGCAGTCCGATATTTTTCTGTCAAATACTTTTTTATTTAATCCGCAGCTGTTCGCTCAATTCATTTCCCAACTGGATATGTCCCACATAGCCGACCTCGCCGACCATGTAAACCATGCCGTCCTCCTTGATTTCCACTTCCAGCGTGCCGCCCGGCATATGGACGTACATATGCGGATCGGCAAGTCCCAGGCGGTATGCCGCACTCGCCGCCGCGCAGGCGCAGCTTCCGGACGCCAGCGTATATCCAACGCCTCTCTCGTAGATCTCGATCTGGATATTCGTCCGATCAAGGACATTTAAAATCTGCGTATTGACCTTTTCCGGGAAATATTCGGATGTTTCCGAATGCTCGCCGATCCGGCACACCATTTCCTTCGAAATCTCATTCATCCAGATAACACAGTGCGGATTTCCCATTGAAAGACAAGTCGTGACATATGGAATCTTTCCAAATACCATCGTCTGGTTTACCATCTCCCGCCGCTCGCCGGTCACCGGAATCTCATCACTCCAGAACGTCGGATGTCCCATCGAAATTTTCACACGGGTCGCATCCTCGTTGAGATAAAAGACTGTCTCCTCGCCTCCCAGCGTTTTCCAGGAGATTGTCGTTTTCTGCACATATCCCGCGTCCCGCAGATATTTTGCAAAAATACCCATGCCGTTGCCGCTCTTCTCCGCCTCGCTGCCGTCCGCGTTGTAGATGCGTACATAAAAATCATTTTCCCCCAGATATGGACCCGCCAGAATGCCATCCGCGCCGATGCCAAAATGACGGCTACACATCTTCTTGATATTCTCCACATTCAATTCCAGATCATTCTTATTTGGATCAAACACCAGGTAATCATTTCCCATACAGTGATATTTTTCAAGCACAACCTGTTTCATCGCGATACCTCCTGCCCCTTTTAATCAATACCATAAAAATCTTTCACAATGATTTCTATTCTACTTCCGTTCTTGAAATCACTTTATCATGCATATCCATTTATGTTTTGAATATGTCTGCATTTTCATAATATTCCATCTATGCTTTCTTTAATTTTAGGAAAATATAGCAGCTTTTAATAGAAGAATTATGCTTTAAATATTGCATATAATGCTATATAATATGAACTAAGAAATGAAATGTCTGTGTTTCAAAACATATTTATCTCAGAGGAAAACAACAAACTCAATGCATTTATACAAGATATAATTTCCCGCAACAACCAACCTGCAATACACTCAAAAAAGGAGTCCCCTTATGTCAGAAAATACCACCCACGAATCCCCCGCCTACGAAAAACGCGGCTACCTCAACCACGAATTCCGCCTTTTCCACCTGCGCGGGCAGATGGATACACCGGTTGCCTACCACTATCATGATTTCCACAAAGTCCTGATCCTGTTAAATGGCGAAGCGGACTACATCGTGGAAGGCCGTTCCTACCACCTCCGCCCGCTCGACATCGTCCTCGTCGGCGCACACTGCCTGCACAAGCCGGTCGTGCCATACCACAGCCGATATGAGCGCATCATCCTCTACCTGTCGCCGAAATGTCTGGATGCATTCTCCTGTGCTGACTGTGCGCTCGACCTCTGTTTCCAGCTTGCCAGAGAACAGCAGTCCGATGTTCTGCGCCTCGGTTCCCTTACCATGACGCCGCTCTTAGAGGCGCTGTCAAGACTGGAAAATGCCTATCAGGCAGGTGGTACAAATGACAATGGCACAGACAATGCTAACTTTGAATCCCTTGGTGGCAGCAGTTATGGCTCCGGGCTTCTTCTGCGTTTATTATTCCTGGAATTTATGGTACACCTTGATCGCGCCGCCTCCGAAAACCATCGGGAATACGTTCCGACCTCCCCTTCCGGCGAAAAAATCCTGGAACTCATGCGCTACCTCTCTGAACACCCGGAAGAAGACCATACGATCGACCAGCTCGCCGCCCGCTTTTACATAAGCAAATACCACATGATGCGTCTCTTCCGCCAGGAAACCGGCTACACCATTACCGAATACCTGACCGAAAAACGCCTCCAAAACGCAAACGAGCTCCTGCGCCGGGGCACCCCCGTCACAGAAGCCTGCTATCAATCCGGATTCCGCAATTATGCTGCGTTCCTCCGGGCATATAAGAAAAAATATCGCGATACGCCGCATAATTTATCCAGATTAAATTACCAAGAGAATTTTACTATATAGAAGGAAACCTCCCCTATTCTTCCCTCCGGAATTTCTGAATCGCCTCCATCAGCATCCTGAAATTCCGGATCATCGAATCAAACGCCCCATATTTATAAAAATTGATAAAGACAAGCCCCACCGGCACCGCCAGAATCATGCCTGTCAGCCCGCGCAGCTTAAATCCCAGATACAAAAGAAACAGCGTCATCAGAGGCGGCAATCCCATCGACTCCCCGACGATCTTCGGCTGGATGATCTGACGGACGACCTGCGTCAGGATGTAGAGCAGGATAAGCCCGGTCGCATACGCATACTCCCCCGCAAACAGTTTCACAACCGCCCATGGGAACAGCACCGTTCCCGTTCCAAAGATCGGCAGAAAATCCAGAATCGCCGTCAAAAACGCCAACAGGACACCGTAGCGGACACCCAGCACCAAAAATCCTGCCGCGAGAATCAGCGCCACCACACACATGATACGGAATTGTGCCAGAAAATATCCACCAATCAGTCCCTTTGCGTCCCGTTTCATATACTCGATATAGCGGAATACAAATGCCGGAAGATGCTCTTTCAGCCACCGCATGATGGACTCCCGGTCCGCCAGAAACAGGTACGAAGACAGGATAATAATGACCATATTTACCAGAAGATTCGGAATACTCTTCGCCACATGTCCGGCGATCTGCACGGTCGGTTCCGCCGCCCGCGATACCAGTTTTCCAAACAGACCATCCAGATTATCCGAAAATGCCAGCAGCGGCGGTTGTAAATTCTGCGGAAAATATTCTGCAAGCTTGCGCCCATTCTGCAATGCATCCCCGATCTCAGCGATCACACTCTGATATATTTCCGGTGCATCCGCCAGAAAACTTCCCATTTCCCGGTAAACCAGAAGACCCGCCCCGTAAAAAAGACCGATCACAATCGCCAGCGCCGCAATAATGATCAGCATCGAGCCGTGGCGCCGCACCAGCTTCACGCGCCGTTCCAGAAACCGCACCAGCGGATTTGCTAAAAGTGCCAGAATCCATCCGACCACAAACGGCATGAAAAAATGCAGAAGTCTGGGACCTAAAAAGATGACCAGACATAAACCAAGGAGCGGAATCACAATATTCAGAATCATTCTAAAACATCGTTTCATCTCATCCTTTTCCTTTCCAAGACGATGATACAATTTCGCTATACCAGATTATAGTGTTCCGCAATCTTTCTGAATGCCGGAAGCGATCTCTCGATCTGTCCATATGATACGCAGTATGCAATGCGCACATAACCTGGGCACGCGAATGAACTTCCCGGTACTACCAGTACATTGTACTGTTTGCATACCTCGCAGAATTCCTTCTCATTCTCCACCGGAGATTTCACAAACAGGTAGAACGCGCCCTCCGGCTTGATGCAGGAAAATCCGCACTCTTTCAATCCGTTGTAAAGCAAGTTACGGTTGCGGTCGTAAGCTTCCAGATTCACATTCGCATCTACGCAGCGCTTGATGACTCTCTGCATCAGGGATGGCGCATTGACACAGCCCAGAACACGGTTCGCAATCGTTGCCGCCTGGAATACGTTTGCGCTCTCATCCATCTCAGACGGGATTACCAGATAACCGATACGCTCGCCCGGAAGGGACAGAGACTTACTGTAAGAGTAGCAAACCACTGTATTGCGGTAATATTTTGTCACATACGGTACAACCGCGCCGTCGTAAGCCAGCTCACGATACGGCTCATCGGACAGAAGCACGATCGATGTGCCAAATTCCTTCTGTTTCTTTTCCAGAATTGCTGCAATCTTCTGCAGTGTTTCCTCGGAATAAATAACGCCGGTCGGGTTGTTCGGGGTGTTGATGATCACTGCCTTGGTCTTTTCGTTGATCTTTTCCTCAAATTCAACGAGATTCGGCTGGAAATCCACCGTATTCGGAGATACAACCACCAGCTCGCCGTCATAGTTGCGGACATAGGAACCATACTCTACAAAGTATGGTGCAAAGGTAATGACCTGCTCTCCTGGATTTAACAGGGTCTTTAAAATGACATTCAAACCACTTGCCGCACCGACCGTCATCAGGATGTTGCCTGCGTGAAAGGAGGTGCCGAACCGGCGGTTTAACGACTGAGCGATCGTCTCGCGCACATCTTCATAGCCTGCGTTGGACATATATCCGTGTACAAACAGGGAATCTTCTTCCTTTACGATATCCTGAATTGCCTGATTTACCTCTGCCGGAGCCGGTACGCTCGGATTTCCAAGGCTGAAATCAAACACATTCTCACGTCCATATTTCGCCGCCAGCTTATTGCCCTCTTCAAACATCATACGGATGGCGGAGTTATTTTTCATAAGCGGTATCATTTTTTCTGAAATCATTGGCTTGCCCTCTTTTCTGTAAAACTGATCCATGCGGCAACTCTATCTGTATACAAGCAGCACTTTAACTTACTGAATTGTCGTCTTTTTGTTATTATAGCAGATTTTATTTCATTTTTATATCTTAATCCATATATTTTTACCGCCCTGCAACCTTATGCGATACCAGAAAGGCCACAACCGCTGTCACCGCGAAATAAAACCATGTGGACGGATTGCTGAACCAGGTTGTGAAAAACGATAACAGCATGTAAAGTGCAAACTGTGCGTACAGAAGATAGGTAATCGGATTCTGCACCTGGCGCATCATCCGCATCAGCAGATACGCCGCCGCTCCTAATATGGCAGAAAAGATGAACACGCCAATTATGCCGAAATCGTAGTACGCATCATAAAACATCGTCAGCGTCGTCAGCTCTTCCTTCGTCACATAATACGGAAATGCCGTCAACGACGGAACCAGAAACTTGAGTCCCGTCAGCGTCCAGAACGGTGCCAGCATCTTCATGCCCCAGCTGTGCTTCACAAGTCCCTTGACCAGACAGTCGAAATTATCGTAATTGTTTGCAATATAGATATACGGCTGCGTCACAAAAATCGGCAGGTGCCGTTTCATCTCAAAAACCGTATTCAAGTAGGCAGTATCATGGCTGCGCGCGATCGTCAGCAGAATGTAGAGCACAATCAGCCCTGCCAGCGCAAAAACAACATAAATCGGATTCAGCTGGTGTTCCATCTGTATGTAGGTAATCAATGCCAGCAGTACCGCAAACAGAAGCTGGGAGCGCGACACGCACAGAAGCGGAATCGCCACCGCCGCTGCATCTGCCAGAAGCATACATACCAGCCGTCCCCGGCTGCGACCGCCCTCGATGCAAAAATAGATCACAGAGAGCGCCGGAACCAGCACACAGGACACCGTTAGATAATGAAGCCCGGTCACATGGAAATAGGAATAAGCATGCGGAACGCCCCGGAGCAGCAGCGGAATATAGCCCATATAGACCGCCTCGATCGCGAAACAGCCTGCCGATAGCGCCGCCAGCGCCACCGCGCAGAAAAAGACGGTTCCGGCATAAGATTCCAACCCCCGGCGCTGCACCGCGCCGGAATGACCGCCCACACGGACGGACGCCTCACCGGAAAATGCTTCCAGATAATAAAAAGCCAGATAAAAGCCCGCAAACGCCGCCAAAAGTCCCAGCCACGTTCCCGCACTCCATGCCTGACTTAAATAACTAAGCTTCATACACGCCAGTCCCTGTCCACCTACAAAGGAAAGAGCGAAAATCCCCCGCAGATGCAGAAGATTTCCACTCCGGATATAGTCTGACGCATACAGATACGCCGCCGCCGCCAGAAGCCCTGCGCCGGATAAAAGATAATGGCGGCCAAGCGCCAGAAGCAGCGAAGCCGCATAGCAAACCAAATAAACGATCATAGTTTCATCCTATCTGTACGTCTGTACACATTCTTTTACCGCACCGGTTTTCCCTACTCGCCCAGCCCGTCATCAACTATTTTCAGCATCGCCGACAGAGCTTCCTCCTCGTCTTTTCCATCACAGATAAACTCGATCTCATCACCGCTCTTGATGCACGCCCCAAGCACGCTCAGGACACTCTTTGCATTGGACACGGTGCCACGGAACTGGAACTGGACAGAACAATCGAATTTTACCGCCTCATTACACAGGATTCCCGCCGGTCTCAAATGCAGACCAGTCGGGTTTTTTAATTTAATTTTTGCTTTTACCATTGTTTAACTTCTTTCTCCTCATTTGTGGATGGCATGCCATGCTTTATGCAGCATTGCCGCTCTCTGCATCCACATTTTCTTTTGCCGAGCTTGCCCCGCTCTCCCGGTTGGAACTGCTCTGGCTGCCCGTGTCTCCACGGTCACTCTCGATGCTTTCCGTCGTCTGGGCACTGGAGCTTCCATGTTCGCTGACCCGCACTGTCACAGCCGGCGCCGACAGCATCTTATACGCGTCCCCCAGCTGGAACTGCGCCGCTGCCGTGTGCTCGCCCAGTCCCATGCCTGATACATCGACCCGGATATTCATCTTCGCCGCCGACAGGCTGCTTAAATCCTCCTCAAGTCCCTGTACCTTGACTTCCATCTTCGTATCTTCGACGGTATAGCTGTAGCTGCTGTTCTTTCCGTTTAGAGTCACATCCTCCGGTTTGACCGTAAAGGTCTTCTCTATCAACTTCTCGACCTGTAGTGTCACGTTGATCGTCGTGCTATCCAGTCCCACGATCGTAAGCCCGGACGGCAGATAATCATCCAGATCGATCTCGCACTCCACATTCTTCGTCGCGCCCTGCACATTAAGGGACGGTCCCTGAATCGTGAGCGTGCTGACCGATGCCAGATCCGTCTTAAGCCCCGCCACAGACACCGACTTGATATCCGTCTTCGGACCCGTATAGCGGTATCCATCCGCCACTTCACCACTGACGTCAAAATCAAGCGGTACTTCTTTTACTTTCAGGATCTGCATCGTATAAGAGACATCTCCGCCAACCGTCTTGACAGAATCTCCCAAATCTGACAGCACATTTCCATTGGCGTCAAAATACTCCGGTGTTGCTGTTCCACCGACATCCGCCGCAGCACCGTCAATATTAAAACGGATACCCACGCTGCTGATCTGTCCGATCAGGGAGGTTGGTCCTTTAACCGTCACCTGGGATGGCACCATTGTCACCTCACCCGCCTCGTAACCCTCTGCCGCCTTGCCCTGAGGATACGCTTTCAGCGTAAATGCCTTGGTCTGCAGCGCCTCGGTCGTGATCTTGATGACCTCCGGGGACTTCACAACCGGCGTGGACTCCAGCAGTTCCTCATTGTTCACCACTTCCACTCGGATCGGGATCGCACCCGTCACATCATACATTTCCGATAAATCCGCATAGGCGTTGAAATCCGACGCCTTTACCTTATAATCATCCTTCGTCCGGATCTTGAAACTGATCGTCGCCGTTTTTTTGCCTACCACATCATAGGCAAGATCCGCCTGCTCCAGCACCTGATCGTTCGTGATCGTGACCGGAACCTCCCTCGTCGATACCTTGATCGGGTTCGCCACATTCACGACCGCCAGCCACACAAAGAAAGCACAGAACAGGGCAATCAGCTTGATCGCAAGATTATTCGTCAGCTTTTCTTTCATTTCTGCGTCTTCCCTTCCATATTCTGAAACGACCTGTGTTTTCCGTTTCCCGTTTTACCAGAACTGACAATATATCTCTCAGTTCATCTCCATCCTTGACACTCTTAAGCCGTCCGGACACAGCCACCGACACACGCCCTGTCTCTTCCGATACAACCAGCGTCACGCTATCGGTCGCCTCACTGACTCCGACTGCCGCACGGTGTCTGGTTCCCAATGCCTTGCTGATATCCATATTGTCCGAGAGCGGCAGATAACAGGTCGCCGCCGTCACACGGTTACCGCGAATCACGACCGCGCCGTCGTGCAGCGGTGTGTTGTGCTCAAAAATATTGATCAGAAGCTGGCTCGTCACGATACCATCGACCTCGATGCCCGTCCGCTCGATCTCTCCGAGCGGCGTGCCCCTCTCGATGACGATCAGGGCGCCCGTCTTGACTTTTCCCATCTCAAAACAAGCACGCACCAGCTCTGCAATCGTCTTTTCGCTGAAATCCTCATTTTTCTTCGTATCATCCGTTGAAAACAGCGTCGTCAGCACGTTCTGGCTTCCGATCTGCTCCAGTGCTTTCCGCAGCTCCGGCTGGAAAATAACGATGATCGCCGTTACCGCAATGTACGACGTCTTTTCCAGAAGCCACAGAATCGTATCCAGTTCCAGGATCGCAGCTGCCAGAAAGAATGCAAGAATAAAAATAATACCCTTCAGAAGCGTCCACGCCCGCGTATTTTTGATCCAGATCAGCATTTCATATACCAGAATTGCTATAATCGCGATCTCTATTAAATTTTTAAAGGTTATCTTCGGTACGAACGAGATCCACGAATAAATCTCCGCCAGTATCTCTGCCATTCTTTTCCCTCCCTTTCGGGCTGCGTTTCTGTTACCAGTCACGTACATATGACCCGTCACGCATTTCTTTTAACAACAAGTTTCTTTTATAAAATAGTCTATCTTCTCTTTACTTTATTGATTTCCTGTACTTTTACATCCGTCCTCGAGATCGCAATCTTTGGAACCGCTTTCACATAGTAATAATAATCGTCATCCTCAAACTGCGTGTACTCAGTCCGGCTGTAATCGACCGAAAAAACAAACAGCTGATAGATCAGCGATGCAATAACCGCACCAATCATTCCTACAATCAGCTCCGGCACGGACACCGGAACGCCAAAGCGGAAATCGCCGATAAACACAACCAGAATCTGTAAAATAAGGCCAGCTCCGATCGCGATCCCCCAGGAGTAGTTGATCGACAGTTTCTTGAGCACACAGACCGTCAGCGCCCCCAGGCAGCATGCCGCAATCATGACAAGCATCGCCGGGTTTGCCAGCATGTTTTTGATGACCTGCGCCAGCATCTGCGTGATCTCAGTCTGCTCACTGCCTGCCAGGAAGCTTCCGTTCTGCTTCACATACAGAATCACGTAGTACAGAAAAATCCCACAGCTCATCGGAATCACCGATACGAGGCTTCCAGTCAGTCCAAGAATCATCGGGACTGCAAACGGCACCTTCAGAAAAAACAAGATCGGCGTTACAATCAGGTACGCGCTGTCACCCGGCTGAAATCCGTAATACAGCAGCACCACGATCAGAAGGAACACCAAGGTAATGAGCGCCACTTCCATCGATGCTGCAAAGAGCTGTGCCAGCAAAAAAATCCCAATCAGAAACGCAATGGCTCCAAATGGGAGAAATGCACATATAATTCCCGCAAACAGCGGCACCAGACCGCCGCTCAGTTTCGGCATCAGTCCGATGTTCTGGTTAATCAGAAACACCGCCGCAAAGGCAGTTATAAAACGCAGGAATGCATTCACAAATGCACTGTATCTCGCATAGAAAGCCTTGAGTGCTTCTTTCCCTGCAAGGAGTCCTCTCATCTGCCTCTCCTCTCTCTCTCCATTTTTCTGGCGCGCCGGTGTATATCGTAGCGCTTATCCAGATGTTTCAGTTTCGCTATGTAGATCCGGTTCATCTTTTCCTCGTACTCATACCGCCCGCCATACACGATGATCGTCAGCACGACATACAGAAAAAGCCCCCCGAGGTATAAAGCTCCTCCTCGAAAAGCCAGTCCCTTCAGTTCATCCATTCCTATCGAACTCAGAACTACTTCTACATTAAATAATATCCACATTCCAAAGAGAAGTATGCTGCACAATGTATAGCTTATAAATCCCCGGAGCAGATTGCGGCTGATATAGTCGCTTTTAAAATACTGATTGACTGTTTTCATCTGGGAAGCATGCTTCTTCTCAAACAGTGCCAGTTCGGTCATTAATTTTATCTTGTCTTCGTTGAGCATACATGGTTCCTTTTTTATATATGCCGCGGCTTCCGGTTCAATACGTCCCGTTTCTGAAACCGCTGCGCCAAAAACGCATTCTTCCATAAATTATAACATAACTTTTTTCTCTTGGCGAGGGGGCGGGGGGATTTTTCATAGGTTTTTCATAAATTTGTAAGGGATTGTCAGACATCAAAAAAGAGCTCTGCCGATCACACATTTTCGCATGATCGGCAGAGCGTATCAAGTCTGTTTCATAAGATGTAAAAACTATGCCTTTTTTGCTTCTTTTTATGTTATGATACTTTTATGATATTAGGATCAAAAGGTTCGAAACATGCGTAAGCAGCCTTTTTCCAGACAATCAGAAGAAAAGAGGGATTTTGTTTTGAAAATCGCGATTGTAGATGATTTGAAATTGGATGCCGAACAGTTGTCGCATCTGATTCTTACTTATATGAAGGAGCACCGTATTCCTACGGCTGCACCAGAAATATTTCCAAATGGTGAAACATTTCTCGCCAGCTTTACCGTCGGTTCCTTCGATATTGTCTTCTTAGATATCTATATGGATGGATTGAGCGGAATGGAAACCGCCCAAAAACTCCGCGCGCTGGATGCTTCCTGCCGGATCGTTTTTGTCACTACTTCGCCGGATTTTGCGGTGGACAGTTACGATGTGAACGCGGCTTTTTATCTGCTAAAACCGGTTACGATGGAGCGCGTTTCAAAGGCGCTGGAACGATGCCATCTTTCCGCCGCCGAGGCGGAGGTTTCCGTTCTGGTTCCCTGCCAGGGAACAGAGCTTCGCTTGCCTCTGCATCAGATATCGTACACAGAATATCTGAAGCGGCGGATTCTGGTGCACATGCGGGATCGGACCCAGCATGAAATTTCCATGAATCAGCGGGATTTTTCTGCCCTGCTTTTGTCCTATCCTTGGTTTTGTGATTGCATCAAGGGGGTTTTAGTAAACCTGGAGGATGTCGATAAGCTTCTGGAAGACCGTTTTCTGATGAAAAGCGGCGCCTCCATTCCCATCAGCCGCCTGAAATACCGGGATGTCCGGGAACAATATATCCAATATTCGTACCATTTAGTCCGGGGAGGTCCGCATCTATGATTGAATTATTTTTTAATGAATTTTTGAGCACTTTTCCGTTTCATATTCTGGCATGTGTTCCATTTCACAAAAAACTCCGCCATTCTCCGTGGAAAACTTTTCTCTGGGTCTGTGGATTCGAACTGGGCTATCTGCTTCTGTTTCTGTTCCTGATTCAAAGCGGTTTGTCCAGTGTATGGGTGCAATACCTCGCGCTCCCTTGCTTTGGCGTTTTATTTAAGCTGATGGTAGACGCCGAGATCGGAATGATTTTATTTCTATATTTATTTATCATCGATTATCTGTTGGTCGTGCGTGCCGCCGCTTTCTGCATCTGTCAGGCGCTCTTCGGCTACAACTTTTTCTCCTGGGAGACCGGGCTGGTTACCTTTCTCCTCGTTTTGTGCAGTATCTATTTCATGGCAAAAGCAATGACCCGGACCGTCGAGGGGCTTTCTTCCGTATCAATCCCGTCTTTCTGGAATACAGCGTGGCTGCTCCCCGCTTCTGTGACCCTGATTCTTTTGCTTTTAACTGGAAATATCCGAAGCGGTACCATCACAGTCGCCGCACTGCTGGCGCGGTTCATGCTTTTGATCTGCATGTTTTTAATCAGTCATTTCATGATCCTGTTTATCCAACAGCTCAGGGAACAGCTGGAAGCCAATGCCCGCAGTGAGGCGATGGAACGTCTTTTGCAGATCCAGCGTGACCAGTACACAATGCTCCAGTCCCGGATCATCGAAAACCGCCGGGCGCGCCACGATTTCCGCCAGCATCTTCGGGTGATTCAGGACTGTGCCAACCGCGGCGATTTAGAGGATCTGAAGTCATACCTCGCAAACTACGAAAAACAACATCCGACTCATTCGGACCGCGTATACTGCAACAATTATGCGCTCAACGCCATTCTTTCCTTCTATGCAGATAAGGCGGAAAGCGCCGGAATCCAGTTTGACATCCACATTCAGCTGTCCGATCACCCGGTCATCCCGGAGACGAAACTGTGCGTGCTTCTCGGAAATCTGCTGGAAAATGCCCTGGACGCTTGTCAGACCGGATGTTCCGGCTCTGAAAACACGCCGCCTTTCATCCTCCACCCTGTCCATCACCACGGACAACACCAGCGCATTCAGCCCTACCTGGATGAATGAAAAACTGGTATCGACCAAACCTGCCGGAAGCGGCATCGGAACCGAATCGATCCTCATGATCGCCGAACAGTACCACGGCGATGCACGGTTTGAATGGCGGGACGGCGTATTTTATGCTTCGGTATTGCTGAACCCATAATGATACAAAAACCAGATATCCTCTTTTTATATAATATAAATTTTCTGCTATCTCCCTACATAACCGGTTCCTGCAGCACGGTTCCCTCCGGGAATGCGGTACGGAACACGCGGCGCACCAGCGGACCTGCTACGATGAGCTGGAACGGAAGCGCCATGATGATATTCTTCGGAATATTGGTCAGCCAGATGATGAGCAGCTGGCTCCATGCGCCGGATTTCACGCAGGCTTCCAGACCGCCATATAAGGACATAACAAATACCATCGGAACGACCATGCAGCAGGAGATCGTGATTACTTTACGAAGTGTGCTGCTCTCCGGTGATACAAAGTAACGGAACGCAATTCCCTTCGCCGGACCGGACACGATGAACCAGTCAAACAGAAACGCATACACGAATGCAAACGGGAATCCGATCCATCCTTCGCGGATCGTTTCCAAGGATAAATGTCCCATATGAAGGGTTACATTGTACATACTCATCCAGAGTACCATAGTGAAACACATGATAACGGAATAGATAAAACTTTCTCTCTTATTTCTTGGCATTTTCATTCTCCTCCTATAAAATAATTGCTTCTATCCAGATGCATCGGCAAATCAGTCCGGCACACCCACGCGCAAGATGCTGTCCGTGATAAATTTCACAAAATAAAAAGCAGCAGAAATCGGAAACTCGTTTCGATCTCTACTGCTGTATGCAATCTCACTGCGTTTTTTTTACTATATTCAACTTGGGTTACGGTTCGCTATTATAACGTCTTTTTTCCATTCGTGTAAGCACTTTTTTTATTTTTTCACAATTTCATCATATTGAACGATCAATTTTTTCTATTTTTTATTCCGCTTATGCAACTTGACAAGAGCTGCTTTTTCAGCTCCCTTTTCATTTTTTCCGAATTTTTCCCTAAAAACAGGCAAATAGATATTGACAATACTGCCTTTATTCGATAGAATGTAATAGTATGTTTACATTGAACTGTCCGTGTCCAGGCTTTAATGCAAACCAAATACAAAATGAATTACGAATCAAAATAAAAGAATTTATGATGGAGGTACACTACATTGGCTAACATTAAATCCGCAAAAAAAAGAATCTTAGTTGCAGAGACAAGAGCTGCAAGAAACAAGGCTATCAGATCCAAAGTTAAAACTGCTGTTAAGAAAGTAGAAGCTGCTGTTGCTGCAAAAGATAAGGCTGCTGCACAGGCTGCATTATTAGCTGCTACCAGCGAGATCGACAAGGCTACTTCCAAGGGCGTATACCACAAGAATACAGCTTCCCGCAAAGTATCCCGTCTTTCCAAGGCTGTAAATACTCTGGCTTAATTATCCAGAGCGGATCTTTCGAATTATATATTAAAAATTAACCCAAATTAAAAAACCATTATTCTGTGGGTGTGACAGAATAATGGTTTTTTGTTACTTCTTTTCCAGCCGGATCCGTCCGAAGAACCGCTGATTCTGATGCTGGCACTGCCCTTTAGAATCAGCGCACGGAACTTCTGGGCTGACTGATCAGCAGCTCCACCGCCAGCCGGTCGCCCATCCGCCCGGTCTTGACTGCCTCCTCGGCATCCACGCAGGTCTGCACATAGGAAATGAGCTGTTCTTTCGTAAATGCCGCCGCCTGGCTGCTGAGCTTTCCGGCTACGAACGGAGGTACTTTCAATTTCGAGGCAACCGTCCCCCGGTCTGCGCCGGACGCCTGCAATTCTCGCACCAGCAAAAGCTGGTTAAACTGTCTGGCAATCAGGAACAGGATCCGCATCGGCGGCTCCCTGAGTGTCAGCAGGTCTTCGTACAGATCCATCGCCCGCTTCGTCTTTCCCGCCGTGATCGCCGCTACCATGTCGAAGATCTTGTTCGTGATCTGCACGGTCGTGATGACTTTCACATCCTCTGCCGTCACTACCTCACTGCCCATCGTGTAGGAAATGAGTTTTTCCAGCTCCATCCGGATGTTTTCCATATCATCGCCGACGCGCTCCAAAAAGAGATTCATCGTGGACGGCGTGATCTTCCGCCCATTCTGCGCCAGGATCGTCGCCGCCCATCTGGCGAGCTGCGCGCTGTCCTGCCGCTTCATCTCCGCAATGTGACCCAGATCCTTGACCTTTTTGTAGAGTTTGTTTCTCTTATCGACCGCCTCCTCCACAAATACGATGCAGGTCGTGTCCGGCATCATCGGCAGATACTCCGCCAGCGCCTCCGAAGAAGTCTTGAAAAATCCGCTGTCCTCGATCAGAATCAGACGCCGCTCGCTGAAAAATGGCATCGTGTCCGCCAGACTGATCAGCTCGTTCACATCCAGCCCTTTTCCCTCGAAATAATTGTAGTTCATCGTATCATCGCCCGAGATCGCCGCCCGCAGCTTCTTTTTATAACTCTGCTTCAAAAACGCCTCTTCGCCGTATAGCAGATAAACCGGCTTAAATGTGCCATTTTTGATGTCTTCATTGATCGTCTGCATTAACTCCGTCCCCGCCTCCTGGTTCTATTCGATAAAAACAGATCCATTTTTTCGAATGACTGTCCATCCGGTTACTTTCCTGTCTATTTTTTCACTTCCTACTATTATAAACATTTTTCTAAAATGTTGTCTACTGTAAACCCATAAAAAGAATAAAACAGCAGCTCCTTTTGTTGCTTGAAATTTTTCCTTGGTTCACTTTCAGTCAAAACCTACATTACCATCCCTAGCAAAAGATAGACCGCATACGCTACAATCCACGCAATCACGCACTGCGCCACCACGACAAAGCAAGCCCATTTTCCGCCCAGTTCGCGTCTGACCGATGAAATCGCTGCCACGCACGGCGTATAGAGCAGGCAGAAAACCAGCAGACTGACCGCTGAAAGAGGGGTCAGAATGTCACGCAGGCTCTGAGTCGTCCCGAACAGAACCGACAGCGTTGATACAACACTCTCTTTTGCCATAAATCCGGTCAGAAGTGCCGTGCAGACACGCCAGTCGCCTAATCCCATCGGCGCAAACAGTGGTGCAATCACACCAGAAATAACCGCCAAAAGACTCTGCTGGGAATTGGACACAACATTCAGGTGCAGATCAAATGTCTGAAGGAACCAGATTAAAATCGTCGCCACAAAAATAACTGTGAATGCTTTCTGCAGGAAATCCCTTGCCTTTTCCCAGAGAAGCTGGGCGACATTGCGCGCCCCCGGCATCCGGTAGTTCGGAAGCTCCATGACGAACGGAACGGCTTCACCCTTAAATAAAGTTGTTTTAAGAAGCATTGCCATCAAAATTCCCATCAGGATTCCCAACAGATAAAGTGCAATCATAACAATCGCCCCATGATGCGGGAAAAAGACAGCGGTAAAAAACGCATAAATCGAAATCTTGGCGGAACAGCTCATAAACGGAGTCAACAGGATCGTCATTTTTCGATCCCGCTCCGAAGAAAGCGTCCGGCTTGCCATGACTCCTGGTACCGTGCAGCCAAAGCCAATCAGCATCGGCACGATGCTCCGTCCGGAAAGACCGATCTTTCGAAGCAGTTTATCCATCACAAACGCCACACGTGCCATATAACCGCTGTCCTCTAAAAGCGACAGGAAGAAAAACAGCGTCACAATGATCGGCAGAAAGCTCAAAACACTTCCGACACCATTGCACACACCATCGATCAGCAGGGAATGGAGCACCGGATTGATACCTGCCGCTGTCAGCGCTGCGTCTGCCCGCTCTGTCAGCCATCCAATCACCAGTTCCAGACCATCTGAAAGGACCGCGCCAATCACATTAAATGTCAGCCAGAATACCAGACCCATGATTGCAATAAATGCCGGAATCGCCGTGTAGGTTCCAGTAAGAAGACGGTCAATCTTCACACTTCGCTGGTGTTCCCGGCTTTCCCTCGGTTTGACGACTGTCTGCCTGCAGACTTTTTCGATAAAACCAAACCGCATATCCGCAATCGCAGCTGCCCGATCCAGCCCGCGTTCCTTCTCCATCTGGCAGATAATATGTTCCAGCGTCTCTTTTTCATTCGTGTCCAGATTCAGACGCGCCTCAATCTCCTCATCGCCTTCTGCCAGCTTCGATGCAGCAAAGCGCACCGGAATACCCGCATTCTGCGCGTGATCTTCGATCAGATGCATAATACCATGCAGGCAGCGGTGCACCGCGCCACCGTGATAATCCGCATCACAGAAATCCTGCCGTCCCGGTTTCTCCTGAAAATGCGTTACATGAAGCGCATGATCGATCAGCTCTCCGATTCCTTCATTCTTTGCCGCTGAGATCGGGATAACCGGAATCCCCAGTTCTTCCTCCAGTTCGTTGACACGGACAGAACCGCCGTTCTGGCGCACCTCGTCCATCATATTAAGCGCCAGAACCATCGGAATATCCAGTTCCAGAAGCTGCATGGTCAGATACAGGTTGCGCTCAATGTTTGTCGCATCCACGATATTGATGATTCCCTTCGGGTGCTCCTGCAAAATAAACTGACGCGTCACCAGCTCCTCATTCGAATATGGCGATAAGGAATAGATTCCTGGCAGGTCGGTCACTTTCGTATTTTCATGTCCGCGGATCGTGCCATCCTTCCGGTCCACCGTCACACCCGGGAAATTCCCCACATGCTGATTGGATCCGGTCAGCTGGTTAAAAAGCGTCGTTTTGCCACAGTTCTGATTACCTGCCAGGGCAAACGTCAGAACGGTGCCATCCGGCAATGGGTGTTCCTCCGCCTTTGTATGGTATTTTCCACCTTCTCCGAGTCCAGGGTGATCGATCGCGCGCGCCATCGGAATCCCATGTTCCTTTTTGTCCGCTGCTTCGGTTCCTGCCTCGCGTACATTCTCAATCTCTATCTTCTCTGCATCCGCCAGGCGCAACGTCAGTTCATAGCTATGAATCCGCACCTCAACCGGATCGCCCATCGGCGCATATTTTACCATCGTAACCGATGCAGTCGGAATCAATCCCATATCCAGAAAATGATGCCGCAGTGCACCTTCTCCGCCAACTGTCCGAACGGTTGCAGTTTTTCCTATTGGTAAATCCTTTAATGTCATTCTCTGCCTCCATCTCTCTTCATTAGTCAAACTCATTGTATGTCATCAGACTTCTACATCCGCCTGATTTTGAAGCAAAGCATAGAGAGAAAAATACTATTGAAACTTTTTCTCAATTATGTTTCCAGATAAGTCTATTGTACTTTAGGGAATTTGTCAATCGTTGGAATCTTTAAGAATCTACCAATCAGAAAAAAAATAGAAAAGATAAAAGAAAAACAGCAAGGATGAATCATCCTCACTGTCTCAAAATAGCTGGGCTACAAGGATTCGAACCTTGAAAATGACGGAGTCAGAGTCCGTTGCCTTACCATTTGGCGATAGCCCAATCTTTTATTTCATAGCTGTCTCAGCCACATTTATTATTATATCATAAATTTTTGTTTCGTCAAGTATTTTTTTCAAACACTTATGTTTTTTTGAACAATTATAATTATTTACCAGTTCGAAACATTTTACAGTCTCGTAATGCCCCGGATATTTTTCCGTCACGAGGCTTCCTGCAAATAATTCTAATGATTCTTAAAATTCCTGCTGCCCGAATCCAACTTCTGGTAACTCCAGACATATCATGGTTCAGGCAGCAGGAATCATATATCCTCATACACTCCGCTTTAATTAGCTGACTCCGCATCTGTCTTCGTTTCTTTTTCCGTCGGCTTTGTCTCCATCTGACTGTACTCTGTCTCCGAGTGCGTGCTCTCTTTTACTACTTCTGTCAGTGTCTCCGGCGCGCGGGATGTCTCGGACGGCTTTGTCTCCACTGTCTCATCATCCGCATCGTCGTCACCCTCATCAATCAGATCATCCGCAATATCCGGCGTCTCGAAATAGCCTTTTACCGTACCAAAGGAGCCGCCGTCCCGCACTGCCACTCCGCCGAGCGTAAACGTGCACTCCGTATTGGCTGGAAGCCCTTTGACGTGAATCTCACAGGAGGTTCCGCCTGTGTCCGTGATTCTCGCCGAATAGCTCTGACCGTCCGGATCTACCACCGACACGGTCGGATTTTTCCATTTAACCTTTTCCTTAAAAACGATGTTCAGCGAACCGCTCTCGTAATCTACATAGTCAATCTTCGCTTTCTTGCCTCCCGAATCGACTTCTTCCTCGTCCTCATCTGCTGCGGCGGTTGTCTCCACCGGGCGTACTGCAGTCGATGGCTGTTCTGCCGGCGTCGGTTCATTTTCCGGCTGACCGGTGCTTTCCACGGTCGTCTCCGCTAAGGTTTCTTCCTCGGTCTGCGGCAATGTCACCTCACGAACCAGAGCCGCATCCGTCTCAATGGTGCTGTCCGTCTTCGAATAACCTACCGTATAAGCACGATCCGCGATCTCCCGCGCAATCTCTTCCATCGTCATACCGGCAAATTTTTTCATATCATTTTCGGTCAGGTCGTTATCCCGAATCAGCTCTCGCAGAAAATACGCTTTTCCATAAGAAATATTGTATTTCTCCGCCAGATCCTGAATCTCCCCGGTTACCTTCATCCGCTGGTCATAGACAACCGCCTGTACCGCGTGTTCCTGCAGGGAAGACTCTACATCCCCTACGACATCCTGACGCAAAGATGATGCCTTTTTCTCATTCTCATTGGACACGGTAACCAGAATCGCATTGTCCAGTTCATCCAGATAACCGTTCCGGACCATCGAACCGATCAATGCGTTGACCGCAATATCAAGGTCTACATTTTTCAAATTCATATCATCCAGGATCGTCTCCGCATCCTCATTAAGCGGATTCGCCTGCAATACTTTCTCGTTCCGGTTGACGGAAAGCTCAATACTCGGATTGACATCGATGCCAATCACCGAATCGACACGGTGATTCTGGTAAAATGAAACACCGCCTCCTAACACAGCCACACACAAGCAGGCGGCTGCTGCCATCGCCACGGTCCGCATCCGGCGGTACATCCGTACACGGCGGGATGGTTTTACATAGATCTCCTGTGGCGTCGAGAGATCGATTTTATCGAATACGTTGGGAGTCAGGGCGTCCATCGCCGATCGCAGATGTGACTCAATCTCATCCTGTTCCCACGCTGTTTCAGAGTGATCGGTCAATGTACTCCCTCCTCTCTCAGGTGTTTTTTCAGTTTTTTCATAGCACGGTTGTACTTGGAAAGCACCGTTGCCAGCGGCATCTCCAAATCTGCCGCGATCTCACGATGTTTTAACCCCGCTGATGTCCGCAGAAGTACAATCTGCCGTTCTTCTTCATTTAATATTTTGAGTGCTGCGTGTAATACCATCTTATCCGCAGCATCCTCTATCTGGGGACAGAATTCCCCTGTCTCCATCTCAGAAAGATCCGAAAGCCCGATATCCGCTTCATGCTTCTGGTCACGGAAGCGCATATAGCAAAGATTTCTAGCGATCGTAAACATCCACGCCAGCGGTTTGCCCTGCGACTGATAGCTTCCAGCCGAAGTCCAGACCTTTAAATAAAGCTCCTGCATGACCTCCTCAGAGTCCTGCGGATTCCGCAAAATCGATAGAATAAAACCGTATATAGTTTTATCCGTATTCTGATAAAGCTGCTGAAATGCCGCCTTATCTCCCTCTGCCACTCGCAGAAGCAGCTTTTCATCGCTCATCTTATCATAGGCGACCGGCTCTTCCATGGTCGTTAAAAGCCCCGTCAAAAACATGGACGAAATTTCCTTTCTATATAACTTAATGCAAAGAAACCAGTTCTTATTGCATTTGTTATGAATTTTTTCTGATTTCTGTCCAGCTCCTCACGGCAGCTGGCAAAAATCAATGCAGCTTTATTCATACTCGACCCGTTCCAGAAAAAGCCCCTCCGGCGGCGCCGTAAAACCTGCCAGCGCTCGGTCACAGGAAAAAAGCGCCTCCGCCACTGATTCCGGTGTCCGCTTATGAAGTCCTACCTCGATCAGTGTACCGGTCAGGATTCTTACCATATTATATAGGAAGCCATTGCCACGAAAATGCAGTTCGCACACACTTTCCTGCATGGTCAGCTCAATAGCAGTGAGATTCCGCACCGTCGATTTTTTCATCCGTTTCAACGAACAGAATGCTTTAAAATCGTGCTCACCTGTCAGATACGCAGCCGCCCGCCTCATGGCCGCTATGTCCAGAGGTTCCCCCAGACCGTACACATATCGGCGCTCAAATACATTTTTCTTCGCTGCCGTCTCAATCCGGTAGCAGTAGGTCTTGGAAACGGCATTTAGACGGCTGTGAAAACGCATTCCTGCCTCCTGCGCCGATAAGACAGCGATATCATCTGGAAGATAGCGGTTCAGGTACGCTTTCAACTCCTCCGCGCTCATCCCGGCACAGGACGCCGGAAGATGGAAATTCGCCACCTGTCCCCATGCGTGGACGCCTGCATCTGTCCGTCCGGAACCGTGCACTTCAACCGGCTGACCTGCCATTTTTTCAAGAATCTGTTCTAGTTTTCCCTGTATCGTCTTGTCCGTGTTTCCCTGCTTCTGCCAGCCGTCATAACGGCTTCCGTCATATTGCAGGGTAATTTTTATATTTCGATCCGACATATTTTTTCTCCATGTGTTATCTATCTTCATTCTTTCTTTATTCGCAAATATATCCGCCTCGCTGCCAGATACAGCACCGTTCCAGTCAGTGCTCCCGCCATATCCAGCCATACATCGCTGATCTGCCCGGAACGTCCTTCGGTAAACAGCTGAATCGTCTCATCCAGAAACGGGACCGCAAAAATAGCGATACGATGGATTTCCAGCCATATATGTCCGTCCGGTGTCAGCGCACACATTCTCCCAGTCCCATCTCCCCGATCAACCAAATCCTCTATCCGCATTTTTTCTGAGACAGTCCGGTTCCTGCGCACACAGGCATCACTCTGTCTAAGCAGCATTCCCAGCCCTGTATATTCAATAAAATGAGCACATTTGCGCACAATATGTTCGGTCAGCCATGGTACAGCCACTCCGGACTCTGCTGCCAGCTTCTGCAAAAACCGGAGGATCCGTCCGCTCTCCGCCGATGACTGTACTGCCGGACGCATGGAATTGGAGTAGATAAACAAAATATATAAAATTAAAACAATATGCCAGATCCAGACCGTCACCAGGACTCTCTGTCTTCCCCGGATATTTTTTTCCACATTCATCTATAAATTCCTGTATCCATTCTATCTTCTATTGATTTATATCTTTACTGATTGGATTGTAAAATGCCGCTCTCTGCAATCCGGCGCACCGCCAGCGCAATCGCATCCTCATCCTGCACCAGCGCCATCCGCACATGACCTTCGCCCGACGGTCCAAATGCGCTGCCCGGTGTTACCAGAACACCTGCTTTTTCAAATAAAGCCTTTACAAACTCCAGTGAATCCGTAAATCCTGCCGGGATCGGCGCCCACACAAACATCGTGCCTTCCGGTTTTTCCATCTTCCAGCCGATGGATGCAAGTCCGTCGCACAGACAGTCGCGCCGTCTCTCATATGCCGCCCTCGTCGAAGCCACACAGCTCTGGTCACCGCTGATCGCCGCGATCGCCGCTTTCTGAATCGGCAGGAACATACCATAATCCATGTTGGATTTCAATGTTTTCAGATGACTGACCACTTCCTCATTTCCCACACAGAAGCCGACGCGCGCGCCCGCCAATCCGTACGTTTTTGACAGCGAATTAAACTCCACGCCGACCTCGCGTGCGCCCGGAAAACGCAGGAAACTTCCGCAGGTTCTTCCGTCAAACACAAGCTCACTGTAGGCGTTGTCGTGAAGAACGATAATATCATATTTCTTTGCAAATGCAATCAATTCCTCATAGAAACTGTCTGGAGCCAGCACCGCCGTCGGATTGTTCGGGTAGGAAACAATCATAAATTTCGCTTTCTGAGCGACTTCCTCCGGAATTTCCTTCAAATCAATGATGTAGTGATTTTCCTCGCGCTGCGGCATATAGTAAAGCTCTGCCCCCGCCAAAGACGGACCATCCGCAAACACCGGATAACACGGATCCGGTACCAAAACCACATCGCCCTCGTCCACGATCGAAAGTGCGATGTGCGCCAGTCCCTCCTGGGAACCGAGCAAAGAGCAAATCTCTGTCTCCGGGTTCAGCTCCACTCCATAGCGGCGCGCATACCAGTCGGACACTGCCTCCAAAAGTGCCTGCTGATCCTGAATTGCATACAGGTAATTTTCCGGTACCAGACAGGCTTCGCTGAGCGCCTTTAAAATATGCGGTGCGGGGGCAATATTCGGTGCGCCGATGCTCAGATCGACGATCGTCTCTCCCTCCGCCAGCTTTTTCTTCTTCATCTGTGCCAGCATAGAGAACACACCCTCGCCAAACCGGTCCATTCTATTTGCAAATTTCATCTTGTGTTGTCCTTTCTTGAAAGAAATCTCCGATTTTCTTTCCTTTTCTATTTCTATTTTTATCTCTATGAATCCTCTTTAAAACTCTAATAATTCCCATCCGCCCGATCACTCTGTCAAATGACTTATTCAACCAATTCCACCAAATCATATCGAACTGCCCTCGCTGAATCTTATCAATCCAGCTTTGCATCCTCAGGCTATATAAGTATTAATTATAGTACATGGATATGGGAAAGTAAAGGGAGGATAACAGCTCTCGCCAGCTATTATAACTTTTCAAAAATGTTGTAAAAACAACGGACTTTTCTATGCCGGACGATTATACTTATCATGTACTTAAGAAAACAAAAAAAATCAAAATAGATGTTCTGACATATCTCATCCTTTCATGTATGAAGATCGGTCAGATGCACATGAATAAGAAAGACGAGGAATTTATATGGTACGAAGAATTGTAGAAATTGATCAGAAAAAATGCAACGGCTGCGGTCTCTGCGCTTCCGCCTGTCATGAGGGCGCGATCGGCATGGTGGACGGTAAAGCAACCCTTTTAAAAGATGATTACTGTGACGGTCTGGGCGACTGTCTGCCAGCCTGTCCGACTGGCGCGATCTCCTTTGTCGAGCGCGAGGCGGCAGCTTACGATGAGGCGGCAGTCCAGGTCCACATGGCAGCACGCAAAGCAAAGCAGGTATTAGAGGCAAACGCAGCGGCAAACACATCCGCACGTTCCGAAGCAAAACCGGCGACACCGGCATTTGGCGGATGTCCTGGATCCATGAGCCGTTTCCTGAAACGTCCTGACACAGCTGCTTCCCATGCATCCTCAGCAGCCACATCCACAGGCGGTCCTGGCAGTGCTGCTTCCGCTATCACACATGACAATTTTTCTGAATCCGCTGCTTGTGACCATTCAGAAAACACCCCAATAAGCGCTCTGTCCAACTGGCCGGTTCAGATCAAATTAGCCCCGATCCGCGCCCCGTATTTCGACGGTGCCAAACTTTTGGTCGCTGCCGACTGTACCGCTTACGCATACAGCCGCTTCCATCAGGACTTTATCCATGGTAAAATAACTTTGATCGGATGTCCAAAGCTTGACAGCATCGACTACTCCGAAAAGCTGACCGAAATCATCCGCAGCAACGACATCAAGAGCGTGACCGTTGTCCGCATGGAGGTTCCGTGCTGCGGCGGTATCGAGCACGCCGTGAAAAAAGCCCTGCAGGCAAGCGGAAAATTCATTCCGTGGCAGGTGACGACGATTTCGATTGATGGAAGGATCTTAGATTAACCCTTTTTCTGAGAATCTGCACATTATAAACAACTATAAATCTTTTATTATGGAGGAGGAACACCATGGAATACCCATATATCAAAAACATCACCCATGAAAAAGTTCAGACTTTAACCAGTCTGGTAAATGCCGAAGACGGTCAGATCGTCAGCAAGACACTGGCGCAGAATGAGGCGGTCAGCGTTACCCTGTTCGCATTCGCAAAGGGCGAGGAGATCTCCACCCACGATTCCACCGGCGATGCGATGGTAACGGTTCTGGAAGGCACCGGACGTTTTACCGTTGACGGCGTTGAGCATCTCGTTCATGCCGGTGAAGTGCTCGTCATGCCGGCGAAAAAGCCGCACGCGGTGTTTGCGCCAGAGGCATTTAAGTGGATGCTGACGGTTATTTTCCCATTTTACTAAAAATCTTATCATCCATCCAAAAACAGGCATACCGCAAGATTCTTGAATCCCTTCAAACAAAGACTCTGCGATATGCCCGTTTTTATTTTTACTAATTATCTTAAAACCAATTACTTACTCCACGTACTCATGCGTTTCCACCCACTGCAGCAGCTTTTCAATCGCCGGATTCGGGTTGCTCTGACGCCATGCGATCTCAAAATCAAGTTCTTCCGTACTGCCGTCCGCGCGGAGAAGCGGAACCACCACCAGATTCCGCGCATTCCGATAATGGCGGACGGCATATTCCGGGAGAATCGCCACGCCAAATCCCGCTGACACCTCCAGAAGCACCGTCTGTACCTCCCGTTCACGCGCCACGATATTCGGTATAAAACCGCCCTTATTGTAACAAATCAATACTTCTTCCGCCTCATCGTTGGAACGCCCCTGCGGCTGCATGATGATAAAGTCTTCCCGCGCCAGATCACGGTACATCAGATGGCTCTCTCCCGCCAGCGTATGCCCCGGATAAAGAACCGCCATCATCGGAAACCGTTTGAGGAACCGATGCTTTAAATCCTCGTAATTCTGCGTGTACAGAGACAGATTAAACGCAAGATCGCAGGTTCCATTATCTAACAGCTCATAGAGCGCGCTCATATTTTCCCGCAGCAGATGAATCGAAATATTCGGGTACGCCTCATGAAAACTTCTGAGCGTCTCCGAAAAACGGCTCTGCTCATATCCCCGGATAAATCCGATCGTCAGCTCCCCAGCTACGCCTTCCGCTGCCGTCCGCGCGAGCTTTGCCGCCTCCTCGGCGCGGACCAGAATCGCCCGCGCCTCGTTCAGATATACCTTTCCCGCCGCCGTCAGCTCGACATGGTGCTTGTCCCGCACAAAAAGCGGCACCCCGATCTTCTCCTCCAACGACTGAATCTGCAGCGTCATCGCTGTCTGCGAAATAAAACATTTTTTCGCCGCCCGCGTAAAATTCAGCTGCTCCGCCGCCGCCACAAAATATTCCATTTGTTTTAAATTCATCTCATTTCCCCATTTCTATGATCCTATATGTAATCGCGTCTTTTCGATCGAGCAAAAAAAATGAATCATGCCGCCCAATTTACGGGCTTTCGATCTGGCTTTTCCTGTTTTGTTATAAGTTTCCCTTATTATAATATCTGTTCTTTCTATTGGCAAGTTTTTCATTCATCCTTTATAATTTTTAATAGTCAACAAAAGAAAGTGAGTGAAAGGTATGAAACAATTCAAAAATTTCTACGAAGGCACATACGCCAAGTACATTCTGCCGGGCGTCCTGTTGCAATCGGTTCTGATTGGCGGCGGCTATGCAACCGGACGTGAGATTTATTCTTACGGTGCGAAATTCGGAGCGATGGGCTGGATCTCCGGACTGACGATCGGCATCGGTTTTGCCCTGTTTGCCTTCCTGACCTTTGAGATCTGCCGGATCTACAAGGTTTACGATTATAAAAACTATATCAAGCAGGTCATTGGACCGCTCTGGCCGATGATGGATATTTTAACTGTCCTCATCGCGATTCTGCTGATTGCCGTTATGGCAGCCGCAACTGGAAGTATTTTCGAGCAGGTCGGACTTCCGAATATTCTCGGCTCCGTTGTGATCGTTCTGATTTGCGGACTCTTGAACTTTAAGGGTTCCAAGATGATCGAGAAATTTGAATCGATCGGTACTATTTTACTGTATGGCGGCTATATTCTGTTTACAATTCTGGTACTCGTCAACAAGGGCGGCAACATTTCCCATGTATTCAGCACGATGGACACCAGCACCTACGACGGCTCTGTCACTGTTCCGCTGTGCATTTACACCGGTATTCTGTATGTTGCCTACAACATCAATTCCATCCCGATGGGCATGTTCTCCCTGACACGCCAGACCAAACGGAAAGAAACCTTTATTTCCGGTCTGATCGCCGGTCTTCTGATGGTTATTCCGTGGTTTTTGTCTTACTTTGCGATGATGTGCTTCTACGGTGACACCTCCATCGTCGGCGCGGATGTCACAACCCCGTGGATGGAAATGATCAAGGCAGTCAACGGCGGACCGGCACTGATGGCACTGTTCAGTCTCGTTATGGGCTGGACGCTGGTTGAGACGGCAACTGGCTGCATCCACATGATCATCGACCGTTTCGACGTTGCCATGGAGGAAAAGGGCGCTGCCAAGCTGTCCGATACAAACCGCGGTCTGATTACGGTCATCACGCTGATCGCTGCACTCGTATTATCCCGCGTCGGCGTTGTCACCTTGATCGAGCAGGGCTATTCGTACCTGTCTTACGGATTTATCCTCTTCTACCTGCTGCCGACGCTGCTGGTAGGCGGATATAAGATTATTAAACATAAAGACAAATAAATATGTAATGATAAGAACACATCCGCCTGTGGGAGATTTCATCTTATAGACGGATGTGGTATAATGTAAACACTTGACGAGGTATTTTCGAATCAACATAGAAAGGAAGTATATGCAATGAAATATGTCGGATATTACAATGGAGAAATCGGCCCCCTCGAGGAAATGAAAATCCCGATGTTGGACCGCGCCGTTTATTTTGGAGATGGCTGCTACGATGCCACCACCTTTGCAAACAACAACATTTTTGCCGCAGACGACCACCTCGACCGTTTCTACAACAGCTGCAAGCTGCTGGAAATCCCGTTTGAAATGTCGCGCGAAGAACTGCGTGCCGAGCTGCAGAAATGCATCGATGCCAATGAGATTGACCACGGTATGCTGTACTGGCAGTGTTCCCGCGGAACTACCTATCGTGGACATCAGTTTCCACCTGCTTCCGTAAAACCAAATCTGATGATTTTTACTGTTCCGTGCGACCTGATTCCATTTGATAAGACTTTCCGCCTGATCTCGATGGAGGACACCCGTTTCCTGCACTGCAACATCAAGACGCTGAACCTGATTCCAAGTGTCATCGCTTACCAGCGCTGCATCGAACAGGGCTGCCAGGAAACGGTCTTCCACCGCGGCGAACGCGTCACCGAATGCGCCCACAGCAATATCTTAATCATCAAGGACGGCGTTCTCTGCACCCCACCGAGAGATAATCTGATTCTTCCGGGCATCACGTTAAAACATCTGCTGATGTTAGCTGAGAAAAACGGCATCCCGACCAGCGAGGCACCATTTACCATGCAGGAACTGGCAGACGCCGACGAAATCATTGTCAGCAGCTCCGGCGGGCTCTGCATCCAGGCCGTTGAACTCGATGGAAAACCAATCGGAGGAAAAGATCCGAAGACGCTGAAGACTTTGCAGGATGCTTATGCGGAGTTTTATGCGGAAGATACGAAGGTACGGTAAAAATCCATAAATTTGCCAATCAAGGGCTGTCACTCAAAACGTGGCAGCTCTTTTTCGCTTGCGACATGTTTCTGCTTCGCGCAAGTGCACATCCTCGCGGAGCATTTTTTGTTTCATAGGACGCAATTTCCTATGAAATAAAATAAGGGGATCCCTGTATTTACAAGGATCCCCAGGAAGCGGAGACGGAGGGATTCGAACCCTCGTGCCGGGATGAACCGACAAACGCATTTCGAGTGCGCCGCGTTACGGCCGCTTCGCTACGTCTCCAGATATTAGGTGTTTCTCTTCGAAACACCTATACTATTATACATGATATTTTGACTTTTGTCATCTGTTTTTTTCACTATTTACTGATAATACGCATCAATTCCGTTCGCAATTCCCCCGGCAATCAATTCCTGATAATCATCCCGTGCCATCTTCTGATCTTCTTCCGGGTTGCTCATAAAGCCCATCTCGACAATGGAAACCGGTATCTTACACCAGTTGATGCCGCTCATGCTGTCTGTCTCCTGCACACCGCGGTTCTTGAAGCCGGTTGCCGCGCAGACAGAGTCCGTGATCTTCTTGGAAAGAGAATAGCTTGCCGCGTGAAGCCCGCCGTTGTACGGGTTGGACGCCGTCTGGCACATGGAAAGAGTACCGTTGACCGTCGTGTTATCCAACGAATTACCGTGAATCCGGACGAAAATGGAGGCGCCGCTCTTGTTGGCGATCTCCGCTCTCTCCGCATTGCTTAAGTTGACATCGTTGGACTCCCGGATCATGACGACCTGATAGCCTCTCTCTTCCAGAATCCGTTTTAACTTCTTCGAAACTGATAAAGTCAGCTCATATTCCGGCAGCTTCGTCGATACGCCCTCGGTGCCGGAAGCCACCTTCGCCTTCATGGTCGAGGAGCCCGGTCCGACTGGTTCTTTGTCCGGATTGCCCTTTGCCTGATGTCCCGCGTCGATCGCTACGATACGTCCGTTGGACACCGGTGCACCCTGTGCATCCGCTTCTGCCCCCTGCGCTGTGACCGTCGCTTCCTCACTGCCCGGCTCGGTCGTCGTCAGGTATTCGGAACGGATAAAACAGCTCTTGTCCTTATAAAGCACCTCGCTCCAGCCGTCTCCGATACCGACGCGCTGCACGCTGTCGCCCTGATTCAGCTGTGTCACAATCTCATACTCCGTTCCACAGCCCGAACGCACGTTGAGCAGGTTCTCAGTCGCATACACTGTCTCGTCGACACTCCGGAAGCCGCTCGCCGTCGTTTTGTCACTCTCCAGCTCGCTCTGATCCGCAACCGCCGCTGCATCCGCCTCCTGAATGCCCTGTGCATCTTCCAGCTCCAGACTTTGCTTTGCCGCATTCGGCACCTGTTTCTTCGCTGTCTGTTCCGCCGGTTCTGTCTCAGCAGCCGCCATCTGCACCTGCTTCTGTGCCTGATTCGGAAGGGTAAATCCCGCATGGCTTACGCCAATGGAACCCGCCGCGACCACAATCGCGGTCACCGCCGCCCAGAAACGTTTCCGGTAATCCGGTGTGCCTGGCTTTCTTTTTCTGCTTTCTCCTCTTGCCATTTACAAAAAACTCCAATCTTACAGAAGATTCTAACCTCTCCATGATCCGCGCATTCACTGTTTCCAATCAATCGCATCGCAGCACAACTTTGATGCCGACAGAGATTTCTGCCCAATTAAAATCTTCTTTCATTTCTAAATTATTCGATCGTACCGCCGCCTACGACATATTCGCCGTCATAAAAAACGACTGCCTGTCCCGGCGTCGCCGCTCTCTGCGGCTCATCAAATACGCATTCCACCCGATCTTCGCCAATCTTGCGGATCGTACAGGATGCCCCTTTGTGGCTGTAACGAATCTTCGCACTGACGCGCATCTCCTGATCGTCCAGATCCTCAATCGCCATCCAGTTGAGGTTCCGGCAGGTCAGGCGGTTAGAAAAGACGTCCTCATTTTCCCCGATCACAACCTCGTTCGTCTCCGGACGGATCTCCGTCACGAACACCGGATGACCAAGTGCCAGATTTAAGCCCTTTCTCTGTCCCACTGTATAATGGGTAATTCCTTTATGATGACCTAAAATATTGCCGTACTTATCTACAAAATTGCCTTCGTCAATCCGGCAATTACTATTTTCCTCGATAAATTTTGCATAATCGTTGTCCGGCACGAAACAGATCTCCTGACTGTCCGGCTTGTGTGCCACCGGAAGTCCAATCTCCTCCGCCATCTCTCGAATCTTGTCTTTCGTATATTCGCCGACCGGCATCAAAGTGTGTGCAAGCTGATGCTGGGTCAGGTTATAAAGCGCGTAGGTCTGATCTTTCGCCGCCGTCGCAGACTTGCAGATCGCATAGCGGCCATTCGGCAGCTTTCTCACGCGCGCATAATGTCCCGTTGCAATATAATCAGCCCCAATTTCCAGACTTCTCTGCAAAAGGGACTCCCATTTTACATATCGGTTACAGGCAATACACGGATTCGGCGTGTGTCCGTCCAGATATTCCTGTACAAAGTAATCCATGACATTTTCTTTGAACTCTTTTTTGAAGTTCATCACGTAATACGGGATCTCAAGCCGTTCCGCAACCCGTCTGGCATCATCGACAGCGCTCAGACCACAGCAGCCGCTGTGCTCTTCCTGCTCTACATTCGTCTCATCCTGCCAGATCTGCATTGTGACGCCGATCACATCGTATCCTTGTTCTTTTAAAAGCCAGGCAGCCACGGAGGAGTCAACTCCTCCTGACATGCCGACTACTACTTTTTTCTTTTTCATCAATACTCTTCTTCGACGTCTTCCTCGCCGATATCCGTCTTCGGTTTTACGAGTCCTTTGATCTCAATGCCATTCTTCTGAGCATAATCCCAGAGAGCAGCGTGAATTGCCTCCTCTGCGAGCAGAGAACAGTGTACCTTAACTGGCGGAAGTCCGTCCAGTGCCTCCATAACGGCTTTGTTGGTAACTTCCATCGCTTCCTGGATGGTTTTTCCTTTTACCATCTCGGTCGCCATGCTGCTGGTCGCAACGGCTGCACCGCAGCCAAATGTTTTAAATTTTACATCCTGGATAATCTGGTTGTCATCGATATCCAGGTAAATACGCATAATATCACCGCATTTTGCGTTGCCGACGGTACCCATACCACTGGCATTTTCAATCTCGCCTACATTTCTCGGATGCTGGAAATGATCCATTACTTTCTCTGAATACATCGGGTATTTCCTCTCTATATCTTCATTCACTGTGGATGTTCATTTTGCTTAAAATGTCTAAATCTTACTGCTGCGGATGTTTCTTAATGTAATCCTCATACAGCGGAGACATAGAACGAAGACGTTCTACAATCTTCTTTAAGCAGTCTACCGTGAAATCAATCTGCTCCATGGTTGTCTCGGCTGACAGGGTCAGACGCAGGGAACCGTGTGCAATCTCATGCGGCAGTCCGATCGCCAGAAGTACATGGGACGGATCCAGGGATCCGGAGGTACATGCAGAACCGCTGGAACCACAGATGCCTTCCATGTCAAGCATGATCAGCATGGATTCACCCTCGATGAACTGGAATGCAAAGTTTGCATTGTTGGAAAGTCTCTGGGAGGGATGTCCGTTGAGGCGTGCAAATGGAATTTCTTTTAATACACGCTCGATCAGGTGGTCACGCATCGCTTTTTCTTTTGCTGTGCGCTCTTCCATCGTCGCCATCGCAATCTCAACTGCCTTGCCGAATCCTACGATACCAGCCGTATTCTCGGTACCGCCGCGGCGTTTACGCTCCTGTGCGCCGCCGTGGATGAAGGAACGAGTCTTTAATCCGGTACGGATATAAAGGAAGCCGGTTCCCTTCGGTCCATTTAACTTGTGGGCGCTGGAACTGAGCATATCGATATGGCACTCATCTACATTGATCGGAACATGACAAAATGCCTGTACCGCATCGGTGTGGAATAAAATGCCGTGTTTCTTCGCAATCTCACCAATTTCCTTGATCGGCTCAATCGTACCGATCTCATTGTTTGCAAACATAACAGAGATGAGGATGGTGTCCGGACGGATCGCCTTCTCCAGCTCGTCTAATTTAACAACACCGAACTCATCTACATCCAGATAAGTAACCTCAAAGCCTCTCTGCTCCAGGTACTCACAGGTGTGCAGAATCGCATGGTGCTCAATCTTGGTCGTGATAATGTGCTTGCCCTTTGCCTGATATGCCTCTGCTGTAGAAATCAGCGCCCAGTTATCAGACTCCGTGCCGCCGTAGGTAAAGTAAATCTCGTTGGACTTTGCGCCCAGCGCTTTCGCGATCGTCTCGCGAGCCTGTGCAATCGCTCTCTTCGGCTCTGCCGAAAATTCATAAACGGAAGACGGGTTGCCGTAATACTCCGTAAAATACGGGAGCATTGCCTCCACTACTTCCGGACGCGTTTTGGTTGTCGCCGCATTGTCCAGATAAATCAACTGTTTCATAACTAATAAATCCGCCTTTCTTCTTAGTGTATGCACGCCTGCCTTTATTGTGATTGTATCACACGGAATCTCACGGCAGGAACTCCCCGCCTGTAAACATTTGCTGCGTACATAGTTTGTAGCAATAAAGGTAAAAGCTTCATCTACGTTCTTTATTATTATATAGGAAAATTGAAAAAATACAAGCAAGAATGAGCGGGTTTTTGAAAAAACCTAGTTGAAAATGGGGTATATAATGTGCTCAAGCTATTCCACCTTACTTATCCAGACAATAAAAAACCGTCCAGCTAGGAGGGGTCAACTCCTGACTAAACGGTTTTTTATTAAATCTTTGCTCCACTTCTGCCTTGAAATCCGTTACCCAATCGGCAGCAATTCCGTGGAAACGCATGTTATCCTCCAAGAGGGAATCTTCGGATAACTGCTGTAGTGCTGTCATTGGCTTCTGACCGCACATGGAGGGTTGATGCAATAGGGTTTACATAAATAAAAAGAAATAAACTGGTAACGGATACCTGTCAATACTTATACATACAAGGGATTGGTATAGAATCAGGTCGGTTCTTCACTTGACATATCGCTATTGTAATATTATTATATATTATTAGGATACTTCTAAGTGAAAACTCTTGTTTTTTCCTGATGGCTATAATATAACACGCATCAACTTGAAATACCATCCCCGGAACGAGAATATAAATATTGTTTTTTTACAATAATATAAGCATTTAAAAATAGTCCTATAAAGCAAAGGCTAATTAAGCCAAATGGAGGCGGAAAAATGTATATTAAAAACCCGGAGTATTTTATTACCACCGTCCGTGAGGGAAGCATTTCCAAAGCGGCTGAAAAATTATATCTGTCACAGCCATATTTAAGCCAGTGTATCGCACGAACCGAAAAAGAATTAGGCGTCAAGCTCTTCGATCGCAGCCATATGCCACTCAAACTAACTGAGGCAGGAAAAATCTATATGCGTTATCTGGAAAGTGTCGGAGTCCTGACCGGGCAGTTTGAGGAACAGCTCGGCGAGCTGAAAACGGGACGCAGCCGTACTCTGAATGTCGGCATGACGCTGTGGCGCGGATCCGTCCTGCTGCCGGATATCCTGCCAAGCTACTCTGAAAGCCACCCGGATGTCCGCATCACCTTACGTGAACACCACACCGCTCAGCTCTCCAAGCTGTTACAGGAAGATCAGATCGATTTCGCCCTGATGAATATGCCGCTCAATCTGGATGATTTCGTCTATGACACCGTCTTCAATGAGCGCCTCCTTCTGGTAGCCAGCAAGGACCATCCGGCTATCCGCGGTCTGGAAGCAGGCACTCCGGACCATCCGCTTCCAATCGACATGAAAAAGCTGCGCCGGGAACGCTTCATCCTGCTGCAGGAGGATCAGGTCATGGGACACGCCATGAAAAACCTCTTTGCCAAGATGAATATGGAACCAAAGGATGCCCTATACACCACCAGCAGTACGACTTCGGTCAACCTGGCGGCAAGAGGGTTCGGCATCACTTTCCTCCCGGAAGGCGGAATCCGCCACACTGCCCACGTGGAGCAGCTTGCATTCTTCACCGTAGACAATCCACCGTTCAGCGTGCCGCTGCTGCTTTTATATAAGAAGAACAGCATTATTTCACCACACGCGAAGGATTTTATCGATATGGTGAAGGAGTATTACCGGAATCTGGAAGCAAACAAAATAAAAGAATAAAGCCATAGGCTCTATTAAGCACAAAAAGCACATGAAAGTCTTCTATTGTTCCCAAATGTCTTTCATGTGCTTTTCGCATTTGCTTCTTCTGCTTAAACTTCCTCTTGATCCAGCTCCAGTCCTTTGACCATATTTTCGAATTCATATAGTAGGTCAATATACTCTTTTGCCATGTTCCAAACAGGCTGCCACATCTCCCTCCATGTGGCAGCCTGCTCATCACTTTTTCATCAATCCTGCACTGCTCTTCCATGCCATCATCATAATATCCACTGAATCATCATATAGGTTGGCATTAGAAATAGATATGGGTTTACTACAAAGCTTTTTCATCTTTTCCTCACTTTCTATTTCGGTATGATTAAAAAGTTTCCTATCATCCAAAATATGCGCAGCAGTTACAAGAACCGCTGCGCCAAATCCAAACAACTATTTTTAATTACCGCTGAATCGTGTTGGAATTCTGATTGTATGCTTTCGCTACGCACTTCCATTCACCATTCATCTTTAACAGAAGCAATACATCTGTGAAATCAATCCGATTGCCCCAGCCTTCTTCCAGAACACGTACAACCGCAAGTGATTCCTCTACCAGAAGTACATCAACGCGGGCTTTAAAATTGTCTCCACCAGGAACGGTATCTACATTATGATAAAACTGCTCAATCGAACCATGCTCCAGTTTTCCATCCAGATAGCCAAACAGAACCGCTTCATCGGTAAACAGCTCTTTCGCATATTTACTGTTTCCCTCTGCGACACTCTTAACAAATTTCATTGCTGCTTCTTCTACCGCCTGGTACTCTTTTAATTCTGCTCTCATAATCGTTTCCTCCTTAATGAATACATTTTAATTTTATGTAAAGCAATTTGCCTTATATGTTTATTTTCTTTCGCGGTGTCCAAGCTGTTCATGTAAGAGGACATCCATCCGCACATTCTTTTCGGTTCAAATTGACTTTACTTAATAACTATATTATAATTATATCAATAATAATCAAAAGAACAAGTACGCACATAAAAGTGCAATACTAACCAAAAGGAGAGTGTAAAATGGAGGCCCGCTGCATATCAAAAGAACAATTGGAAACCACTGGATTTAGCTACACACTGTCATTAATCAACGGAAAATACAAAATGACCATCCTCTATACCCTGATGGAATTTGGTGTCGTCCGTTTCAATGAAATGAAAAAGTATATCGGTGGAATTTCTTACAAAACACTTAGTTCTACCCTAAAAGAACTTGAAATGGATCAATTAATTCATCGCGAAGAATACCCACAAATTCCTCCAAAAGTAGAATACAGCTTAACCGAGCGCGGAAAGTCCCTGATTCCCATTTTAGACGGAATGTGTGACTGGGGTGACAAGCATCGGCTATAATTTCATACCCACAAACGCCATCCTGGCTTTTCTTCTAAAAAGTGATGGCCGGCGTTTGTGCTCTTCACTCCGCTCTTCCATTCAAATATGCCTTTGAACCGTTTATTTTCCGAAAATGGGCAGCAATAGACATAAATTAAATGCTTTTTCCTAATTCATATGCCTGTTCCACTTCTTTTTTCCCGTCAACGTCTCCCGGCATCATATTGCCGCCCGCCAGGACATGGCCCAGATTTTTCCATCTTAAATGTTCCATCAGGTGATCGTAATATACCACCGCATCCTCAAACCCATTTCCTTCCGCTGCCATCAGAAGTGCAGATGACTTATTGCCGCGAAGGTAATTTTTATTTCCTTCTTCAAGTGCAAACAAACGATCCACTGCCGTCCGGAGCTGCCCACTCATATTCCAATAATATAGCGGTGATGCCATAACAACGACATCTGCCTCTTTCACCGGCTGATAAATCTGCTGCATATCATCTTTTTGGACGCAGGGATATTCTTCCTCATTTTTTCCTCCAAAACATCCTTTACAGCCATGGATCTCCATCTTTCCAAGCCGGAAAATCCGGACGGTATTTCCGGCCTCCTCGGCGCCTTTTGAAAATGCATTTACTAATGCAGCTGTATTTCCCTTTTCCCTCGGGCTTCCATTTAAAATTACAATTTTCTTATTCACAAACTCTTCCTCCATGCTTGAATATATATCAATACTCTGCCCCCTATTTCCGGAGCAGCCAAAAGACATTTAGGTAATTCTATCCTAAATGTCCTTCAGCTTTACCATTTACCGGCCTTTATTTTTCATAGACATCTGATACTTCTGCTTCTACATATTTTTTATAAAGCTCATTCCACTCATTCTGAACCAGTTCAGAGCTGCAATGCGCTTTAAAATCAGCCTCCTTTTCCCAGGCATCGGATACTACCATTTTATCAGAGTCCGTGATCGATTCACCAATCTGATAATAAATATTACCCTTTTGCTTGCGGAAGTTTTCAATCAGCTGCAAGCGTCTGAGTTCCGCTGCGTATTCACTTCTTTTCCCGCTTTTAATCGTCAGTACTGCAACAAAGTTTGTCATCTTTCCATCTACCATTTATTTAATACTAATACTTTCAAGTTTACACGTTTTTGCATTTCAATAGTGCCGATTACACTGCAACCATCCACAAAATCATCCTCTTACGCCTCTACTTCCCCATTTTTCAGACGTTTAAAGTAATCAAGTGTCAGTTCCCGCATTTTCGGAACCCAGAACATAATGCCAATGACATGAACTAAAATTATAATCATATTTCCGACATCTACCCACGGCAGAGCTGCATCTACACCAACCGTTCCGCCTAAGAAGCAAAATACAACTACCAGCACCTGCATTATTTTTCTGGCTGCTTTACCGAGCAGGTTCTCTGCCAGAATTCCGGAAGAAGTTGACATGGATAACGCCGAGGATGCTGCAAACAAAATCAAGCTGATGGAAGCTACCAGTCTTCCGATTAAGCCAATCGTGCCAAATGCATTGATTGCAAGGACAGAACCCGGAGCACCTGTTGTCCATGTTCCAGTTACCAAAATAACCATCGCACTGAATGTACAGATAACCATCGTACACATGAATACTTCAAAAATACCGAACATTCCCTGTTTTACCGGTTCATTGGTATTCGCCTGGGCATGAAGGATACTTGCACTTCCGTTTCCGCCATCATTCGAATAAACACCTCTTGCGCATCCATTTTTAATCGTAGCTGAGAGCGCCGCTCCTGCAAATCCGCCGGTTGCTGCCGTTCCGGTAAATGCGTTCGTAAAGATAGATACAAATGCTGGAACAAAATTTTGAATATTTAAAATAATCAGGATTGCTCCCGCTGCCATGTAAATAAATGCCATCGTCGGGACCAGTTTATCGGTTACCTTTACCAGGGCACCTAATCCGCCCAGGAGAACTGCAATAATAATCACGCAGCAGATAATGGTTGTAATCATTGGTTGGACGCCAAACGTAGCAACGGATGATGTAATGGCTCCTGTATGTACGCCGCAGCCAATTCCCATACCAAAGCAACAGGATACCGCCCAAATCCATCCAAGCGGTTTCCATATCTTCGCCAGATAAATATTGGCTCCGCCACGCCACTGTCCATTTTCATCTTTCTGCCGTGTGTAAACGCCCAGCAGAGCCTCCGCATATTTTAAAGCCATCGCGATAAATCCAATCACCCACATCCAAAAGACAGCTCCCGATCCACCCAGTGCAATTGCGCTGCCGACACCAATGATGTTTCCTGTTCCGATCGTGTTGGCCAGTGTAGCCACCATAGCCGACCAGCTGGAAATACCTGATTCATCCTTATGATGTGCTGCATCTCCAAAGGTTGTCTTAAGCATATGTCCAAAATGCTTGATCTGTACAAAATCGCAGGCGACCGTGATAACCAGACCTCCGCCAATCAGAACAATCAGCATCGGAAGTGTCCACATCCACCCAGTAAACGCCATAATTGCATTATAGATTGCCATACGTATCTCCCTTCTTAATAAGCTCTGCTTTCTTATTACTCGTACATAGATGCAAAATATACAAACATCCGATCCTGATCCAACGTTCCACTAACCGGATCCGCATGCATCAGTTCCGGATGCCACTGAACCGCGATAATCGGAAGTTCCTTATGGACCATTCCCTCTATAATGCAGCTTCGTTTACACTCCACTTCAACTTTTTCTTCATTTTCAATTTTTCTCATCCATTCTTCTTTTTCTTCTTTTGAAAGGATTCCGGAAAACCATACCTGGCCAATCTTAAATCCCTTTCCCGGCTTCTTAACCGCCTGATGATGTGCAGAGTTTACAATTCCGCTCGCCCCATACATCAGCTCAAACGGTGTTCTCCGGATATTAATCGTATTATGCAGCTTAATTTCACCTGACTCATATGTATGCATATTGCCTTTTTCCAGATCCTGGATAATGGTTCCTCCAAAATATATGTTGACAAGCTGCATTCCTCGGCAAATCGCTAAAATTGGTTTTTTAGCCTTAACGGCCGCGTCCACAACTGCAAGCTGAAGCTCATCCAGTTCCCGGTCCAGATTTTTGCTGCCCTGGTTCTCTTCCCCATAGAGAGCCGGGTCCACATCCGGAAGACCGCCTGGAAACAAGATGCCATCGCACTCTTCAACCACCTTCGGATCCAATGAAATAACCAGTTCTGTATCCAGATTTTTCATCGCATCTGAAATGCCATCATACATCCCGTGTTCGTCTCTTTCTCGTTCTACATACATGACTTTTTTCATTTGTTTGTTCCCCTCCTGTTTTGTCATTATAATAATTTTTTTGCAAAGCGATCTTTCTATAAGCTTGCTCCTATACAGCATTTGCAGTTCTCTTCCTCTTAAGAACTGTTCAAGTTGAAGGATCATGTCTCCAGTCATTGACAAACATCTGTAAAGGACAAACTGTAAAGCAAAATAATACGCAGACAGGTTGCCACACCTTCTGGATATGACAACCTGCTCAAGTTTTTTATATGTGTATTAGGTTGTATGAAGTCTATTTCTCTATAATTCTAAAATTACTTACGAATCTTCTCCACAAATTCCTTCAGTCTCTTGCATCCCTCAACAACATTCTCATAGCTGTTTGCAAAGGACATACGGATATAGTGGTCGCCTTCGCTTCCGAATACATCGCCCGGTACCATTGCTACCTTGGCATTTTCAAGAAGCAACGGGGCAAATTCCTGTCCACTCATGCCGAGTTTTTCGATGTTGATGAAGATGTAGAACGCACCCTTCGGGCAGCGGCAGCTCAGTCCGTCGATCTCGTTGATTGCTTTAACTGCATAGTCGCGGCGTCTCTGATACTCTTTTACCATGTCTGCTACTTCGTTCTTCTCTTCTTTCAGCGCTACGACGCCGGCTTTCTGTACGAAGGAACTTGCACAGGTAACCACGTGCTGATGCAGCTTATTGACAGTCTTGACAATCTCTTCGCTGCAGGCTGCGTAGCCGAGACGCCAGCCGGTCATGGAGTATGCTTTGGAGAAGCCGTTTAATGTGATGGTTCTCTCCTTCATGCCCGGAAGAGAGGCGATGCTGATGTGTTTTGCATCATCGTATAACAGTCTCTCATATACCTCATCTGATATAATCATGATATCGTTCTTCACAGCAATCTCTGCCAGTTCTTTCAGCACATCCTCTGCCAGCACACCGCCGGTCGGATTGCTCGGAGTGATAAGAACGAGTGCCTTGGTCCGTGGGGTAACCTTTGCACGAATCTCATCCAGATCAATCTGGTAATCATTCTCCTCTTTCAGTGTATAGGTAATCGGAACCGCGCCCAGAAGCTTCGGAACATTTAAGTAGTTTAACCAGCCCGGATTCGGAACCAGAACCTCATCGCCCTCGTCGAGAATTGCTGCCATGACATCAAAAACTGCCTCGGAAAGACCTACACTGACGATGATCTCAGTCGGTTTGTACTCTACATTGTTCTGCGTCTTTAATTTCCAGGCAATCGCCTCCCGCAGCTCCATGGTACCAAAGTTGGAAGTATAGAATACATCGCCTTTTTTGATATCCTCGATGCAGGCATTCTTGATGTATTCCGGTGTATCGAAATCCGGACGTCCTAACTCAAAGTGAATGACCGTCTCTCCTGCGCGCTCCATTGCCAGCGCCTTTTCGTTTACTTTACGGATTCCAGACGGAACCAGTTCATCCATTCTTTTTGCGAATAATTTATCCATAATAAAATCTCCTTTTCATTCTGCATATACTCTCAGATTCTCATTGGTCCGCATCTGCTGACACTTTTCCAAGAATATTTTATTTTTCCTGGTAGCCGGCCGGAATTCCGTTTTTCTGTTCTCCAGCCCTTACGCTGCCTTTGTCTCGGTTTCCGCACCAGTTTCCAGCGTATGCATCATGCCCTCGCTGCGTGCTACCACCATAGTGGTTACCACATCACCGGTTACGTTAAAGGTTGTATTTGCCATATCAATCAGTCGGAAGATACCGGCAATCAGACCTACAATCTCCAGCGGAAGTCCCATGTTCGTCAGAAGAATCGTGGTCATGATGATCGCGCCTCCCGGAACACCCGGACAGCCCATAGCTACTAATACAGTAGAAATAATAATGTTTACCAATGCGGACGGTGTCAGGTTCATTCCATAAATCTGTGCCGTCATTACGATAGCCGCTGCATAGTAGATACATCCACCATTCATGTTGATGGTTGCGCCAAGCGGCAGGGAGAACGATGATAACTCGGAAGATACGCCAAACTCATCATTCGTAACAGAGGTTGTGATCGGAAGAGAACCGCTGCTGCTGGTGGTGCTGGCCGTTACAACCCATACTTTCCAGATACCCTGCAGCCATTTCTTTACCGGGAACTTTGCCAGAAGCGCTACCATCGGAATATACATCAGTAAAACAAGGATTACATCGGAAGCATAAACCGTGAGAATCAGCTTTCCGAGCGGTCCAAAGATTTTCAGACCATATGCACCAACTGAATCTGCTAACAGTGCACATACACCAATCGGAGAAAACTCCATAACAATGGCTGTGATTTTATACATTGCATTGGCACAGCTCTGTACACCTGCTAAAAGGCGTTCCCCCTCTTTTCCCATCATGATAAGTGCTACGCCTAAGAATACCGAAAATACGATAATCTGCAGCATATTTGTGTTGGTAAAAGAAGTGAAAATGTTGGATGGGAACATATCGATTAACGTATCAATGATACTCGGCATCGCCTGCGCCTCATAATCAGTCGATTGTGATAACGCGGTTAAATCAAATCCTTTTCCTGGATTGATGATGTTTGCCATGATAAGCCCTAATCCTACACAGAGTGCAGATGTCAGCGCATACAGTCCAACCACCTTCACGCCAATGTTCCGAAGCTTTTTCAAGTCTCCTAAGCTCGCGACTCCCGCTGTGATGGAAAAGAATACCATCGGAACGACAATCATTTTAATCATATTTAAAAAGATGGTTCCCAGAGGTTTTACAATGGTTGCTTTTTCTCCAAATACGAGTCCGATGACAATACCAAGGCCAAAACCGATGAACGTCTTTGTCGCCAAGCTCAATTTCTTTTTTTCTTTCATGAATATTCCCCTTCTTATGCAATACCCTCACTTACTGTTCACACATATGTGACCACCATGTTGTTTCACAGCACTTTCTATTTCAAAAGTGCCTGCTTTAAACAACCTCCTCTATGCTATATTCTCTCCCAGATTTCATTTCCCCAAATGTCCTCCGGGAGAGAGGTATCTGCAGTTCCGGGTAAATTTCCCAATTCACCTGCAAAACATGCCTTCCGTGAACTCTTCCGGATGTCCTGCATTCCGGAAATGCATCTTTGCCATGTTTTGCAATTAGTATGCTCTTGTCATCGCACCGTCTAACAGGATGGTCTGACCAGATACGTATGTATTTGCCTCGGAGCACAGCCATGTAGCCAGACGTCCGTATTCATCGATGGTGCCGTAGCGTCCCATCGGGAACTTCTTCAGGTCTTCCTTCTCGTAATCTGCTACGCTGATGCCAGCCTTGTCTGCACGCATCTTGTTCAGATTCTCAATTCTTGCGGTGCCGATACGACCTGGTCCAATGACATTGACTAAGATATTGTCTTTGCCGACCTCACTCGCCAGGGTCTTGCTCATGCCGACAACGCCCATTCTCATGGTATTGGAAAGAATCAGGTTGTCCAGGCAGTCCTTAACGGAAGAAGAAGTTGAGTTTACGATACGGCCGCCGCCGAGACGTTTCATGGACGGGAGTACCGCACGGATGGTTCTTACGTAGGAGAGCAGGCACATCTCAAAAGCACCCTCCCATGCCGCATCATCAAAGCTTACGAACGGTCCCGGCTTCGGACCCGGACACATATTTACGAGTGCGTAGATATCGCCCAGTGTTTCAACGGTGTGTTTTACAAGTGCCTCGATGTCCTCCGCCTTGTTAACATCGCAGAGGAAGGTCTCCGGACGGTTTCCGGTTTCTTTCTCAATCTCAGCCTGTGCTTCCAGAAGCTGATCTTTAAACGGTTCTGCGGTACAAATCATAACCTTTGCACCTTCTCTTGCCATCTCGGTTGCAATTCCCTTGCCAAGTCCGGCTGCTGATGCCATACAGAGAACTACTTTGTCTTTTAATCCTAAATCCATGTTGCTACCTCCTGCTTAAAATGAATATATAAAATGATTTGAATGTTCTTTTTGAATTTTTCGTTTTTTTGAAGTATCTTATTTCCCAAATGTATCTGATATGTGTCAGTTTCTTGGAATTGGGATGGCGCTTTCACGCCATCCCCGGTACATATTACAAGGTGATTCTATTTGGGGGAAATCACCATGCAGCCCGTTTTTATCTCCATCCATCACGGATGAAATCTCATTTTTTACGCTTCTTTCTCCGGATGTTTCTTTAAATCAACAACCGGGTTTACAAGTGGTGTCATCTCGAATCCGTCCGGTCCGGTGATGCGGCACTCTGCTACATCGCCATCCTGGATGTGGAACGCTCTCGGTGTTCCGGTGGAAAGGATGTCTCCGGCGTACCAGCCCTGGATGCTGCTGTGCAGGGATACCAGACGCGGCGGTCTGTGGGTCATGTTTGCTACTACGTTTTCTGCATGAACTTCACCGTTGTGAACACTCTGAACCAGAAGTTCATTGACATCCGGTACCTCATCCGGGGTTACAAGCTCCGGACCGAAGGAGAAGAAGGTCGGGAAGTTCTTTACGATAGTTAAATATCTCGGATTGCCGCTTACATAATCATTTCCCTTTAAGATGGATTCCTCGGTCATATCAAGGATGGTGGTGTAACCGACGATGGCATCCTGCCAGTTTTCTTCGGATACATCTCTGCAATCCTTGCCCATGATGATTCCAAGCTCAGCCTCTGCGGTGGTTTTCTGTGCTTCTTTTAACTTCGGAAGCAGGATTTCATCGCCCGGACCAATCAGGGTGTCTGCCTGCTTGAAGAAGCTTCCCGGAAATCCCTTCGGAGCTGCAGAACCGATGTCTCCGGCATGGTCTACATAGTTAAGGCCGATACCAAAGATACGTTTCGGGTTGCGGTAGAGCGGTCCGTATACAACTTTCTCGCTCGGAACCAGTCCCGGAATACTTTCCAGCTCTTCCTTGCCGCCTGCGTTATACCATTTTGTCAGTCCCGGAATCTGCTGCTTCTGGATGAGACTCATGACATCCTCGGCCCATGCAGTTCCCTTTGCTGCATTCAGTGCCTCAATCGGAAGCACTCCATTCTTTAAGACGATACCGGCTTTTTCTGTTCCGTTCACTTTGATAGTTGCAAATCTCATATGGTTTCCTCCTTTATCTGTCAGAGATTGCTTCTTCAGAAGTTCTATTTGTCTGTTTCTTTTCATTTTGTTTCAGCGTCTGAAACCCAACCTCTTGAAGCTCTCTGTTTCTTTCTGACATTACTTTACCATTCCCACCAAAAATGTTCCAACTCTCTTTCGAATATGGACGTATAGGTAAATGGTTATGGACCATAACGTGTCTAAAATGATACTTGACCTTCCCTAATAAGCGAAAATACGCCTGGATACAGGCTTTCCTTGTAGTTGGAGGAAGTGGAAATGCCTGTTCCAGACGTATGATTTTAAATATATATAATCGTTTTATTATGGCTTTTATAAGTTAATCATTCTAGTAGTATGTTTGATGTCCATAGGAGAATCCTTATGCCTGTCCATGGCACTGAGAATTTGAACACTTATTTTAATATGCAGCCTTGAAAAACGGCACCAGTGCAATCGCTTTCGCACAGTCATGGGAATAGCCGCCGCCCAGGCTCTGCATCCGAGTTTCTATTTTTTCAGCTACGGGATATACTCTAGCATTTTATCTGATAAAAATCCAAGTCACTTTTAAATATGGCTCTATAAGCAGATTCCTATCAATATTTTATGAAATTTTAAACTATTTTTTAGCCAGTAGAATGTATTTGATAAAATCATCCACTGTTGCCCCCACGCCCGGATAGCGCTTCATCGACAAAAGGATTGCACGCTTTGCCAGCGGATCGCCAATCTTGTAATAACAGAGTTTTTCCGTTTTCTCTGTGTATTTCAGCAGTGCATCCCTAAAAAAGATGATACCGGACTGTCCGCTCCGCGCCACATTATAGGCAGTCTGAAGCTGATCAAAATACATAATCACCTTCGGCTCGAAACCAGCGTGGGCACAGATATCCATACTCCTTTTATAAGAATCCTGATTCTTTTTCAGCATCAGAAATGGTTCTTTCGAGACTTTGGAAAGGTCCACCGCACGCACCGCTTCATCCAGAAAACTCCGCTCCAGGATTGATTCCCTGGAGATCTGAAACTCTTTCAGCTTCTCATTCACAGCAAAGGAAGCAGGAACCGCCATAATCATATACTCATACCCCAGCGTCACACTCTCAAACATCTCCGGGTCGAGTGCCTCGACATCCATCGTGATATCAAACTGCCCGGTTCTAAGCCCCGCATCCATCCCTGAAATATCCGTCTCCGTCACGTTGATCCGGCACTTTGGATTCAGTCTGCAATAGCCCCGGATCACCTCCGGAAGAAAATACGCACAGAAATATCCGGAGCTTCCGATGTTAATCACACCGGAACGGATACCCGCCAGCTCTGCAAAATGCTGCTCCATCTCATTGCTGAGCTCGTATATCTTCCGCGTTTTTTCCAGATAATACTGCCCCGCCGGGGTCAGTGCCACCGGGTTCACATTCCGGTCAAAAAGCGAGATCCCATATAACTCTTTCTCAATCTTTTTAATCGCACCGCTGAGCGCCGGCTGGGAAATATAGAGTTTCTGGGCTGCTTTTGAAAAACTTCCTTCCTTCGCAATTTCCATCACGTATTCATACTCACGCTTACTGAACATACTCCCATCCCTCCATTGTATCTCTATGTACTCTATCAGCTACCCGCTTTTATCCGGTTATATGTTTTAGTCTCTCTCCCGGAAAAAAAGTAAAAATATTTTTATCGCAATTATAACGGGTTCTTTTTATCACGTCAATTCTGTAATGTATACTATTTTTACACAATTTTCAGTCTCTAAACAACAATCCGAGCATTTTTCACTCTTGCTTTATGAGGCGTTCTTTCCTATAAAACAACGAAAAAGACGCTATGCTGAAGCCTCATTACTTCGTACACAGCGTCTTTTTATCCAGAATTTTATTAAAATCTAAAATTTGAATTATTCAGCCTGCTCAGACTCTTTCTTTGCGTTCAGGTACTCCTGGATGTTTGCCATAACCTCGTCTGCGTTCAGACCGTGTACCATGCAGGCCTCCTCCAGAGACTCACCGATCGAAGACGGACAGCCAACACAGTGCATGCCTGCCTCCATCAGAACATATGCAATACCCATATCATACTGAAGCATCTCGCCCATCGTGGTTGCTTTTGTGATTTCCATGATAAATTTTCCTTTCTATTCATACTTGCAGTCTCTTACGCAGCTTTGCGGTTTTCACCGCCGCTGCAAAAACACCGCGATTATTCTTATGCTTTCTTATATTAACACGAATCGCGCGGTTTTACTATCTTTTTTTGTGAAACATAGAAAATGTTACGATTCACTGGAAAAATTTTTCTGAGCTGAAAATTTTGTACAATCCGGCAGCAGCATTGCTCTTCTCTTGCATCCTCTTCTTATTTCTCTTATAATTACCATGATTGTTCTATGTTTTCCTGTATTGAGAATACGATAGTCACTGGCTCCGTTTTTCTGCCTGTGTCGGAAAACATTTTGATTTTTATACATTAAGGAGTTTTATAAAATGGATCCCTTTTCCATGTTAGAATTACTATTATCCGAAAACCAGTTCGAACTTATTCTCCCGGAAAACGGCACTTCTGCTCCCGACACGATCCGCCTGGTTTACCTGATGAATGATGCAGTCGAAAGTTTCCTTCTCTTCCACAACGCCCGCCTGACCGGTACCTACGATCCGGCATACGAGGGCGAACTCGATGCCCTCTTAACCCAGGATGAAAACGAACGCTACGCCCTGATCGTCCATCAGGGAGACTCGGTTGTCACACTCTTTTTCGAAGATCTGACTCTCGAAAATCACTACTATGACTACAGTCAGATCGGGCACTTCTGGATGAAAGGCTACGAATACCTCCGCCAGCTCGAATACCGCATCGCCATCCTGCGCGACAAACTCGACTATCTGGGGGAAAACTCCTGCAACGCAAACGAGCGGGAGCTTGCCTCCCTCGCGGAATTTCCTCCGCTAAACGTCTGCTGCTACCCGACGGTCCCGGAAAAATACCGCGTCATCCGTGAAAATCCCTGGCATCTCTCCGAAGACGCTTCGCGCGTCTTCCAATCCATCGCCGTCGAAGCCGGTGATCCAAAACTGCTACATCGCCTGAAAGACTATGAGCAGCACCCCACCAAGCGCCGCGCCCGTCAGATTGCCCGCCTCCTGCACCGGAACGCCCATGCCAAGACAGTCGATCTCCTGACCCGAAAGCTTCAAAAAGCCTCTTCCGCCTACCCGTCCCGCACCTTCGGAAAAGCCCAGCAGACCCGTCACCTGGCTCTCGAACTTCTTGCCAAAAAAAGGCAGAAAGAGCTTGAAAAGCGCGGCATCCGCTCCGAACTGCTACGTGAAGAACCCTTTACGACAGCGCAGGATTCGATTGAATTTAAGATGCATTTAATGATATGGGAGAAAGGGATTTTGAACCGTAAGACGAGGATTGAAACCTGGGAGGAGCCGTAGTGGGACGTGAAAAACCTGAGAGCGGCAGCACTGGAAGCCGTTCTCAGGTTTTCACCTTGTTTTTAAGAAAATGATGGTTGGAATAAAATAATTTATTGCAACAGATCCTGCCGGTTGCAGTACTCTGTATGCAGCAGCTTATGTGACAGCTCCCCGCACGGTTCTCCCAGATACGTCTCATAAATTTTCTGGATCGCCGGGTTCTTGTGCGACTGTCTGACCGGAAGCTCTGCCTCTGCCTCATAGATGGCTTTCTTCCGCTTCTCCATGATCGACCATGTCTTAGGCGGATTTCCACCGCCGCCGATGCAGCCGCCCGGACATGCCATGATCTCGATAAACTGATAATCGGCGGTTCCGTTTTTTACCTTTTCCAGCAAAACTTTCGCATTTTTAATGCCATGTGCCACCGCTACCTTGATGACTCTGCCGTTCAAATCAACCTGTGATTCCTTGATTCCCTCGAAGCCGCGGACCGGTGTATAGTCGAGATGTTCCATCTCTTTGCCGGTTACCACCGCGTAGACGGTGCGGAGTGCCGCCTCCATGACGCCGCCAGTCGCACCGAAAATAAGTCCCGCGCCGCTTCCTTCGCCAAATGGATCGTCAAACGGTGTATCCGGAAGCTCGGCAAAATCGATTCCACCGGCACGGATCAAGGCAGCCAGTTCCTGAACCGTGATGGAAATATCCACATCCTGGTAGCCGCTGTCCTTCATTTCCGGACGGGTACACTCAAATTTCTTTGCTGTACATGGCATAACCGAAACGCTGCAGATATCACCCGGATCGATTCCCTCGCGCTTTGCAAACCAGGTTTTAATCAGCGCGCCGAACATCTGCTGCGGAGATTTCGCCGTCGATAAATGCTTTGTATACTCCGGTGCATAGGTTTCACAATATTTGACCCACGCCGGACAGCAGGAGGTGATCATCGGCAGGGTTCCGCCGTTCTGCAGGCGGTTCAAAAGCTCGGTTCCTTCCTCCATGATCGTCAGATCGGCAGAGAAATCGGAATCGAATACCTTGTAAAATCCCAGGCGCTTGAGAGCCGACACCAGACGTCCTGTGCTGACAACGCCCGGCTGTTCGCCCAGTGCCTCCGCCAGCGTAATGCGGACGGACGGAGCCACCTGAATAATCAGTTTTTTGCCTAATTCTTTCTGGCGATATAATCCGTAGGTATGATAATGCACCGTCAATGCGCCGGTCGGACACACCTGCACGCACTGGCCGCAGTTAATACAGTTGGTATCAGCCAGTTTTTCCCCATAGGCCGGGGCGATCAGCGTATGGAATCCACGGTTTTCCTTCGAAAGGACGTTGATTCCCTGAATCTCATTGCAGACCTCCATACAACGCCCGCACAGAATACATTTCTGCGGATTCCGCATGATGGCCGGGGAACTCCAGTCCTCCTTCTGATGGCGGAGCTGCTTGTCATAGCGGATGTCCAGATGCATACCAACATCCTGCGCTACCTTCTGCAGATCGCATTTTCCATCCTTCGGACATACAAGACATTCCTGCGGATGTCTCGCAAAAATCAGTTCCAGAATATTTCTTCTCGCTTTCAGTACCTTCGGGGATGCCGTCTGCACGACCATTCCCTCCGAAACCGGTGTACTGCACGCGGTCGGAAGAAGTCTCTGTCCTTCTACCTCAACCACACAGATACGGCAGACCGCCTTGATGCTCAAATCCTCATGATAGCAGAGAGTCGGAATGTGGATACAGGCTTTCTTCGCCGCCTGGAGGATCGTCGTTCCTTCCTCCACCTCTACCGGCTGTCCGTCGATTGTCAGATGTACCATCATGCTTCTCTTCCTCCTCTCCGCTCAAATCGTCCCGCGTAGGATGTTCCCCGGCTGCGATGTCTCGCATACGCGTCATACGAATCATACATGACATCGCGTTCACCGACTGCTGCACGCCGTCTTCCCATCCGGCTGTTTCCATCGTTTCTATAATCTTCTTCTGCTTCATAAATTCCTTCCGCCACGGCTGCCTGAGCGCAGACCGGGCAGTAATCGCGGTCGATGTGCGCCAGATATTCCTTACGGAAGTTCTGGATACTCGTCTGCACCGGAACTGCGGTCGAATGTCCCAGGCCACAAAGTGCGGTCAGGCGCATCGTCTCCGTCAGCTCATCGATTTTTTCCAGATCCGGCAGAGTCGCCAGCCCCCGGCTGATGCGGGTTACCAGGTTGTAAAGCTGCTGGCCGCCCTCGCGGCACGGTGTACATTTTCCGCATGACTCGCCGCGGAAGAAGTCCAAATTGTTTCGCACAATATCTACAATACAGTTGCTGTCGTCGATGACCAGAATCGTACCGCAGCCAAGACGTCCGCCGGATGCCGAAACTGTATCAATATCCAGAGTCATATCGATCTGATCGGCATTGATGATCGCACCGGAGGTACCACCGGTCTGCACGCCCAGAAGCCCTTTTCCATCCGCGATGCCGCCGCACACTTCATAAATGATATCTTTGAGGTTCACGCCCATCGGAAATTCAAATACGCCCCTGCGGACTACATTTCCACAGACCGTAAAAAGCTTTGTGCCAGGGCTGTTCGCTGTGCCGATGCTGCGGTACCATTCCGCTCCGTTTAAGAGGATCGGTGCAATATTCGCCAGCGTCTCTACGTTATTTAACATGGTCGGTTTTCCAAAGAGTCCGTGAATGCTTGGAAACGGCGGACGGAAACGTGGCTCGCCTCGTTTTCCCTCAATGGACTCAAACAATGCCGTCTCCTCGCCGCAGACGTAAGCACCCGCACCGGAGCGGAACTTGATTTCAAAGTCAAAACCGCTCTCCATCATATTTTTTCCTAAAAATCCGCGTTTTTCCGCATCCTCCAGCGCATCTTTTAATACCGGGAACAAATATGTATACTCGGCTCTCAGATAAATATATCCGGTATGGGCGCCGACTGCTTTTCCAGCAATCGCCATGCCCTCGAAGACCGCACACGGGTCGGTCGAGAGAAGAATCCGGTCTTTATTCGTTCCCGGCTCTCCCTCATCGGCGTTACAGACGATGTATCTCGTTGGGTCAGATGCGTGGGCGGTAAACTCCATCTTGCGATAGGTCGGGAATCCCGCACCGCCGCGTCCACGAAGTCCGGAGGCGCGGATCACATCGATAATCGCTTCACTGTCCATCGAAAGTGCTTTTTTCAGCGCTTCAAATCCGCCGCGGTCCGCATACTCCTGTGAACTTCTCGGATTAATCTTGCCGCGGTTTTTCAGCAATACGTGCATTTCCTCCATACTATTCCACATCCTCCCGTATATATTGTTTGATAATATCCCGCACCGATTCCGGCGTCAGGTTGCCGTACACGTGCTCATTGATCATGATCGCCGGGGATATTTCACAGAGTCCCAGGCAGGGACAGTATTCCAGGGTGAACCTTCCGTCCTCGGTCGTCTCCCCGATGCTGATGCCGAGCTGATCCTCCAGCGCCTGAACGACTGCCTGCGCCCCATGTACGTGGCACGGCGCGCTCTTGCACATCCGGACAATGTAGCGCCCCCTCGGTTTTACCGACAGCATCGCATAAAAGGTGATGAAACTGTACACCTTGTTCATCGGAATATCCATCTCCCTGGCGATGACTGACGCCACCTCCTTGGAAAATGCCGACACAACCTTCTGCGCCCGGATGATCACTGTCATCAGCATATCCGGTCTGCCCTTGTATTCCGCCGCAATCGCAGCCACCTGTACCAGCTTTGAAGCCGGTGTCTTATATACATAACTGTCCCTGTCCATCCTGCTCCCTCACTTTCAGTTTGTATTTTTCCAAACTTATTTTTTGTTTGACTAACTGTCTGTTTGATTTTTTCTCAATTATAGGGATGCACTGACAAATTGTCAAGAAAAACTTACAGTTTGGTTTGTTAATTGACAAACAGTTTGTCTGAGAGTATGATGAAAGAAACAGGTTTGCTCTCATTTCCCGTTATCTTGTACCTGAATTTTTGATTTTTAAACAAAAAAGGAGAACATTCTCTTATTTATGTTCCCTATCTACTAACTTTTTTCTATAGAAACAGGATTGACGCAGCAAAATGAACGCGATAAAATTTTTTTCAGGAACTTTGACAAAAGAAAAACAATCCCTGTACATTTCATTTCCCGAGTTATTTTAAGCCGCAAAATTTTGCAATACACACTCGGGGCACAGAGCACCCCAAAGGAGGTATTCATGGAAATTTCCAACTACATGGACTTTCAGTTTCTCATCCGTTTTCTCGAAGGACTTCAAAAGTTTCTCGGAGATAACTGTGAGATCATCGTCCACGATTACCGCAAAGGCTACGATCACACGATCGTCTACGCATTCAACTCACAGCTAAGCGGACGCGACGTCGGCGGTTCCCCGCGCGGCGGCATGATCACACAGCTTGGCAATGATATCGAGCCGCTCAAGCATTCGATCATTTCCCTCGATACCAGCCAGAAAGACCGGCTTTTTAAGTCCTGCACAACGCTCATCGAGAACGAACATCACAAAATTATCGGATCTGTCTGCTTAAATATGGATGTTCGCGATCTCTATCTGGCACAGAGCGCCCTGCAAAATCTGATCGGACGCCCGGGCACCATCGGCGTATCGGCAGCTGTGGGCGCACAGATCGATGGCATGTCTGGCTGCACACCATCCGGAATGGCTTCTGATGGCACCTTTTCCGGAACTGGCAGCACGGACGGCACGAATGGCGCAAATCAGGCAGCCATGTCTGACCGCGACTTTATTCTCAAAAAGAATGTCGATGATATTTTACAGCACTATATTTATCAGGCAGAGTCCATGATCGGAAAACCGATGATGCTGATGAACAAGGAAGAAAAGATTCGTGCACTCGACTATCTTGACCAGAAAGGCGTCTTCAAGATCACAAAAACCAGCCTGCTCCTGTGCGACGCGATGCAGATTTCCAAGTATACACTGTATAATTATCTGGAAGAAGCGCGGATTTCACGAAAGAGTGAAACGAATGAATAAGAATCATAAACTAATTCTTTCAACCTCTGTTTGCTTAACCTTTAATTCATTTTAAAATATAAAAGACCTGAAGAGCAGCCATTTACCGCACCTTTCAGGTCTTTTTATATTCATTTACCATATTTACATTATTTTCTCAATTTTTCTAGTATTCTTTCTATTATTGTTGCTTCTTACCTATTCTTTTTATCCTATAAACAGACACCACGCCGGAATCGTAATCATCGAAATCAACGTCGTGAGCACTACCGTTTTCGCTGCAAACGGTGCATCGCTGTCATAGCGCGCCGCAAAGATCGCTGCAGTTGCACCGGCTGGCATTCCCGTCATGATGACTGCCACACCTGCTGCCACCGAATCCAATCCGGCCGCCAGGCTGATTCCATATGCTAGAAGCGGAAGAAGGAACAGACGGAGCACACTGAATTTGAGGGCCGTCGGATTAATAATCTCACGCAGTTTCACATCGGTCAGAATCGTACCGATAATAAACATCGTCAGCGCCGAGTTACAGTTTCCAATGTAGGTAACCGTCGATTTCAGCACGCCCGGAAGCTGCAGCTGTGTCGCCATCAGGAACATACCGATGTAGACACCGACCAGACACGGGTGCGTCAGGACATTTCTCAATACCTTTTTCCGGTCAGAACCGCCTCCAACAAAATAGGATGTACCCGCCGACCACATGACAACGCGCATCGGAATCAGGAAAATGGATGCGTAGAGAAGTCCCATACTTCCATATACGCCTTCCGCAACCGGGTTTCCAAGGAATCCGCCGTTGGAAACGATCGTACAGTATTGAAGCACCTTCCGGTGCTGCTCTGAATATTCCTTAAACAGCACTTTGTTGAGTGCCACACAGACAAGCTGCAAGACAAATCCAACCGCCAACAGCAACCCGCACGTTTTAAAAATCGAAGCATCAAATGAAATCAGGCACGATTTCACAATATTGCAGGGAATCACGATATTCACGCAGAGATCCGTCAGACATTTTTCGCCTTCCTTGCTGATGATCCCTCGACGTTTCAGTACCGCACCCGCCAGTATCATCAGGAATAAGGAACCCTGTAGGTTGCAAAGTTCGAGTAAATTCATATGGCTCTTCCTCCTTTTCCTACGACCTTCTTATGAGACGAACCAAAAAACTCCAGATCGGCAGTATGTACAGATACGACGCCACCACCACACTCGCAATCGGAGCACCGACGGCTGCCAGAGGAACGGCTCCGGCGATCGACCACGGAACCAGCGGTGCCAGCACAACCGCCGTATTTTCCAGATCGATTGCAAATCGTTTATTATCTGGATTTCCTTCCTTGCAGAGCTGATGGGTCAGCATGATCGAAAGCGTCTGGTTACAAGCGATCATGGAAGCAACTGCCGCCACCGCAAAGGTCGCACCAAACGGAGTAATTTTCCGGCTCAACGCCTCTATTTTCCCCTGAATCGGCTTCAAGAGCCCAGTTCCCTCGAAAATTCCTGCATAACAGGAGGACAGGCTCACAATCGCAGCCACCTTAATCATTGATTTCAGTCCGCCGCCGTTCATCATAGCATTGAGCGCCGGATCGCTTGCCTGATAACCGGTCAGGCACATCTGTAAAATTTCTTCGATTGTCCGCCCCTGCAGCACCACGCTCAGAAACGCCGCCAACACAATGCTGATCAGCATCGTTTTCTTGACCTCCACCCGGAACACAGACAGCACCAGGATAATCGCCGCCGGGATTACCGCGCTCCAATGAAGTACAAAACGATTGGAAAACAGCCCTTCCACATCCATCCGTCCGTTTCCGGCACTCATGGAACGTCCCACTATATAATAGAGAATACATGTAGCCACAAATGGCACCAGCGATGTCTTTATCATTTCGCGGATATTTTCATAAATATCCGTCTTCGTCAGCACACAGACAAGATTCGCGCTGGACGATACCGGTGAACAGCGGTCGCCAAAATAGATGCCAGAAAGAATCGCGCCGCCGATCCAGAACGGGTCAAGCTCCATCGCACGTCCCATCGCCATACAGATAACGCCCATCGTCGCGCCGGTTCCAAAGGAGGTTCCGGTCAGGATCGACACCATACAGTTAAGAAGGAACGCGATCACCAGAAATGCCGACGGCGACACCAGCTTCGACGACCAGCACACGATCACGGCGATCGTGCCGGATGCCCGCCACAGCGCTGTGATAAAGCCAATAAGTCCGAAAATCATCAGGATATTGCGGACGGTTTTAACGCCGGAAAGCGACATTTTTCCGAGTTCCGCAAGGCTGTGCTTCCGAATCAAACCGTACACACAGAAGATCAGATAGCCGCCCGCCAGCGCCCAGAGCACCGATACGCCGGTAAACACGCAGCCTGCCAGCGCCGCGATAAATGCAAGTAATACAATTCCCTCCAGCATACTTCCTCTCTCTTTCCTACCAACCTGTTATTTTTCATCATAATCTTTTGTTTTTGATGTTTTTAGTATATTCCTGTTCCACCTTAATGTCCATCTGTTATTTTATGTATTAAATACAGCTAATTTTTGTATCTTACGCAAAAAATCCCTGCTTTTTCTCTATTCGTTTGTTTCTTGATCTAAAAAAGAAGACTTCCCAACATTTTATAATCGTCCAGCTTTCTTCTACTTTTTTCTATTTCTTCATATACTTTTCTGACATACCCTCCCCGGAGATCTGCCATGCGAAGATTTCATCCTTTGATTACCGGAACCCTGCTCCTGACGGCAGTCGGATTTTTCTGCCGGATTCTCGGCTTTTTCTACCGCATCTTTCTCTCCCGGACGATCGGCGCCGAAGGTCTGGGTTTATATCAGATGATTTTTCCCATACATGGCATCGCATTTGCTCTCTGCGCCGGTCCAATCCAGACTTCACTCTCCCGCCTGACCGCCGCCTCCCCGGAAAAGGGACGCGCCTTTTTGCGGGTCAGCCTCGCACTCTCACTATCGATCGCCCTGCCGCTGACCTCTTTGATCTACACCTTCGCCGATTTTCTCGCCGCGCGCGTCCTTCTTGCGCCCGAATGTGCGCCGCTTCTGCCCGCACTCGCCCTCTCGATCCCCTTCTGCGCGATCCATGCCTGCTGCTGCGGGTATTATTATGGGCTCAAAAAAACGGCAGTCCCGGCATTTTCACAGGTGGTCGAGCAGTGCATTCGCATTTTCTCCGTCCTGCTGATCGTCCATGTCTGCCGCACGAACAGGATTCCGATCACGGTGCTGCTGGCTGTCTGGGGGCTGTTGATCGGGGAAGCGGCTTCGGCGGTGTTCTGTCTGTTAGTTTATGGATGCTCGAAGTCCGTTGCCATACTGCCAAATGCAAACACACCTATTACTCCCCTGCTCCTCCCTCTCCTCACCATGGCACTCCCCCTCATGGCGAATCGCCTCACGCTCAGCTTTCTCCAGAGTCTCGAAGCCATCTTTGTACCGAACCAGCTTCTCCTCTCCGGGCTCTCGCGGGTTGAATCGGTCAGTATTTACGGAGTCCTCACAGGCATGGCACTCCCCTTTGTCCTCTTTCCATCCGCCATCACCAACTCCCTCGCCGTCGTCCTGCTCCCGGCAGTCTCGGAGGCGCAGGCGCAGAATCAGCCGGACAAAATCGAACGCACCATCTCCATGGCACTCCGCTACAGCCTGTACATGGGAATTCTCTGCGTCGGGCTCTTCACCCGCTTTGGTCCAGCACTGGGCGAAACCTTTTACCACAACGCCGATGCCGGACGTTTCATCCAGATTTTATCCTGGCTCTGCCCGTTTCTCTACCTCTCCACTACCATGGGAAGTATTTTAAACGGGCTTGGGAAAACGGGAACCGTCTTCGTCCACCATACGGTTTCCATGCTTCTCACCCTGTCGCTCGTCCTTTTCGCCATCCCGCGATGGGGAATTTTCGCCTATCTGGCGGCGCTTCTCATCAGCGAACTGGTGCTCGCCTTTCTCCACATCCACGCCCTCGCCTGCGAAGTCCCGATCCGCCTGCCAGTCAGCCAGGGCATTGTAAAACCGGCATTCTGCCTGCTGGTTTCGATTGGGATGTTAGAAGTTATTCCAAACGCGCCTTACCTGCCTCACCTGTTTCCGCCTGTCCTCATCCAGTCCGGTATCCTTTGCCTGCTGTATATAGGAGGACTGCTTCTCTTACATACAGGTACAGTCAAACAATAAATTATATGCTATTTTGCTATATCCCTTAAATGCAATAAGTTTAGGTATTTTCTGGCAATTTACATTTTTTTATTTTATACTTATTACATTCAGGGGGATTTACAAAGGGGGAACTTTTTTGAAATACGATATCAATTTTCGGCATTTAGAATATTTTATCAAGGTAGCGCGCCTCGGATCCATCAATAAAGCCGCCCAGGCGCTCTATATTTCCCAGCCGTATCTTGGGAAAATCATGCACGATCTGGAAGAAAATCTCGGTGCCAGGCTCTTTAACCGCAGCCGCTCAGGCGTAACATTAACGCCTGAAGGAATGGAATTTCTGACACATTCCGAAAAAATCATTGACGAAATGGAACAGCTCTGGTTTCAGAAAAAGAAGGAACAAATCAAAATTTCTGATCCGCTGGCTGTCTCCATGACACGTTTTTCTCATATCATGGAAAGTTTCAGTGAAATAGTCCTGCGTCACCGCGATCAGCCATCCTTCTCCCATCGACTGTATGAAGGCAATTCAGACGAAGTCATCGAGGATGTGGTATCCGGGCGTGTCGATGTAGGCGTGTTTCATTTTGACAGCCGCAAACGGCGTGAAATGGATGCCCTGCTCGAATCAAAAGGGCTGGAGTACCATTTTCTTGCCAACATCGAACCACACATTATCATTTCCCGCAAACATCCGCTTCTGCTGCAACAGAAACCGGTCAACCTGCACACACTGGCAGAGTACGGCTTTCTCTGGTATCTTGGACAATGCGATGATTATATTTACCAACTTCTCTCCGAAGGGGATCAGGATGCAGAAAAAATGCGCTCGAAAATCACCTATCTTTCCAGCCGCGCCACCCTGATGTACATGATCTCGATCAGTGACTGCTACAGCATCGGCATCCACGATTTCGCCAAACAAGAAGCCTCCTACCACTCCACTTCTATTCCGATTCCAAACTGTGGTTTTATGCTGGAGTTTGGATATGCAATGCGAAAAGACACGCCAATGACGGCGATCGTACAAGAATTTATTTATGACTTAAAGAAAAAACTTCTCTAAAAAAACATCATCAAAGCTGCCGGACATTCACAGCCGTCCCGGCAGTTTTTTTTGATCCTTTTCAGCACCTCTTCCCCGTTCATCATAAATATTTATTCATATCTGACATATATATCCCGTTATACCTTTTTGTCATATCCCTTAAAGCTGACACGCATTATACAAACTGCCTTCCCCATGCTACCATACTATCAGAAAGCAACACCGAATAAAAAACAGGAGGCGTTTAAGTATGAAAGATGTACTTGAACAAGCCGTTGCACTGGGAAAAACACATACCCATGAGGGTGCAGTTGCCACCTACATACCAGAGCTTGGAAAGGTAGATGGCAGTCAGCTCGGAGTCAGTGTTTTTTGCCGGAACGGCAAACGGATTTCCGTCGGAGATACGAAAGTCCGATTCAGCATTCAGAGTATCTCCAAAATCATCACCCTTGCAGTCGCGCTGGAAATCTGCGGCTTCGACCAGGTATTTAAAAAAGTAGGCATGGAGCCGACCGGCGATCCATTCAACTCGCTGATGAAACTGGAAAATACAGACAGTTCGCCTTACAACCCGATGATCAACGCGGGAGCCATCGTGGTGGCAAGCTGCCTTGCTTCCGAAATCAGTTTTGACACCATGCTTGACACCATCCGGGCTCTCTGCATGGATCCGGACATCGACCTTGATAAAAAGGTCTATCACTCGGAAATGTCCCATATTTCCCGCAACCGGGCAATCGCCTATCTGCTGGAAAGCAAGGGCTACATTGAAAAAAATAAGGATGTAGAAAACAGCCTGCATTTTTATGTCAAAATGTGTTCTCTCAGTGTGACAGCCGAAAGCCTCGCTGGACTGGGACTGATTCTCGCCAACGATGGCATTCATCCAGACACGGGAAAACGGCTTTTAAGCAGCCAGACAGTTAAAATCGTCAAAACACTCATGTTTACCTGCGGTATGTACGATGGTTCCGGCGAATTTGCCGTCCGGGTCGGCATCCCATCCAAAAGCGGCGTCGGCGGCGGTATCTTATCAGTGGTAGACGGCGAGATGGGAATCGGCATCTTCGGACCGGCGTTAGATAAAAAGGGGAACAGCGTCGCTGGAGAATGCGTACTGGAATATATGTCACATGAACTGCATCTCCATATGTTTGATCCGCAGCGGCACACTTTATAGCAAAAACAATATGTAAATTGTATGAGAGGGGTATTTTAAAATGGCAGATTTATACGCAAAGATAATCGGCACAGCAAGCAACTATCTTTACAGCTACGTGTTAATCATCCTGCTGGTAGGCGGCGGCATCTATTTTACCATCCGCACCAAAGGGGTACAGCTTCGTTACTTACTTGAATCCATCCGGGTTATCCTGGAGCCATCCGACAAGGAAGATGAGTCTATTTCCGCCTTTCAGGCATTGATGGTTTCCACTGCTTCGCGCGTCGGCACCGGAAATATCGCCGGCATTTCTACCGCCATCTGTTTCGGCGGTCCGGGCGCTATCTTCTGGATGTGGATGACCGCGATCCTCGGAAGTGCAACCGCATTTGTAGAAAGTACGCTGGCACAGATCTACAAACGCCGTGCCGAGGACGGAAGTTGCTACGGCGGTCCTTCCTACTATATTGAAGCCGTTCTGAAAAAAAGATGGCTGGGTGTTCTCTATGCTATTTTCATGATTTTGACTTACATGGTTGGATTTAACCTCGTTGCATCCTTCAATGTGGCAGATTCTTTTAAAGTATACAGTTTCTACAATCCAAGCCTGACTCCGATTCTCATCGGTATCATCCAGGCTGTTATCTTCGGCATCTGCATCAGCGGCGGCGGCAAACAGATCGCTAAAATCACAGGAATTCTTGTTCCGGTAATGGGCGGACTTTACATTGCAGCTGCCCTGCTGATGATTATTCTCCACGGAAACATGATTCCGGGTATGTTCGCAAGCATTTTTGAAGGGGCTTTTGATATTCAGGCTATCTTCGGCGGCTTCATGGGATCCGTTGTGATGCTCGGCATCAAGAGAGGCTTGTTCTCCAATGAGGCAGGTGTCGGTGCTTCCGCTACCGCAGCCGGTTCCGCGGGTGTCAGCCACCCGGTCAAACAGGGTCTTGTTCAGGTATTATCCGTATTTATCGATACTGTTGTCATCTGCTCTGCAACCGCATTTTTACTGCTCTGCTCCGGCGTTGCACCGAGTGCAGACATGGCTGGCATGGCATATGTGCAGGCAGCTATGAATAACGTATTCGGCACCGCAGGTGTTGTATTTATCACAGTTGCCCTGATTTTATTTGCCTTTACCACGCTACTCGGAAACTACTATTTTGCTGAAACCGGCATGGCTTATCTCTGCGGCAAAACTCCGGTCAAGGGCGTCCGGATTACCCAGAGAGTGATCGCTATCGTGATTGTCCTCATCGGTTCTGTGGCAAGTCTCGGCATCGTGTGGGATACCGCCGATGTTCTGATGGGACTGATGGCAGTCATCAACGTACCAATTATCTTCCTGATTGCCAAGCCGGCGCTCCGCTGCCTGGAAGACTACCGGGCACAGAAACAGGCTGGGAAGAATCCGGTCTTTAAAGCAGCTGATATTGACTTGAAAGAAGAAACCGATTTCTGGAATTAATAAAAACAAAAATCCGCATAAACAGGGCTGTCAGAATCTTTCCCACACATGGTTTCAACCACACTGTGCAAAATTCCGACAGCCCTGCCTGTATTTTTTCATATCTGTATTATATCTATCTTTTTACCGTTTTATTAATCTGCAGCCTTATTTGCGGTTCTTCCAAATCAAAAACATTCCAGCTGCCAGCAGCACCACTCCGACGGCGGCTCCCACCATCCAGTTCGAAGAAGATATTTTCCCCGATCAATTTTATCGAAATCTCTATTTCTATATCTTATACTCTCATAAATAGCAGATTTCTGTTCCTACTCCTGCTCATCCTCTTTCAGCACGTACGGCGTCATCTGGTATACATAGTAATTCAGCCAGTTCGTGTACAGCGTGTTGGACATATTTCTCCATTTCAGCACCGGCATGGAAAATGGATCGTTGTCTGGGTAATAGTTGCACGGTACCTGCGGATTTAAGCCTTTTTTCAGATCGCGGTGGTACTCGTTGTTTAACGTCATGCGATCATACTCTGGATGCCCCTGAACGAAAATCTGGCTTCCATCCTGGTTCATCACCAGAAATACGCCAGCCTCATCCGATTTCGCCAGAATCTGCAATTCCGGATGTTTCAGAATATCCTCTTCCCGGTCTTCCGTGTAACGGGAATGCGGGCAGTAAAAATAATCATCGAGGCTACGGACCAGCGGGATCTTCCGGTTCAAAAGACGATGTCTGTAAATACCGGAAAGCTTTGTCTTTCTCTGATGTTTCTGAATTCCATAATGATAATAGAGTCCCGCCTGCATGCCCCAGCAGATATGAAACGTCGAGGTCACATGCGTCTTGCTCCACTCCATGATCTTCGTCAGCTCGTCCCAGTAGTTGATCTCCTCAAACTCCATATTCTCCACCGGCGCACCGGTAATAATCATACCATCAAAGCGCTTGCGGCGGATCTCGTCAAACGTCACATAAAACTTATTCAGATGCGTCTGCGATGTATTTTTCGAAACGTGCGTTTCCAGCATCAGGAATGAACAGTCCACCTGCAGCGGCGTATTCGAAAGTGCCCGCAGAAGCTGCGTCTCCGTATCCTCCTTGATCGGCATCAGGTTCAGAATCAAAATCTCAAGCGGACGAATATCCTGGCTCATCGCCCGATCCTCATCCATCACAAATATATTCTCCGATTCCAAAATTGCCTTAGCAGGAAGATCCTTTTGTATTTTAATTGGCATGGTTATATATCCCCTTTTTATATAAAATTCGTTTGAATTTTAGGATTCTATTATATACCGATATAATTCATTTCTATTACAATAAAAACTATATCAGCATTCCTAATCATAACACAAGCTGCAAAAAAAAGCCAGCTAAACACTGTCTGGCGTCCGGCTTTTTCACCTCTCTTATAGCTTCAAAAACTCCTCCTCCGAAAGAATCGGCACCCCCAATTCCCGCGCCTTCTTATTCTTCGAGGACGACGACGCCACATCATTATTGATCAGATAATTCGTCTTGGACGTCACGCTTCCGGTCACCTTGCCGCCGCGGCGCTCAATCAGCTCCTGCAGCTCTTTCCGGTTTTTGAAATGTTCCAGCGAACCGGTAATGACGAAATTCATCCCGGCGAATGCCTCATCTGCACCCTCGCTGCTTTCTTCGTCTCCTGCCTCAAAGGTCAGCTCCGCCAGCAGATGATCGACGATCGCATTATTCTTTCCATCCGAAAAGAATGCCGTCCACGCCTGCGCCAGAACTTCCCCGATTCCATCAATCTCGACCAGCTCTTCCACGGTGGCGTGGCGCATCGCCTCAAAATCATTTTTAAAATGACGGCAAATCATCTTGGCATTTGCCAGACCGATGCCTGCAACGCCCAGACCGTACACCATTCTCGGCAGGGTCGTGTGGGACGCTTTCTCAGCCGCCGCAATCAGATTGTCATACGATTTCTGCCCGAATCCGTCCATCTCGACGATCTCTTCCTGATGGCGGTCCAGATGGAAAATGTCCGCATACTCATGAATCATGCCGACGCCGATAAATTTCTCCAGCGTCGCCTCTGAAAGCCCCGCAATATTTAACGCATCGCGGCTTGTAAAAAGAGTAAAACTCTTGATTTTCTTCGCCTGGCAGTCCGGGTTCGTGCAGTAGAGTGACTTTACATCGTTGATCTGGCGTACCTCCGTCTGACCGCCGCACACCGGACATGCCTCCGGAATGTCCCGGACACCGCTGCGCGTCAGATTATCCGCGATCTGCGGAATGATCATATTTGCCTTATAAACCGTAATCCGGTCGCCTGCCCCCAGTTCCAGCGCCTCCATGATGCTGATGTTGTGGACACTGGCACGGCTGACCGTCGTTCCCTCCAGCTCCACCGGTTCAAACACCGCCACCGGGTTAATCAGCCCTGTTCTCGACGCACTCCACTCAATATAGAGAAGCTTCGTCTCCTGAATCTCATCCGCCCACTTGAATGCGATCGAATCACGCGGGAATTTTGCCGTCCGCCCCAGCGACTGGCCGTAGGCAATATCATCATACAAAAGCACCAGTCCATCCGACGGCGTATCATTTTCCGCAATCGCCTCAGAATACATTTTGACCGTCTCCGGCAGCGTCTCTTTTGTCACCTCATGGTACTCTACGACCTCAAACCCCTGTGTTTTCAGCCACTCAAACTGCTCTTTCCGCGAATTTTTGAAATCAATGCCATCCGCCTTTACAAGGCTGAACGCATAAAAATGGACATGCCTCTGCGCTGTGATTTCGCTGTTTAACTGACGCACCGAACCGCTGCATAAGTTTCGCGGATTCTTATATTTCGCATCGACATCCTCGATCTGCTCATTGATCTTCTCAAAATCCGAATACCGGATGATCGCCTCACCGCGCAGGATAAGCTCACCCTGGTAGGAAATATTTAACGGCACATTGACGAACGCCTTTGCATTTGCCGTGATAACCTCGCCGATCTCACCATTTCCACGCGTAACCGCCTTGACAAGTGTTCCATTCTGATAGGTCAGGACGATCGTCAGACCGTCCATCTTCCAGGATAAAAGCCCGGTCTGCCCGCCGAGCCAGTCTGCCAGCTCTTCCACGCTCTTCGTCTTATTTAACGAAAGCATCGGCTTCTCATGGCGCTCCTTCGGAAGCGCGCTGACTACCTCATATCCTACATTCTGCGTCGGGCTGTTCGCAAACACAATTCCCGTCTCTTTCTCCAATGAAACCAGTTCATCATAAAGCTTATCATACTCAAAGTTGCTCATGATCTCCCGGCTCTCCTGATAATAGGCGCGCCCTGCTGCCCGCAGCGTCCCAATCAGCTCCCGTATCCGTTTTGTCTTGTCCTCTGCCATCTATCTGACTCCACCTTTCCCATCGCTCTCTCCAACTACCTCTGAATGCGTTTTCAAGCATTTCTATGCAACCTCATATGTGAACCTGCACTGACTGCCAGACAACATTGTCTCAGCCATTCTTCTTTCCGTTCAAAATATCTTCTAATTTCTGTCTCTCTGCCGCTGTCGCTTCCCGGTACTCGCCTGTTTTCAGCCCATCCAGCGTAATGTTCAGCATCCGGACGCGTTTTAACGTCTGCACCTGGTACCCCAGCGCCTCGCACATCCGGCGGATCTGGCGGTTGAGCCCCTGGGTCAGGATGATCCGGAAACTCGTCTTCCCGGTCTTTTCCACCTCACAAGGACGGGTAACCGTATCTAAAATCTTCACTCCTGCGCTCATCTTCCGGACAAACTCACTATCAATGGGTTTATCCACCGTTACCAGATATTCCTTTTCATGTCCGTAACGAGCCCTTAGAATCCGGTTGACCAGCTCGCCCTCATTCGTCATGAGAAGCAGCCCTTCTGAATCCTTGTCCAGACGCCCGATCGGGTAAATCCGGACCGGATAATCTAAAAATTCTACGATATTTTCTGCCCGATCTTTATCAGAAGTCGTGCAGACAATCCCCCGCGGCTTATTGACCGCTAAAAGCACCGGCGCATCCTTGCCGGACACCGCTACGCCATCGCACGCCACGCGCTGTCCCGGCATCAGCTTCTGCCCGACCTCTGCCACGCGCCCATCGATCGTCACACGCCCGTCCGCGATCCGCCGATCCGCCTCCCGCCGGGAGCAGATGCCCGCCTCGCTCAAAAAGCGGTTTAAACGAATGCCTTCCGTTGGAATCCGGGATTCCTGCTTTTCACCTGGCTGTAATCTCTTGTATGATTTATCATTTTGATTTTTTTGCATTTTATTCATCTCATTTCGATTTATTGTGCCGTAGGATTCCGGCAACCAAAGTATAAAAATTATAACATTTTCGTCCATAGGGTTCAAACAGTTTTCGAAAGAATAGAGAATGTTTCATAGGGTACACTTTCCTATGAAATAAAAAGACCCATAGCACGTTCACTATGAGTCTTTCTTAAACACATATCCTGCTTACTGAATAAACATCGCATCCCCAAAACTAAAGAAGCGGTATCTCTGCCGGATCGCCTCTTCATACGCCGTGAGCACATGTTCTCTGCCTGCCAGTGCGGATACCAGCATGACGAGCGTGGACTCCGGCAGGTGGAAGTTTGTGATCAGGCAGTCCAGAATCTTGAACTGGTAGCCTGGATAAATGAAAATGTCCGTCCAGCCGCTGCATGCGCGGATCGTGCCGTCCTCGGCTGCTGCGGATTCCAGCGTCCGGCAGCTTGTCGTACCGACACAGATAATGCGTCCGCCATTTTTCTTCGTCTCATTAATCATATTAGCAGCGTCTTCTTCGATGCGGTAAAACTCCGAATGCATATGATGATCTAAAACATTTGAAACCTTGACCGGTCGGAAGGTTCCCAGACCCACATGGAGTGTCACATGCGCAATCTTCACTCCCATCTCCTGAATCTGTGCCAGCAGTTCCTTGGTAAAATGAAGTCCGGCAGTCGGAGCAGCCGCGGATCCCTCATGTTCTGCATAAACGGTCTGATAACGGTTTTTATCTTTCAGACGGTGTGTAATATACGGTGGAAGCGGCATCTGGCCAAGCTGGTCAAGAATCTCCTCGAAGATCCCCTCATAGGAGAACTGAATCAGACGATTTCCCTCTTCTACCACATCAATGACGGTTCCTTTTAACAAACCATCGCCAAAATTAATCACGGTTCCCGGTTTTGCCTTTTTACCCGGCTTTACCAGTGTCTCCCAGATATCGTTCTCACGACGTTTCAGAAGAAGAATCTCGATATGTGCATCCGTTCCCTCCTTGCTTCCGATCAGACGCGCCGGGATAACCTTCGTATCATTGATCACCAGACAATCGCCCGGATGAAGATAATTGACAATATCCTTAAACACCTTGTGCTGCATCTCGCCCGTCTTTTTATCCAGCACTAAAAGCCGGGAAGAAGAACGATCTTCCAGCGGATCCTGCGCGATCAGCTCCTGTGGTAAATCATAATAAAAATCTTTTACATCCATTCTTTCTGCCTCTTTTTCTTTCTATCTATAAATCTCTTTATTTTTCCATTCAGTTAGACAAAGTAAAACATTTTAAGGATTCGACGCAGACGGCTCTGTCTCATCCCGCATATACGACGCGCCCTGTTTCATAAATTCCACGCGCTCTTTCAGCGCTTCATCCTGCTCCATCGCCGCATCCATTGCTTCATCCGTCTGCTTGCTGAGAAGGCGCACATCCTCATTGACCGACAGCTCTTCAAAATACTGCGTCAGCTCTTCGGACATTTTCCCGTCATCGATCTGCCAGCTTCCGTCCTCCGCCCGGATCGCATAGATCCGCACCAGACTCGGTGCCGGTGTCTCCACGCCCGTATACAAAATCTCATAATACACATACGCTGCCATCTCGCCGTCCCTAAGCCCCGGCGTCGTATAACATTTCACATTCTGGTACCCGGAAATGTACTGCTTCTGTTCTTCAAATTCCTGACGGTAGTGTTCTTCCTCACTCGTATCCTGTGAGGTAAACAACTTCACAAACGTATCCATATCACAGTCGGAAACCGCCTGAAAATAAGTATTCATCAGCTCTGTGATCCCCGGCTCGCCATTCTCTGTCAGAATACATCCGCCAAAGTCCTGAATATATTCTTTCGTGTCCGGCTCAATCACCATTCCAGATCCACCTGTATCCACCATTTCTGCCGGTAAGCCATCCTTTTTCCCCAGAATGTTTGTTATTTTCCCGGAAAACATCGCCACCGCGCCAATCAGAATCAATACAATCACCGCCGCAAGCAGCATCACATAGCGGCGCAGTTCCCAGTCCGTTCCGTTCTTCCGGCTGCGTCCCGGTTTCTTTTTCGGTTCTCCCACCCGACCGCCTCCTGACTTATTCGATTGTTAATATTATAGCGGTGATTTGGTTACTCGGCAAGCGGTATTTCCGAAAAAAAACTTGCAATTTTCTAAATATTATAGTATCATACAAGTAATGCGTCTGTAGCTCAGTGGATAGAGCGCCGGCCTCCGGAGCCTGAGGCGTAGGTTCGATTCCTATCAGACGCATTCTTAAAAAGCGACAGCGGAGATATCTCAGCCGTCGCTTTTTGCATTATTCATGATAAAAGGAGGACCCTTCCCGTGGAACTCATACACGTTTCTGGAAATACAGACTGTCTGCTTGGCAAAACAGCCATCGGCGTCTACCGCATCGACGACACCCGCTGCATCCTGTTTGACAATGGTTACTCAAAGGAATATGACGAGCTGGTCGGCTCTCTGAAAGACGCCGGGCTGACCCCGGCGGGGCTGATCGTTTCCCACGCGCACATCGACCATCATGGAAACAGCAAACGCCTGCGCGAAGCCTTTCAGATTCCACTGGCTATGTCGCTTGGCGAAGCCGGGCTGATCGCCTCCCAGGCGGCGCTGGAACGGTATACCAATTATTTCGGGCGCTCCGAGGAGGAAAAGATTTCCATCGACACCGAGCAGCGCTGCCCGGTTGACTGTATCATCCAGCCGGAGGATACTTCCGTGACACTCTGCGGCGTAACCTTCCCGGTTCACCATCTGCCGGGGCATTCCCTCGACCACATCGTCATCGGCACACCGGACGGCGTCTGCTTTGCCGGAGACGCGCTTTTAACCGAAAATGTCCTGCGTCACGTCAAGCTTCCATACTGCGACCACGTCGGTCTGGATCTGGAAAGCAAGGAAGCAATCACAAAACTGCCTTACCAGCACTGGATTTTATCGCACAAAGGTCCATTTGATGGCAATATCCGGGAACTGGCGGACAAAAATATGGATCTTGTCCGTCTGCGTCTCGCAGAGCTGGCAAAGCTTTTGCAGAGACCAATGACGCGTGATGAATTTTATCAGGAAAGCCGACGCCTGATCGGAATGCACATCGGTACCTACGACCAGCTCATCCGTCAGGAACGCCACCTGCGCCCATATCTGGAACAGCTGGTGATCGATGGGACGGCACGGCTGGAAGTAAAGAATGACACCATATATTTTTGTTTGAATGAATAAACTCTTTCTGCATGAATTTTCACTCTCCTGTTGTTATCGTTTCCGAAAATACACACACGCCACCGCAAATCCCAAGATTCCCGCTCCCATCACAGCGAAGCGGGAATATGTCTTTAACAGCACCAGAATACGTTCCCACGATGCCCCCGCCACCGCGCCGGCTCCGATGAGTACCGTATTCCAGATAAGACTGCCCGCTGTTGTCAGAAGGAGAAACGGCAGCAGTTCCATCTTTGCCATCCCCGCCGGAATCGAGATCAGGCTTCGGATGATCGGAACGAACCGGCAAAAAAAGACGGCTGACCGTCCCGTTCTCTCCAGCCATCCGTCTGCATCTTTCACATCATCCGCTTCTACTCCCAGCCGTTTTCCCCATGCCCCGCCCAAAAATGCATAAAACTTCTGCACGGGAATATGCCGCCCCAGCTCATACAGAATCAGCGCCCCCAGCACCGAGCCCGCCGTCGCTGCCAGAACTGCCCCGGCTATGTTCATCCGTGTATATGTTGTCATAAATCCACCAAAGGTTAAAATCACTTCCGACGGGATCGGCGGAAACAAATTCTCAATTAGAATCAGGGCAAACATTCCCACATATCCGTATGAACTTAAAAGTTCCAGCACTATATCACGCATGATATATCGCACTCCACGTTATTTCCACATATTCTATTTATTTTATGCGGAATGGAAAAAATCCAGGCATCTAATTTTCATTTTTCATGCCCGGATTTTAATTAAACCTAGAGAATCATCACATCCCCCACGGCCCCCGTATCCGAGAACTCTGTCCACTCGCACACATTGACCGCGTGATCGGCGATTCGCTCCAGGTACTTGGCAACCATCAAAAGATCGACTGCCACATCGGATTTATCCCCGTCTTTTTTCAGAAACTCAATCACTTCCCGTTTTACCCGTTCAAAGAAGGCATCGATCAGATCATCCCTCTGTTCGAATGTCTCCGCCGTCTCGGTGTCACGCTGGGTAAACGCGTGAATCGCATCCTTTACCATCGTTTTCACATTTGCCACCATGGCCGGAAGATGTTTGCTTACAAGACTAATATCTGCATCCTCCAAACGCAGGGACAGATCGGCAATGTCCGCCGCCTGATCGCCCATCCGCTCCAGATCGGTCACTACCTTCAGTGCCGTCGAGATATGGCGCAGATCGCTGGCAACCGGCTGCTGCTTTAACATCAGCATCAGGCAGTGTGTCTCGATCTTTCGTTCCATATTGTCCACATCCCGGTCGCCTTTGATAACCTTCTGTGCCAGCTCTTCATTATGCTCGGTAAGCGCTTGAAAACTACTGTCAATCGCATCCTGCACCATCTGGCTCATCACGTTCAATTCCTGATTCAGCCCTTCTAACTCCTGTATAAATGCCTCTCTCGTCGCCATCCCGTATCTCCTCTCCATCTCCCCTGTTTTCTGCCCAGAAAATTTCCACTTCTGAACAGCAAACTGATTTTCTACTTATTTTTAAATCCTCAATCTTACGCCTATCATCCAAACCGTCCGGTAATATAGTCTTCTGTCTTCTTTTCACGCGGATGCGAGAACAGATCCGTCGTCGGTGCATACTCGACTACCTCTCCTACCAGGAAAAATGCCGTATAGTCCGCAATACGGGTCGCCTGCTGCATATTATGGGTAACGATGACAACGGTATAATTCTTCTTGAGTTCGCCCATCAGATCCTCGATTTTCAGCGTGGAAATCGGGTCCAGTGCCGAGGTCGGCTCATCCATAAGAAGAATCTCTGGCTCAACTGCCAGCGCACGTGCGATGCAGAGACGCTGCTGCTGTCCACCGGAAAGTCCCAGTGCAGAACGTTTCAGGCGGTCCTTGACCTCATCCCACAGGGCCGCGCCGCGCAGACTCTTCTCTACGATCGCATCCAGCTCTGCCTTTCCCTTGATACCGTGAATCCGCGGTCCATACGCGATATTGTCATAAATACTCATTGGAAATGGGTTCGGCTGCTGAAATACCATGCCAACCTTCTTGCGAAGAAGCGTCGTATCGACCTTCGGATCGTAGATATCCTCGCCGTCGATCAACACCTTTCCATTGATTGTCACATTCGGCACCAGATCGTTCATGCGGTTCAATGTCTTTAAATAGGTAGACTTACCGCAGCCGGACGGTCCGATAAACGCTGTGATCTGATTTTCATATATATCCAGATTGATATTTTTTAATGCATGATTGTTTCCATAGTACAGATTCAAATCCGACGTAGAAATTTTTGTCTCCATATCATTTCCTCATTTTTTACTTTATTTTAATTTTGTCACATCAAACCGGCTGGTCAAAAATCTCGTCAGCAGGTTGATTCCCAGCACGATAATCAGAAGCACGACCGCGATTCCAAACGCCTGATCGTATTTTGCTTTCTGCATCGACAGGTAGAGCTGGATGGTCAGCGTGCCGCTCGACTCAAACAGTTTTCCAAACAGGTTTTTCGGAAGCTGGAAGCCGCTTCCGGCAGTAAACAGAAGCGCCGCCGACTCGCCCACGATACGGCCAATCGAAAGGATGACGCCGGTCAGAATACCCGGTGCCGCGCTCGGCAGCAGGATTGTCCGGATCATATACCATTTCGTTGCACCGATTCCCAGCGCGCCGCTGCGGTAGCTGTCCGGAACGGTTTTGAGTGCTTCCTGTGTGTTCCGCGTAATCAGCGGAAGCACCATCAGGGTCAGCGTGAAGGATCCGGTCAGAACCGAATAGCCCAGCTTCAGCGTCATTCCGAAAAAGACCATACCGAACAAGCCAAAAATAATCGACGGAATACCGGACAGGATCTCGGTTGTAAATTCAATCGTCCGCACCAGCTTTCCCGGCTTTGCGTATTCGTTCAGATAAATGGCGGAGCCGATTCCGATCGGCGCTGCAATGATAAGGGTAATTACAATGATGTAAATCGTGTTGATGATATTTCCCAGAATACCAAAGGTGCCCTTTAAAGAACTCTGCACCGTGGACAGAAACTGCCAGGAAACCTGCGGCAAACCGCGCACAAACACATACCCCATGATGCCAACTAACAGCGCGATCGCCACGCCAGCTGCCAGATAAATCAGCGCTTTTAAGATATTGTCCCCGATGCGGGTGCGCTTCTGGTAAATACTTTTCATACTATTATCGGTCATCTGCGCCGCCCTCCTTCACAAACATCCGGCTGAGCACCGTGTTGATAAACATGATAAATACGAACAGCACCAGACCGATGGTAAAGAGCACTTCCCGGTGAAGTCCCTCTGAATAAGACATTTCCGCCACGATCGCGGTTGTCAGGAAACGGACGGAGTTAAATGGGAGCGGCAGATTGACTGAACTTCCAGATACCAGGCTGATCGCCATTGCCTCCCCGATCGCACGTCCGCAGCCTAAAACCACCGCCGTGATGATGCCGGAGTGCGCCGCCGGAACGATTACTTTGAAAATCGTCTGGATATGCGTTGCACCGAGTGCCAGCGATGCGCTTTTTAAATGTTTCGGGACTGACCTAAGCGACGCCTCACTGATATTGATGACGGTCGGAAGAATCATGATTGCCAGAACCAGAACCGCCGATATCAGGTTCGCACCGCCGGTAAATTGATGCGTCGTGGAACCGGCAAAGATTTTCATTTCCAGCTTATACATCAGGGGATTTAAAATCAAAATTCCTAAGAGTCCGTAGATAACCGACGGAATACCTGCCAGAAGCTCAACTGCCGGGCGGACCACTGCCGCTACCTTCGGCGGCGCAACCTCTGCCAGAAAGATGGCGGTAAACAGCCCAATCGGAACACCGATCAGGATCGCCAGAAAGGTTCCGACGATGGAAGTTAAAATAACGTAGAGAATTCCGAAAGACGCCGGATTTCCAGTCGGCTTCCAGACGGTTCCAAATAAGATTTCCGGAACACCCACCTTAAAAAGTGCCGGGGTACCGCTGATAATCATGTATAAGGTAATTGAAAAAACTGCCACCACCGCCAGCAGGCCGCAGGCGGTAAAAATAATTTCCGCTGCCCTCTCTACCGCTGATTTCGTGGCATGGCTTCCAAAAATGGTAAATTTCTTTTCGTGCATATGTCTCTCCTGTCTCGGATTGAACAGCGAGCCGCTTCCGGTCAAAGCAGAGTTTCCTTTCTGCGGCTTGACTGCAAGCGACTCGATATTATTTGAATCTATTCAATATTATATGTATTCGTGAATTACTGATTTTTCTATCCTTACCTGTTTTCACCGGTAATTTTATCCACATTCACAAATTCCGATGCAGTTTCTTACTTCGTAGTAATCAGGCCTACCGATTTAATCAGGTCATCGCCTTCTGCAGAGTATACATAGTCAAACAGCGCCTGTACCAGCTCGTTCTGCTCAGAAATTTCTCCCTTGGTTGCCATAACGAATGGACGGCTTAAGAAATAGCTGCCTGCCTTGATGTTCTCCTCCGTCGGCTCTACATCATCCAGTTTAACTGCCTTAACGGTATCATCGACTACATCCAGGGAAACGTATCCGATGGAACCCGGTGTAGATGCTACTTTTGCCATAACTGCACCGGTGGAATCCAGCTCGTTTGCATATTTGCAGGCATCTTCCAGACCCAGAAGCTCCTCAAATGCGCCTCTTGTACCGGAACCTGCTTCCCGTCCGACTACGACAATCGGCATATCGCTGCCGCCTACATCCTTCCAGTTTGTGATGCTTCCGTCGTAAATGCCGGTCAGGTCATCCTTGCTCAGACCATCTACAGCGTTGGACGGGTCAACGACAACGGCGATACCATCGATAGCTACGATATTTTCAACAGCACCTTTTGCTTTCTCATCATCCTTTAATGCTCTGGAAGAATCACCGACATCACACTGACCTGCCAGCACGGACTCGATACCTGCGGAAGAGCCGGTAAATTCAGCCTGTACAGTCACGTTCGGATATTTCTCCATGAACGTTTCTGCCAGTGCATTTGCAAATTTTTCCATCGAAGTGGAACCTGCCAGGGTGATAGAACCACTCAAATTTTTTGCATCTGCGCTGTTCTCGGTTGTATCTGCTGCTGCATCACTTTCAGCTGCGCTGGTTTCTGCGCTTGTGTCTGCTGCACTTGTATTTGTATTGCTGGAACCACATCCTACCATTCCAGTTGCCAGAACGGCTGCTCCTAATACTGCGATTGCTTTCTGAACATTTTTCTTCATAATAAAATTCCTCTTTCCTCTCTCTTTTTTCTCTCAGAGTTTTTTATCTTTGATTTCTTACAGTACGCAGTATAAAAGATTCCTGGATTTACAGAAATCATATTTTGGTATCGTTTATGTAAAATTTGGGTAATTTTTGTGGGAGTGAATGTAAGATATGGTTTCGGATTTGCTCTGCTTCTCTCCATGATCGGAACCGCCGCCGGACATCTCTCCGGGCTTCGCTTGAAAGCCCGGCAGAGATCGCCGGCGGCGTGATTCTGATTTGTATGGGGTGAAGATTCTGGCGGAACATCTCCACTTATTTTAAAACAACCTTCTTAAAGTTCTTCTTACCTCTCTTGACAACCATTCCTTCGCCAGCGAGCTGATCCTTCGTGAAGACTGCCTTGATATCTTTTACCTGGTTTCCGTCTACAGATACGCCGCCCTGCTCGACATTTCTTCTTGCCTCGGAACGGGACGGAGCCAGACCGGATTTCTGCAGGATGGAGAGAATATCGATCTCATCACCGTTGAAATCATCCTCAGTCAGTTCGTAGGTCGGCATATTGGCTGCATTTCCGCTGGAGAACAGTGCTTTCGCTGCTGCCTGTGCCTTCTCAGCCTCTTCCTCGCCGTGTACCAGCTTGGTCAGCTCGTAAGCCAGGATCTCTTTTGCAGTATTTAACTGGCTGCCTTCCCATTTATCCATCTCATCAATCTGCTCAAGCGGCAGGAAGGTCAGCATACGCAGGCACTTTAATACATCGGCATCGGCTACGTTTCTCCAGTACTGGTAGAACTCGAACGGGGATGTCTTGTTCGGATCCAGCCATACAGCGCCGGACTGGGTCTTACCCATCTTCTTGCCCTCGGAGTTTAACAGCAGGGTGATGGTCATTGCGTGTGCGTCCTTGCCAAGCTTTCTGCGGATCAGCTCGGTACCGCCTAACATATTGCTCCACTGATCATCGCCGCCGAACTGCATGTTGCAGCCGTATTTCTGGTATAACATATAGAAGTCGTAGCTCTGCATAATCATGTAGTTGAACTCTAAGAAGCTTAAGCCTCTCTCCATTCTCTGCTTGTAGCACTCAGCGGTCAGCATACGGTTGACGCTGAAATGCGGACCAACCTCGCGCAGTAAGTTTACATAATTCAGATTCATCAGCCACTCTGCGTTGTTGACTAAGAGCGCCTTGTCATCAGAGAAATCGATGAAACGGCTCATCTGCTTTTTGAAGCAGTCGCAGTTATGCTGGATCGTCTCCGGTGTCAGCATCTGGCGCATATCCGTACGTCCGGACGGATCGCCGATCATGCCGGTGCCGCCGCCAAGTAATGCGATCGGCTTGTTGCCTGCCATCTGCAGACGTTTCATCAGGCACAGTGCCATGAAATGTCCTACATGAAGGCTGTCTGCGGTCGGGTCAAAACCGATGTAGAAAACGGCTTTTCCTTCGTTGACCAGTTTTTTGATCTCTTCTTCGTTTGTAACCTGGGCGATCAGACCTCTGGCTACTAATTCTTCGTAAATCTGCATTTTCCTGTTTACTCCTTTTTATAAAAAATAATTTTGCTTACTCGTTTTGCTTCTCCACGGGATTCCTTTTTTCAAAAATACATCCGATTCATCCTTTATTTTCTCTCCGAAAATCATTCTCAAAACAGAACAATAAAGGTACTTTGGAACGTCTGTGATTTCACAAGACACATTTTTCTATAAAATAAAAAAGCCCCGTCCTCCAAAAAGGACGGGGCAAAATTCCCGTGTTACCACCTTTGTTCGCAGACAGCTCGCGCCCATCTGCCTCTGCCGGTACCCTCTGATACCGTGACCGGATAACGTGTGTCTCTCACGTCGCAGCCTACCAAATCAACCGCCGCACATTTTCCACGCAGCCTTTTCATCGGATCCGATTTTAGATTCTTCGGTGCGAAGCTCCGGGATGTATTCGAATATCCGGTTCACGCGCGCCTCTCATCATCCGGCTGCTTTCTGTGCGCTCTCCTGCGGATCTCTACTTGTTCCCTTCATTGCCTTTGTAAGGTTATTGAGTATATTCTGTATTATAAGCGAAATTTATTATTTGTCAAGGCAATTTCTCAACTTCAAACTTCACGCTATAAAATTTTTACATTACTTTAAATTCAAGCGTAAAAAGTAGTGTACATATTTATTAAATATAATTATCATATTATTACTTTAGTCACACAGTTCCCAATCTCCCAGCCACGTATCCTTAGAATAATTATATAATCTTCTATATAATTTCCCGTTTTCAACTTTATAAACATATTTTATAACATCTGCTCTAGCTATTGAACTCGATTTTTCAACAGCCACCTCTTTCTCTTGTGCAAACGCAGTCCCTGAAAAAATACATGTCATAGCAATTATTACTGCTAAAATTCTGATCGTTTTTTTCATTTTTATTTCCTCCTAATATTAATATTCTTTAATTCATTTGGTATTTCATCCAATGTTCCTATATATGTACCATTCATATATAATTCATACCCGTTTTCTGTCTTTACAAAAAAGTTATTTTTTTGACTATATCATCTTCTTCAAAATACGGTGCATGCAACTTCAAATCAGCTACTGGTTCTATTACTATTGTACCAGACAATATAATAGCAATTAAGAAAAAGAACAACTTAATATTGACCTGTTTTTTTTGTTCTTCATTCAATATAGAAGAAATTCTAATTTTCAAAAAACTTCCATTAAAAAAAGATAGTGTTCCTCTCCTTTTTAACGCTTTTGTCCTAGACATTTTTAACAATATTTCAACATAATGAATTTTTTCTATTTCAGATAACTCATTACAAACAATTAAATCATTTCTTATTTCTAATATGTTAGAAAAATAATACCGAACTATGTATACTAACGGATTCCACCAGTATAAAAGACATAATATTTCAAAAAAACACTTTAAAAATAAATCTCTTTTAATGTAATGTCCCACTTCATGCAAGAGTACTATTTTTTTTGTTTCTTCATCTATATTCGGTATTATTATATACGGATTTTTTATACCAACAATAAATGGATCTTCTATACTATCAACTTTCAATATTGGTATTTTTTTCACTTTTTTATACTTTTTAACACGAATATACTCTATCGGTCTTATTTCTTTTATTAATTTTATAAATGATATATATGATAAACTTTTTTGCACTAAGATAAGAAAACTTCCAAGTAAACTAATCAAAAAAAGTACAGAAAAATGACTTAAAAATCCTATTTTCCCCCGCATAAAGCGACAAAGTTCTGGATATAATATTTTTATTCCTATCGTATGACTTATTCCGCAAATATCTATTGGAAAAAATAATCTTACTCCTGTTAGTACAGTGCAAAAAATAAGTAATTTTACTTCATACAAGCTATAATTTTCTTGCTTTTTCCATATATAAACCGACAAAAAACCCAATAGCAAAATTGAACTACATATTGCCGATAAAATTGATGTATATGTTATTTTCATAAAATCTCTTTTTTTCTTTTTTGAACTATACGTTCTAATTCGTCAATAACCGACTCTTCATCTACTGCTCCATTCAACAAAGCTGCTGTTATTGTATTTACAAAGGACATAGGATTTCTAGAATTTTTCATACATTTTTCTATTTTTTCTTCTATTTCTTCATCCTGAGTCTTTTTCGCTTTATATCGCCTAGCAAAAACTTTTCCAGTCTGAACTGTATCAATAACCTGAACATAACCCTTATCAAGCAATTTTCTTAACACAGTATGGACTGTTGGCGTTGTCAATTCTTTTTCAGATTCTACAATTTCTGTCACCGTCATGGGTTTTTCATACTTCCACAAAACCTGCATAACATTCATTTCTCGTTCACTTAAATAATTATTCTTCATAAAATTCCCAATCTCATAATTTATAGAAACAAAGGGAGCAACTGACGCCCCCTTTGTTTTTCACTCAAGTTCCAATACTACTAACTAATATTATCATTTCCAAGATCCACATTCCATAAATCACTCTATCTTTTTTCATTAGCTCATACCATTCAGGCGTATCTAATAATCTTGGTTTTTTAATTATATAATAATAACAAAAAATCAAAATACAAAGAAAAATTCTAACAGTTCCCACCTGATCATACCAATTTCTAATTCCCATTATGGAAGCAATTCGCTCCCCACAAAGACACAGTTCCATTAATAAAGCGGCAAACGTTGCTTCTCTTCCTTGACGGAATTCATTTGATACTCTATTCTCTTTCATTGCATCTCCCTTTTTTATTACCAATACTCATACTTGGTATAACCTGGCGTCCACCCTAATACTCCATCATTATTATAGCCATATGTATAAGATATTGTAACTTTTGCATAGTTTATGCCACCCTTTTGTGCAGCTGCTAAAACTGTTTTAGCAACAAGTGCTGCCACTGCTACCCCTGCTCCTGCTCCGCCTACCTGTCTTGCGATAAAATTAGTTATTGTCGCTAAATCTTTCATTTCTTGCAAATCAATTGTATACACAATATTTACAACGGTTCCTATAGCAGCTGTTGCTGGTAATCTTCCAGTTATACTAGATGCCCTCGAAGCACCTGTAGATCCTCCACTACCACTTTTGCTTACTTCCAATAATTCTTTAACTTCCGATCTTGAAAAACCAAAATCTTCCATTAACATATCTTCCACAACAGTTTCATCCGTTACCGAAGCATATTTATCATAAATATCTCTCAATTCATGTTGATCAATCACAACCTTTGTTGCCACTTTATCTATTGAATATGGCGGCGCTTCCGCAAATGTTGGGATTACCAATGAAGTTGACATAACTATCGACAATAAAATACTCATAATTTTTTTCATAAAACCACCTCTTAACGTTATTCACATTATTAATGAGCATCCCACATTTTTGCTGCATTGGAATCCCTCCCTTCTTTAAATTTAGTAAACAAGCTTTAATTTGATTATATATTATCATCTTTGATTATATATGTCAATATTAAAAATATATTTTCATTTCAAATATACTTTCAATCTTTTCTACACAATTAAAAACTACTCTTTCGCCAGCGCCGCGAGCCCGGAAAGAATCTCCCGCGCCTTCACAAGCATCATCTCGCAGTCCGTATGTTTCTGCCGCACATCGCGGTAATAGAACGACGGCACATCACCCGTCCTGAAGGTCAGCGTGCCCTTATATTTCTCCATCAGCGCCGGAATGCCGGAGACGTCCAGATCGGCTTTCTGGTACATCTGAATCGTGATATCCTGCTTCTTTACATCGACCTCCACGACACCCGCCTGATGAGCAAGCGCTTTTAGATCGGCGATCTTTAACAGGTTCTCCACCGAACGTGGAATCTCGCCAAAGCGGTCGATCAGCTCATCCTGCATATCCATATACTCTTCCTGGTTCTCAATACCGGAAATCCGCTTGTAAACGTCGAGTTTCTGATATTCATTGCGGATGTAGGACGGCGGAATATACGCGTCGATGTCGCAGTCCACCACCGTCTCGAAGTCCTCGGCTTCGTTCTCACCGCGAAGTGCCAGCACCGCCTCGTTTAAGAGCTTGCAGTACAGGTCATAACCGACCGCCTGCATGTGACCGTGCTGTTCCGCGCCCAGAAGATTTCCGGCGCCGCGCAGCTCCAGATCGCGCATCGCAATCTTGATACCGCTTCCCAACTCCGTAAATTCACGGATCGCCTGCAGACGTTTTTCCGCCTCCTCACGCAGCAGCTTGTCGCGCCGGTACATGAGAAACGCATACGAAGTCCGCCCGGAACGTCCGACGCGACCGCGGATCTGGTAGAGCTGCGACAGCCCCAGCCGGTCGGCGTCGTGGATGATGATCGTGTTCGCATTCGGAATGTCCAGTCCCGTCTCAATGATGGTCGTGGACACCAGAACGTCGATATTGCCCTCGACGAAATCCAGCATAATTTTTTCCAGTTCATGTTCGTGCATCTGCCCGTGGGCGAACACGACGTTTGCCTCCGGCACCAGAGCCGCCACATGGTTTGCCACCTCGTCGATGTTGTTGACACGGTTGTAGACATAATATACCTGTCCGCCCCGCGCCAGCTCCCTGTGAATCGCCTCGCGCACCATCTCGTCGTTGTACTCCATGACGTAGGTCTGAATCGGCAGGCGGTCCACCGGCGGTTCCTCCAGGACGCTCATATCCCGGATGCCAATGAGACTCATATGCAGGGTACGCGGAATCGGCGTCGCCGTCAGCGTCAGAACGTCTACATTTTCCTTTAATTTCTTGATCTTTTCCTTATGTGCCACACCGAAGCGCTGTTCCTCATCGATGATCAGAAGCCCCAGATTTTTAAAGACAACATCCTTAGAAAGGACGCGGTGCGTTCCGATCACGACATCCACCTGCCCTTTTTTCAGATCTTCCAGCGTTTTTTTCTGCTCGCCCGCCGTGCGGAAACGCGACAGCATATCGACCCGGACCGGGAAATCCTTCATTCGCTGCACAAAGGTATTGTAATGCTGCTGCGCCAGAATCGTGGTCGGCACCAGATACACGACCTGTTTGCCCTCCTGAATCGCCTTAAACGCCGCCCGGAGCGCGATCTCTGTCTTGCCATATCCAACGTCGCCGCAGATCAAGCGGTCCATGATGCGGCGGCTTTCCATATCTTTTTTTGTCGCCTCGATCGCCTCCAGCTGATCCTCCGTCTCCTCAAACGGGAACATTTCCTCAAACTCCCTCTGCCAGACCGTATCCGGTCCATACTGGTAGCCCTCGCTCCGCTGGCGAGCCGCATAAAGCTCGACGAGATCCTTTGCAATATCGCGGACCGCCCCGCGCACCTTGCTCTTCGTTTTATTCCATTCCGTTCCGCCCAGTTTATTGAGCTTCGGCGTCCTGGCATCCGATCCCGCATATTTCTGGATTCCTTCCAGGCGCGTCGCCGGAAGGTAGAGATTGCCGCCATCACGGTACTCAATCTTGATGTAATCCTTGACAACCTTGTCCTGCTCGATCTTCTCGATGCCCCGGTAAATGCCGAGTCCGTGGCTCTCATGCACCACATAATCACCGATCGAAAGCTCGGAAAAGCTCTGGATCTTCTTACCCTGGTAGGAGGTCTTTTTCTTCTTTTTCCGCCCCCGTCCGCCGCCGAACATGTCTCCCTCGGTAATCACGACGAACTTAATCAGCGGATATTCAAATCCCCGGTGCAGCTTTCCATAGGTCACCAGGATTTCGCCCGGTTTCACAGTGTTTTCGCCCTCATCCGGACAGAATGCGCTCAAATCGTACTCCCGCAGATCGCCCGCCAGACGGCTCGCGCGCGTCCGCGAACCCGCCAGCAATACCACACGGTATTTTTCTTTCTTCCAGCGCGTCAGATCGCTGATTAAAAGCTCAAATCCATTCTGATAGGAATTGACATTTTTGACGCTCAAACTGTACTTTTTCTTAACCGTCATGCCAGAGAGCTTCTGATCCAGCCCCAGCAGTAAAAGAGTCCGCGGGCGCATCGCCATCGCCAGCGTCTCCTTCGCCGAATAGAGGAAGGAAGTCTGCCCCGGAAGCAGATAGCCGCCCTCGAGACGGTGCGACATACTCTCCCGGAACTCCGTCTCGGTCGTCTCTGCTTTTTCCTTCAAGCGCAGCGGCTCATCCAGGAAAATCGTCAGCTCATCGACTGGAAAATAGTTTAAAAACGACACCGTTTCCTTGCAGAAATACCGGATATAGCTTCCCAGCCCATGCACCCGGAAGCCCTCGCGAAGCCCCTCTAAGACCTCCGAAACAGCTGAATCCATCCGGTACGCCTCTTCCGTCTTCATGGCATCCCGGAGCTTTTTCACGTATTTCCTGCGGTCTTTCTCGATCGCCTCGGTTCCATCCTGAATCTGCTCCGGCGTCAGCGCCATCTCCGTCGCCGGATAGATCACTGCCTCATCCACCTGCTCGATCGATCGCTGGCTCTCTGGGTCGAAGGTACGGATCGAATCGACCTCGTCGCCCCACAGCTCGATCCGGTACGGCACCTCCTCCGTCAGCGGGAAAATGTCAATGATACCGCCGCGCACCGAAAACTGCCCTGATCCCTCAACCTGCGCGACCTTCTCATATCCCATTTCCGCCAGGGCGTGCGTCAGCTTCCCGACCTCGACCACATCTTCTGCCCCGATCGTGAGACTCCGCTTTTTCATCCACGCAAGCGGCAGCAGATGTTCCATCAGTCCGTCGATCGTCGTGACCACCACGCCGCCGGAACTCTCCAGGATCCGCCGCATGACCTGAATCCGCTGTTTCGTCAGCAGGTTTCCGTGGATATCCGACGTATAAAACAGCAGATCCCTCGCCGGGTACAGCGAAATATCCGTATCAAAGCACCGGTAATCCTCACAGATCTCCCGCGCCCTCGAATCATCGTAGGTGACAATCAGCTTCCAGGGCGTCAGATCCGAAAGCTCGGACAGCAGATGCACCTTCTGCGAATCCAGGCATCCCGTGACAAGAAGCGGTCCCTGTCCGCGCTGTAAATCCGTCTTGAGATCCTGGAACTCGATCATCTCCTCTAACGGATTTGCAAATAAATCGCTCATTGTGTCTTGACTTCCTCCTTCCTATCCGCCTTCTGCTTCTCTAGCTTCTCCTTCTCTCCGCGCGCCGCGCCGTTAAAATGGTTCATCGCCGCCTCAACGCCCTCTGTCATCATATCCACGACTGCCGCCGCACCGTCCTTAAACGCCGTCGTCATCGTTTCGGCTTCCTCTTTCGGAAAATGTCCCAGCACATAGTCTGCCAGATCCATGCGCGCCGACTTCTCGCCCACACCGATCCGCACGCGTGGAAATTCCTGCGTTCCCAGATGGGCGATGATATTTTTGATTCCATTGTGGCCGCCCGCGCTGCCTTTTTTGCGGATCCGAATGCCGCCCGGAACCAGGCTGATATCGTCATAAATCACGATAAACTCCGATGGATCTACCTTATAATAATCCATCACCTGACGGATGCACTCGCCGCTCAGGTTCATATACGTCTGCGGCTTTACCAGAATGACCTTATTTCCCTCGATCACGCCTTTTCCGATCAGTCCCTTAAATGCTTTCTCCCGGACATCAATGTTATACTTGTCCGCCAGCGCATCCAGCGTCATAAATCCCACATTGTGGCGGGTTCCCTCATATTCTCTTCCCGGATTTCCAAGTCCTGCAATTACATACATAATTCTATTTCTCCCTCTTTTTCTATAGTATCAAAAATACCAGATTCTTCACTCATCGTCTTTCTCAAAAAGCCAAAACAGACACGACTTTAAGCGTTAAATCCTGAAACTGCCACTTTTTCAAGCTGTTTCAGGATCTAACGCACTTATTTTTCTGGATACTTTTAAAGTTACTGTTCACGGATAGGCACTTTTGGAATCGAAAGTGCCGTAAGTTTTGGAGTCGTGTAAATAAGAAGTTACTTTCCCTTCACAACCTCAACCGCCTTCTGCAGCTGATTATCCTTCTCCTCTGGAATCACGACTTCCTGCGCCGCCTCTTCATCCAGCTCCACCTCGAGATCCGGCTCGATGCCTTTTCCATGGATATCATTTCCATTCGGCGTATAATAATGGTCGGTCGTCAGCTTAATCGCGCTTCCATCCGAAAGCGGCATCAGCGTCTGCACGATACCTTTACCGAAAGTCTTCGTTCCGACGATCGTCGCCACGCCATAATCCTTCATCGCACCGGTAAATACCTCCGACGCGCTGGCGGAATTGCCATTTACCAGCACAACCATCGGGATCTCCAAGCTGTGTCCATCCTCAGCGTCGTATGTCTCCTCCGTGCCCTTCTTATTTGCCACGGTCAGGATCCGTCCGCCATCTTTCAGGATATAATCCGCCATCGAGACAACCGTCGTCACCTCGCCGCCCGGGTTGTTCCGCAGATCGATGATCAGGCGCTTCATGCCCTCGCCCTGCAGTTCCTCGATCTTGGATTTAAACTGATCGGCAGTCACACGGTCAAACTCCACAACGGAAATATATCCGATCTCTTCATCCAGCATCTTGCCTGACACCGTCTGCACATCAATCGGTCGGCGGGTCAGGGTGATATCCTTGTACTCGTCGCTATTTTCACGATAAACCGTGATCGTCAGCTGGCTGCCTTCCTCGCCCTTGACGTAATTATTGACCAGAAGCGACAGATCCATGCCAATCACCTCGGTGCCATCTACCTTATAAAGCGCATCACCCGGAAGGATGCCTGCCTCCTCGGCCGGACTGCCCTCAAAGACGCGCACGATCGTGCTGACGCCGGTCTGGACATTCTGGGATACCAGAGCACCGATGCCGCAGTAAGAACCATTTGTCTCATCCAGGAAGCTTGTCAGCTCGTCCGGCGTATAATAAACCGCATACGGATCATTTAAACCACTCAAAAAGCCCTGATAAATGCCGGCTTCCTCCTCGGATGTATCAATTTTTTCCTCAAACAGGTACTTTTTATCGATAATATCCTGTATCTGCTCCAGCTTTTTCGTGACATTCTCAAAATTGACCGGCTCCTGTGCCTGCGACGGTGTTCCCTCGGTCTGTACCTGTACCTGTGTCTGGTTATCGATCACACGGCGTCCAAACATGTAAATCCCCGCCGAAGCACCGACCGTGATCAGACACACCAGTGCTGTCACCAGCACACCGACCATCACACCGCGCCAGAATTTATTTTTACTGTCCATCTCTTATGCCTCCTGATTCCTGTCTATTCCTTCCGGATTTGTAACTGTTCAGTACCTTCACAGTCACGCGCAAAAATCCATCAAAAATTGCCTACGGCAATGGGATTTTTTCCTGCTGGTCCATGTTTTCGTACGGTCAGCGCAGTAAATGCGCAGACCTACTGAACAGTTACCCGGATTTCATCTTTTGCAGCCACCTGATACTTTCCACACTACGGACTTACATAGCTCGAAGGGTTTACATAACTTCCGTTCTTGCGGACTGCAAAATGCAGATGAGAACCTGTCGAATATCCGGTCGAACCTACCTTCGCGATCGTCTGTCCGGCTTTTACCGTATCCCCTGCCGATACCAGAAGCTGGGAACAGTGCATATACACGGTTGAAAGTCCATTTCCATGGTTGACCACAACATAATTTCCAGCCGAATAACTGTAGGTTGCAATCGAAACCGTTCCTCCGGCGGCTGCCACGATGCTGCTGCCGGTCGAAGCGCTGATATCAATGCCCTTATGGTTCGAGGACGCGCCCGCCGTCGGTGATTTACGTTTTCCGAATCCAGATGTAATGCGTCCGCTTGCAGGGCACGGCCAGCGCAGCGAAGAACTTCCCGTCGAAGTAGTAGTCGTACTGCCAGTATTCCCTTTCGCGGTCGAATTATTCGTCTTTCCCGCTGCGGCGGCTTTTCTGGCAGCTTCCTCTGCCGCTTTTTTCGCCGCCTCTTCCGCTTCCTTCTTCTTAATCTCCGCCTCCATCTGCACGATCTTGGCTTCCTGCGCCTTGATATCGTCCTCATACGCTTTCGCCTGCGCTGATTTCTCGCCGATCTGCGCGTTGACGTTCTGGAGTTCTTTATTTTTCTCATTCAGGAGAAGCTGGACCGAATCCTGCTTTGCCTCCGTCTGCGTCTTCATCTCCTGCAGCTCCGCCTTCTCCGTCTCCAGCTTTTTCTTACTGTCCGCGATGGACTCTTTCGTCGCCACATACTGGTCGAGCATCTTCCGGTCATACTCCGAAATCTTTGAAACATACTCTGCCCGGTTTAAAAGCTCCGAGAGCGAACGGGCTTCCAGAAGCAGATTTAAGTAGCTGCTGTCGCCCTTCTCATACATATATTTGATACGCATTTTCATCGAAGCATACTGCTTTTTTTCGGTTTTCTGCGCTTCTTCCAGCTTTACCGCCGTCTCATCGATGCTTTTCTGCTTGCTGGAAATATTATTTTCCAGCTTCGTGACCTGCGACTGCAGATCATTCATCTTCGTGTCCAGCTCCTTGACATAGCTCTCGGTGTTACTTTTCAGCCCCTGAAGGCTTTTGATCGCCTCCTCGGTCTTCTTTTTCTCCTGTTCCAGGGCGCTTTTCTTATCCTTGGCGCTGCTTACATCCTTTTTCGTCGCTGCCGCCACCGAGGTCAGCACTGGGGAAGACGCCAGCGCCGCCGTCACAAGGAACAGAGCCGCACGTATTTTCAATCCCTGTTTTTTCATGTTCTCATCCTTTTTACCGCAAATTTCCGCTGCCGCCGCATTCTCCTACAGCAGCCGCCAATGTTTCTTACACCTTTAAATGTCTGCGGATCGTAAAGAAACTTCCGACAAAACCGATTCCCACGCCCAGCGCCATCGCCACGGCTACCATGCTCGGGAAAATGGTCTGAATCGGGATAAATTCAATCAGGTTCGACAAGATATCAAACCGTTCCATCATATATACAACCGCCTGGCGGTACAGAAAATACGTGATCGCCAGCGGAATCAGCGCGCCAACCAGACCGATCATCACACCCTGTACAACGAACGGCGCACGGATCATGAAATTCGTCGCACCGATCAGGCGCATGATCCGGTTTTCCTCCCGTCTAAATGCAGCTGCCGTCGTGATCGTATTGCTGATAAGGAAGATAGCAACTGCCAGCAGAATAGCGATGATCACCGCCGACAAAAGTCCCAGCATCTTGTTGAAGCTCGAAAGCCCGGACGCCGTATCACTCGAATAATTGATCTTCCGGATTCCCTGCACCGTGCCAAGCCATGCAACCATGTCATCCTGCATGTCAATGTCTTTCAGATAGATCTCGTAGGACGCCGAACCGGCTAACGGGTTGTCATCCGCAAATCCTTCTGCCAGATCCTCGACTCCCTTAAAATATTCTTTCTTAAAATTCTCCCATGCCTCCTCGGCAGAAACATACTTTACTTCCTTGACCTCATCGCGGGCGCGTATCTCATCCCCGATTTTCTGTATATCGTCCTCACTCATATCTTCATTGAAAAAAACCGTGATTCCTACTGTAGATTCTGCATTCCGCACCATATACTGTACGTTGGCAATCAAGCCAAAAAACATACAGAACAGGAAAATACATGCCGAAATAATCGCCACCGACGCCAGTGAAAACCAGATATTCCGGATGATATTGCGCATGCCCTCCTTGGTGCAGTAAATCAATGTACTAATTTTCATGCCAGATACCGCCTTTTTGATCTCCCGTCAGCACGCCGCGCGTCAGCGTGATCACACGTTTTCCCATCTCTGCTACGATCTCCCGGCTGTGCGTTACCACAAGCACCGTCGTCCCGCGCCGGTTTATCTCCTCCAGAAGCTCCATGATCTCCATAGAATTATGTACATCCAGGTTTCCCGTCGGCTCGTCCGCCAGAAGTATCTCCGGCGAGTTGATCAGCGCACGGGCAATCGCAACACGCTGCTGCTCGCCGCCCGAGAGCTGGTTCGGGTATGCTTTATATTTTGAAGAAAGCCCTACCAGTCGGAGCATTTCCGGCACATTTTTCTTAATCTCACGGGGCGATACGCCGATGACCCGCTGTGCAAACGCGACATTTTCATATACTGTTTTATCCTTCAACAGACGGAAATCCTGAAACACCATTCCCAGCCGTCTGCGGTACTTCGGAATGTAGCGTCTCGGCATCTTTTCCAGATCCATATCGTTGACGATAATCTGGCCGGAAGTCGGCTCCAGCTCCTTCAAAAGAAGCTTTAAAAGCGTCGATTTGCCGGAACCGCTTCGTCCCATGATGAAAACAAACTCGCCGTCCTGAATCTGAATATTGATTCCCTTTAAGGCTTTATTCCCCGTCTTGTACGTCTTGGTGAGATTTTTAACCTCTATCATGCGTAAATCCTCTTTTTCAATTCTCCAAATGAAATTGCTGCGGCAAAGGCAATCTTCCTCCCCGCCACAGCAATTTGGATTAATAATCCAGGTTTTCCATGTATTTCATATATTTTACAACCATCAGGGCAATCTTAAATGTGATCGCATCCTCAAACACCCGCAGATCCAATCCCGTGCTCTTCTGGAGCTTATCCAGACGGTATACCAGTGTGTTGCGGTGAATGTAAAGCTGTCGGGAAGTCTCTGATACGTTCAGGCTGTTCTCGAAGAACTTGTTGATTGTCGTAAGAGTCTCCTCATCAAACTCATCCGGCGATTTGCCATCAAAAATTTCCTTGATAAACATCCGGCACAGCGGCAGCGGCAGCTGATAGATCAGACGTCCGATTCCCAGCTTGCTGTATGCGACCACATTTTTGCTGCTGTAGAAAATCTTTCCTACATCCAGCGCCATCTTCGCCTCTTTATAAGAACGCGATACGTCCTTGATCTCGTTGACGATCGTACCGAATGCCACGCTGACACGTGTCAGTGACTCGGTATTGAGCATATCTACGATCGATGTGGCTGTCTTTTCCAGATCGTCGTACGTCTCGCCCGGCTTCACTTCCTTGACTAGAATAATGTTCTTCTCATCCACTGCCGTGATAAAATCCTTCGTCTTGGTCGAGAACAGGCTGCGGACGGTCTCAAGTGCATTCACATCCTTCTCATGCTGCGTCTCAATGATAAATACGATCCGCTTGACGTTCGTCTCGATGTGCAGCTTCTTCGCACGGTTATAAATGTCAACCAGAAGCAGATTGTCAAGCAGCAGGTTCTTGATAAAATTGTCCTTGTCAAAGCGCTCCTTATAAGCTACCAGCAGGTTCTGAACCTGAAATGCCGCCATCTTGCCGACCATGTATACGTCGTCGCTTCCGCCCTTGGCAAGAAGTATATATTCTAACTGGTGATCGTCAAACACCTTGAAAAACTGATATCCCTGTATCACCTGGCTGTCCGCCGGAGAGTCTACGAAAGCCAGAATTGCACTCTCATATTCCTCAGCGCCAGTAAATGTGGATGCCAGCACCTTGCCTTCCGTATCACAGATACAGAGATCGACACGCGTAATTCCTTTTAACCCCTCAATGTTTGTCTGGAGTATCTGGTTCGAAATCATATTCCTCTCTCCTTTTCTTTTATCCTCCGTCCAGCTGTGTTTCCGGGTCTTTCAACCTGTCATTCCCCAAACCCGTTTGTTACCCCTCCGGCAATCTGTGCCTGTGGACCATAACCGTTCCCCATCTGAATCTTGGACGGATCTTTCCCTTTATTTTAAAGCAAAGTGACGAAAAAAAAAAGAGGGCGGACGAAAAAAAGTGAATTTTTTCGTCATTTTGCCCTCACACGCCGGGATTTTCACAGACTGTGACTTGTTTTTCCGGCGAAATTTTCCAAATATGCGATTCATTCTTATTTTGCTGCGATCGCTTCCATCTCCATCAGGACGCCCTTCGGAAGTTTAGATACCTCGACGCAGGAACGTGCCGGGCATGCGCCCTCGAAATATTTCGCATAGATTTCATTTACTTTTCCGAAATCATCCATGTTCTGGATAAATACGGTGGTCTTTACAACCTGCTCCATGGAAGCACCTGCTGCCGCCAGAAGATTCTTTACATTGGTTAAAACCTGCTCTGCCTGAGCCTCAATTCCCTCCGGGATCTCGCCGGTTGCCGGATTGACCGGAATCTGACCGGATGCAAATACCATTCCATTTACCTCGATTGCCTGGGAATACGGACCGATCGCTGCCGGTGCATTGGTTGTGCTGATTACTTTCTTCATGTCAAATCTCTCCTTTGTCTTTTATTTTAAACGGATAGAATCTTCGTTTACCTCTACTTTTCCTTCTTTTAAAAGGTGTCCAACCGCACGCTTGAACGCGTTTTTGCTTAGATTAAATTCGCGGCGGATAATCTCCGGCTCCACGCGGTCATTGAACGGCAGAACGCCGTTTTTTTCTTTCAGACGTGCCAGCACCGCCTCGGCATCCGCATTCATCTGACGGTACGCCACCTCGCGCAGGCTCAAATCCATTTTTCCATCCTCGCGCACCTTCGTCACGCGTACCTTTAAAACCTCGCCCAGACGGCATTTTCCATACAGCTCACGGTTCGGAATCAGACCGAAATAGCGGTCTGCCACTGCCACGAACACGCCCAGATTTTCATTGATCTCATAGACGCGTCCCTCGGTCCACTCGTCCTTCTTGTACGGCGCATCACTGCAAAGATACGAATATACCTTCATCGTCGCCGCCAGACGACCGCTCTTATCGATATACAGCGCTACCAGGCACTCTTCCCCGGCGCGAACCGGATATACCTGCTCTTTAAACGGGAGCAGCAGATCTTTTTCCAGCCCCATATCGAGAAAGGCGCCGATCTTCGATACATCCTTGACCTTCAAAACCGCCGTCCCGCCCAGTTCCAGCTTCGGCATCGAGGTCGTCGCAATCAGGCGATCCTCGGAATCTTTATAAATAAATACCTTGAGCTTATCGCCCACTTTTGTGCCCTCCGGCACCTGTTTCTTCGGAAGCAGGACCGCCGCCGCATCATCTTTCTTCTGTCCCAGATACACGCCGAAGTTTTTCTCCCGCACTACCATCAGTTCCTGTACTCTTCCCAGTTCAATCATGTCATTCGTCCTCTCTTTTCTGCCGATCTCTTTTTTTATTTAACGGTTGCATTTTTCATTCACTGGCAGACAATCCACGCCGAATCTTTCTTCGGCTGCAATAATTCAGTTTCTTCACTGCTACATACAAACTCTTTACAAACCAGTCCTTGCCAGCCACAAATTCGCATACACCTGACCTTCCGCATCCTGCAGCGATACCACGTATCCTTCCGGCACCTGCGCCAGTTTCGGGTACATCACATTCCCAAGCACTGCCGCCTTCCGGTACTCCACTCGCAGTTCTCCGAGTGCAAAGTCCACAGGCAGCAATTCACGCGCAATCGCCACATACTGTGCATTGTTCACGTGCCGGTTCGTATCGAGATGATGGCGTTCCACCGTGACCGGCGCCGCCGTCTCATACGTCTCAGGCAGGCGGATTTTCTTCGGCGCTGGCGGCATTGCAAGCGGTTTATCTTCAATCTGGTAGCCCTCCAACTGGCTTTCCGGCACCCGCACCGGGCATCCTTTTTCCAGATCGTAGTAAAACCAGGTCGAATCCGCCCGCACCAGCGGGTTTCCCATCTCATCCTCGATCGTGAAATTCCGGTAGCCATAGATTCCCTTAAACCCATACGGCCAGGTCGAAATACGGATCCGCTCGCCAAAATGCGGCTGTCTGAGAATCTCTATCTGCCATCCGCTCAGCCACCACGCCCGTTTTTCCTCATTCAGATAGGAAATCCCGAGTTTCAGATCCTCCGACTGGAACGTCGAACAATCCTGAAGATAATTCATGATTCCCACCACAGAAAGATTTCCCTCTTCATCCGTCTCACTGTACCGGACCCGGCTGTCAAATGTATACATATCGCTCTCTTTTCCTTTCCGGCTTCCGGCTCTCCGCACCATCTTAGCGCATCCGCCATCTGCCGTTTCGTCCTATACTGCCTTAACATTCTGTCATGAAACTCATTATATCCGATTCGAACCACGTTGTCTACTTACAGACCCAGAATATTGCAGAATTTGCCGGACGCATGGCGCGGTTTCTGCCACAGCAGCCGCCCAAACAAAAAAAATTATCAAAAAAGCGAAAAAAGTAGTTGACGAATCTGTTTCCTTACAGTATAATATAAATCGTTCAATTCATTGGGCTATCGCCAAATGGTAAGGCAACGGACTCTGACTCCGTCATTTTCAAGGTTCGAATCCTTGTAGCCCAGCTAAAAAGCATTTGTTTGCCAAAGACGGCATGACAAGTGCTTTTTTTGTATTATGGAAACTCCCTCTGAAATGTTCCATAATACAACATTTTTCAACTCAATAAACCTCCATATGTTTGCGAGAAAACAAGAAAAGAACCCCCGCTCCGGTCATCCCTCACAGCCGGCGACAGGGGTTCTTTTCTATTTCCAAATATTCTTAATAAATGTATAGATCAGCCAAATCAGAAGAATCGGTCCCGCCAGATGAATCAGGATGGTGAAAATACCTCCGACCAGTACAAACAGCACAAATAAGATCGCGATAACCACCACGCTGACAATTACCTTCCAGTACCATTTATTCAAATCGATGTAATGGAAGTTCGGCGGCAGACCGCTGTCGTCCCGCTCCGAAAAACCGCCGTTGTAGGAGGACGCTGTGCGCCCGCTCCCGGCAGCGTTTCCCGAAGTGTACGAACCGCCCTGGCCGGTCTCCCCGGCGCCCTCGCTGCTGTCGATAATGGTTTTCGCAATCAGGCGTGGACTGCCGATCTCCTCGATCACTTCTTCCTCCCTGCGCCCTTTCGCCGCCTCCTGGCTGATATACTGATCGTAATAGCTTATGTTGCTCTGGATGACTGAAGCCGAAACCTCGCCGTCCAGCGCCTCCCGAAGCTCCTGTAAAAACTCTGTCTTTCTCATCTTGTCTCCTTATTCCTCAAACCGTCCCGTTTCTTCCGTTTCACCCAGCCGAAAGAAACAAGCTTCCAGTTCCCGTCCCTTTCAACTGCCTCAGCGTACGCGCTCTTTCAAAAGTCCGCTCCGGTACGCTTTCAAGAGCTCTTTCAGATCCTCGATGCGGCCCGCCAGCTCCTTGCCCTCATCGGTATCCGCCACTGTGATGCGCTTCTGCATTTTCTCCACAATATATACCTTCGGCGTCCGCTCGCGCTCCGGGTCAAATGGCTTGTGTTCCGCAAGCGCGAGATGGTGCGAATTGAAAATCAACGTATATCCGGCGATTCCCGTCCGCTCCTGGTAGGCTTTCGACAGCCCGCCGTCAATGATGAAGAGCTTGCCGCCAGCCCGGATCGGTGTCTCTCCACTCTTAATCTTCACCGGCATATGCCCGTTGATGATATGCGAGCCCTTCGTCGGAAGTCCAAATTCCTTCAAAATCATATCGCAGGTCTCTTCTTCCTCACTGAGCTGGTAATACGGGTTCATCGTCTCTCTCATCACTTCCGGATCCTCGATGAAATAATGCTCAAAGCTGCGGTTTTTGTCCTTTCCAAATACCGGCGATTTCGCACCATTCCACAGATACCACATAAAATCGCGGCACGCCTCCTTCTCCGGCGCGTCCTCTGGAAGAAAATAGGCATTTTTAACCTGTGTGTCAATAAAATCCATCAATTCCTTGCCGCGGTACATCTTGCCGCCCACCATCAGACCGTCAAATTCCCGATTCTCCGTCATCGGGATACAGCCGTGATAGAGCAGGTTGGAATTGCAGCATTTATACATGCTTCCGTTGGAATACAGGAAACGGACATGCTCATGCAGCCGCGCATTGTGGCGGAACGACAGCTCCAGCGTGTGAAGCAGCTCTTCCTCTTCGTCCGTCAGCCGCAGCGGATCCGCCGGATCCACCGTCGGGAAATTCATGTCGCGCATCGGATACTCTTTTCCATCGATCGTAACCGTGCCGCGGTCATAACGAATCGCTGACAGAAGTATCCGCTCTTCCATCCCGTACTCCGGATGGCGCTTGATGATCTGCCCCTCTTCCTTATACTGTAACACCGCGATCGCCTTGTGCATCTTCGCCGCCAGCTTCGGATCCACTGCGTCGTAAATATTTTTGTCAAGAATCTGCGGCAGAAAACAGGTACACGGATCGTCCCGGTACACGCGCTCCGCAAACATCGACAGCGGGCGCAGGTTAATTCCGTAGCCGTCCTCCAATACATCAAATCCATTGTAACCGAGCGCCATACGCAAAACATTGCAGATACACGCCCGGTTGCCCGTCGCCGCGCCCATCCACGAAATATCATGATTGCCCCACTGGATATCCACATCATGGAAATGCATCAGTTCCTCCAGAATGATATCTGGTCTCGGACCACGGTCAAATATATCGCCCAGGATATGAAGATTATCGATCGTCAGACTCCGGATCAGGCTGCAGATCACGACAATAAAGCTGTCCGCCACCCGGACGTCAATCAGGGTATTGATGAGTTCGCTGTAATACTCCGTCTTATTGTCATCGGTATTATCGACATATAAAAGCTCATCGATCACACCCGAAAATTCCTTCGGCATCTTTTTTCTCACCTTGGAACGGGTGTATTTCGACGAAACCTCCCGGCAGATCTGCACCAGACGGTACACCGCCGTCTTCTGCCAGTCCTCCGTGTATTCGTTCGCCTGTTTGATCTGATTGATCATTTTTTCCGGATAATAGATAAGGTTCGCCAGCCGTACCTCGTCCTCCTCCGAAATAATATGTCCAAATGTCTCGCGGATCTTCTCCCGGATGATACCCGACGAACTGCGGAGCAGATAAATAAACGCCTCATGCTCACCGTGCAGGTCACTGAAAAAATATTCCGTGCCCTTCGGAAGTCCACAGATTGCCTGTAAATTAATAATATCACTCGCCGCCGCCCGGATATTCGGATACTCCCGCGAAAGCAGCTTCAAATATGCTAAATCCCTCATGTTATCAGCTCCCAAACTGCGCTGTCTGCCCGGATATTGTCGTGACTCGTTATCGTCGCGCTCGCTTTGGGTAAACAGCACATTATCTACATTGCATTTGCCTTTTTGATAGATTTATAGTAGCATAGATTCAGATCAGGGTCAAAATATATTTTCGGCACTTTCGGTTCCAAAAGTGCCTACTCGTGAACAGAAACATACTTTTCCATACATAAATACAGGAGGAACATTCATGACGCAACCACACACTCTCTACGTGTTTGGCACCGGCAACGCCACGATGACACGTTATTATAATACCTGCTTCGCCATCCGATCCGGCGAGGAATATTTCATGACAGACGCCGGCGGCGGCAATGGCATCCTGCGGATTCTGGAAGAAATGCAGGTTCCGTTAAACCGCATCCACCATCTCTTCGTGACACATGAACACACCGACCACATTCTCGGCGTGATCTGGATGATCCGGATGATTGGCACTGCCATCAAAAAGGGAAATTATGAGGGAATTTTTCATATTTACTGCCACGACGGGCTGATCGACACGATTCAGACCTTCTGCCGCCTGACACTCCAGAAGAAATTCTGCGACCTGATCGGCGATCCGATCCAGCTCATCCCGGTTTCTGACCGTGAAACCCGGCAGATTCTCGATATGGAGGTCACCTTCTTTGACATTCATTCGACCAAGGCGCGCCAGTTCGGCTTCCGCGCCGTGCTGCCGGACGGCAAGATCGTCTGCTGCCCGGGCGACGAACCGCTGAACCCGCTCTGCAAAGAATTTGCCAGTGGCGCCGACTGGCTCTTCCACGAAGCCTTCTGCCTCTACCGTGACCGTGAAATCTTCTCCCCTTATGAAAAACACCACAGCACCGTCAAAGATGCCTGCGAACTCGCCGAACGCCTCGGTGCGCGGCATTTGATTCTGTGGCACACTGAAGATAAGACTTATCCGGAACGCGCTGCTTTGTACCGCGCTGAAGGGGAAGCCTATTATCATGGGGATTTGCTGGTACCGGAGGATGGGAGTGTGATAGAGCTGTGATTGTATCTTGCAGCTCTACCTCTTCCTCAAATGATAATACGTCATCGTCGCCGATGCCAGCAGCGTCTCCTTATCATCATAAATCTTGCATTCGCACACCGAAAATGCATAACCATTCTGTATTTCCTGCGCCCGGGCGATGATTTTGGATGTGTTTTTTCCAGCTTTCAGATAATGGATCGTGCCATCCACGGTCGGGACTGCGTAGTCGCGCCCGGTCATCGCTGCGGTGCCGCCCACGGTATCCGCCAGTGAATACAGGACGCCGCCGTGCACGATACCTAAGATATTCATATGCCACGGTTTCAATACAATCTCTCCAACTGCATAGCCCGGGCGTGCCTCGGTGATCTCCATCTCGATTTTCTTCCGGAAATCATTGGCTGCATCCGTCTCCTGTCCGCGCTTGTCCCAGACTTCTGAGAATGAGCCGGACGGCTTTTTCTTTTCTTCCTTCTTTTCCATTTCATGTACCTCCTTGTATATATGATTTACTCTCTTTTTTATCTCTCTGCAGGTCATCTATTATTTTCTTCTATTTTTTCTATCACTTTTCTCTCTGATATAATCTGTTTGTATAATCTGTTTGCCTGAATCAGCCCATCCTTTTTCCTCGCCTCAAACGCTTTTTCTCATATTTTTCCAAAGATGGACTCATACTTTCTCCCATCCTCTCATACAATCTTATCAGATTGCAAAAATGTTATTGTTCACGCATACGTGCCCAGTAACGGAATTTGCCGTGGCTTCGCATTTAAATACTATCGCACAGGAGGGATCTGTCTTGAAACGAAGTTCTGTTATCATTGCACTGGAAATCTGCGCCATTGCGGCGCTCTTTGTCAGCTGGTCCTTCCAGCGTCCAAACAGCCGTCAGGTCACGGCCGGGAATGCGTCGGAACATTTTATCCGCTGGGTGGATTTCGATGTGACCGCCGACGCCATGACACAGGCGTTCCGCTATGATGTTGATACCTGCCAGCAGGATCTCCATCTGAACTGGGTCGATCTGCTCGCTTACCTGGGGGCGCGCTACGGGGGCGATTTTTCACATTATCAGGCGTCCGATATGACGGAAGCTGCCGAACAGCTCCAAAATGGCGTTACAGTGGAAGAATTGACGAAAAATATGACCTCTTTTGCCTATTATCGTGAGGCTTACGGCGCGGTTCTGGATGGAATGGTCGGACTGTATGAAATTGAGATTCCGAAATCGGAAGCACCGGCTTTTGCACTGGCGGACGCGCAGATACAGGAGGGGGATCCGGCTGCCAATACTTCCTACGCAACGACACCACCACCAACAACAGCAACAACAACAGCAACCACAACTGGTACAGACACAATCGACTCAGCCAGTCAAGCTTCACCAGAAACTTCAGCCTCATCCAACACACAAACTTCTCTCGAAACCCCAGCCCCCACTCTCTCCGATCCCGACGCTGTCCCCCTGACTCCCTCCGGTGAGGAAAAAGTCTGGGTTACCAAATATGGTCTGAAAGCGTTTCTCCCACTGGCGAAAAACTTTCCCTACAGCCACTATGACGATTTCGGTGTCTCCCGCAGCTACGGTTACCGGAGACGGCATCTCGGGCATGATATGATGGGGCAGACGGGAACGCCTGTGATTGCTGTGGAATCCGGGCGCGTCGAGGCGCTCGGCTGGAACCAGTACGGCGGCTGGCGCATCGGCATCCGCAGCTTTGACGGGAAACGATACTACTATTATGCACATTTACGCAAAGACTACCCCTACCAGTCAAACCTGAAAGAGGGCAGTCTCGTCACCGCCGGGGACGTGATCGGTTATCTCGGGCACACCGGCTACAGCAGCACTGAAAACACCAACAACATCGCTGAACCGCACCTGCATTTCGGATTGCAGCTCATTTTTGACGAATCCCAGAAAGAAGGAAACAACGAAATCTGGATTGACTGCTATGAACTGATCCGTTTTCTGGCGATGAACCGCTCCGAAACTGTCAAAAAAGATGGCACTAAGGAGTGGACGCGTGTTTATGAAATGAAAGATCCTAGTATCGATCAATTTTCCACCCCATGACAAGGTTTTCTTACCAAGTCAATCCTGTCGCTTAATATAACCCGCCACTGACAGTTTCTCACCAATATATACATATAATTATCAAGTTAAAAAGCCATGCAGAGATTCTTCAATAAAAACATTCTGCAATCCATAAAAATACAGCCGGAAAAGGTGCACCCAAAACCGCACTTTCTCCGGCTGTTTTCAATAAAACTTATTATTTGATCACGCGCACGCGCATCATACCCTGAATAGCTTTCAGCTTCTCAATCGTCGCCGCGTCTGCCTTGGTCTCCAGATCAACCAGCGTATAAGCGTATTTATCACGGCTCTTGTTCGTCATGTTTGCGATGTTCATGTCAGTCGATGCCAGGATCGAGGAAATCTGTCCGATCATGTTCGGCACGTTCTTATGAAGAAGTGCAAGACGACCTACGGTTGTGCACACGCCCATATCGCAATTCGGGAAGTTGACGGAATTCTTGATATTACCATTGTCCAGGTAATCCATCAGCTCTTTGACTGCCATCACGGCACAATTATCCTCGGATTCTTCTGTGGATGCGCCCAGATGTGGGGTTGCGATGACGTTCGGCATCTGCATTACTTTTGCATTCGGGAAATCGGTGATATAGCGTTTTACACGACCGGAAGCCAGCGCCTCTGCCATATCGTCGTCATTTACCAGAAGGTCACGCGCAAAGTTTAAGATAACCACGCCGTCCTTCATCTGTCCCAGGCTGTCTTTGTTGATCATCTGGCGGGTGCTGTCAAGCAGCGGTACATGAACGGTGATGTAATCGCATTCCTGATAGATCGTATCAACCGATGTGATGTGCTTTACGTCTCTGGAAAGCATCCACGCTGCCTTGACAGAAATAAACGGATCATAGCCGTATACTTCCATGCCAAGCGCTGCAGCTGCGTTTGCAACCTCTGCGCCGATGGCGCCCAGTCCGATAACACCAAGCTTTTTGCCGCGGATCTCATGACCGGCAAATTTCTTTTTCGCCTTCTCCATATCTTTGGAGATATTTTCATTGTCCTTCTGCTCCTTGCACCAGTCGATGCCGCCGACTACGTCTCTGGCTCCCAGCAGCATGCCAGCCAGCACCAGCTCTTTGACACCGTTTGCATTGGCGCCCGGTGTATTGAATACGACAACACCAGCCTCCGCACACTTGTCAAGCGGAATGTTGTTGACGCCCGCTCCGGCACGTGCAACAGCACGCAGTCCCTTCGGAAGTTCCAGATCATGCATGGCAGCACTGCGGACCAGAATGCCCTCTGCCTCCGCCAGGTTGTCAGTCATCTCATAATTTTCGGTCAGTAAACCGGTTCCCAGCTTGGAAATCGGGTTCAGGCAATGGATTTTTCTCATTTTTTAACTCTCTTTTCTTTCAAAATTTCAAATCTTCCCATACGCGGGCTGTTTTTGTTTTAAAAAGTCCACTGCTGCAGCAGAAAGGAACGGATTCCCCCTCCCTTTCGCCGCAGCAATGGCATAAATTTTAAAATTGATTAATTTGTATGTTTTTTCTCAAATTCGCGCATGAAAGCAACTAATTTCTCAACGCCCTCGATCGGCATTGCATTGTAGATGCTGGCACGCATACCGCCGACGGTACGGTGACCTTTTAAGTTCACAAAACCTGCCTCTTTGGCTTCCTTGACAAACAGGGCATCCAGATCTGCATCGCCGGTGACGAACGGTACGTTCATCAGGGAACGGTCTTTTTTCTCAACGGTTCCCTTGAAGAGCTTGCTCTCATCGAGGAAATCGTAAAGGATCTTCGCCTTCTTCTCGTTGCGCTCCTTCATGGCACTTAAACCGCCCATTTTCTTGAGCCATTTAAATACCTTGCCGCACATATAGATGGTGTATGTAGGCGGTGTGTTGTACAGAGAGTCATTGTCTGCGTATGTTTTGTAGCGCAGCATGGTTGGTGTTCCCGGAAGAACATCCTCGGTGATCAGATCCTCGCGGATGATGACGATCGCCATACCAGCCGGACCTACGTTCTTCTGGACACCACCCCAGAGAATACCAAACTTACTCACATCGAGCGGCTCTGACAGGAAACAGGAGGAGATGTCTGCTACCAGTGTCTTGCCCTTGGTGTTCGGAAGCTCATGGTATACGGTTCCGTAAATAGTGTTATTTAAGCAGATATACACGTAATCTGCGTCCTCATCCACTGGAAGGTCCGAACAATCCGGGATGTAGGAAAAGGTCTTGTCAGCGCTGGATGCAATCGCGTTGGCAGTACCAAACATCTTTGCCTCCTGATATGCTTTCTTTGCCCACTGTCCGGTGATGATGTAATCCCCCACCTTATTTTTGAACAGGTTCATCGGAACCATGGCGAACTGCATATTGCCGCCGCCCTGTACGAATAATACTTTGTAATTGTCCGGAATCTGCATCAGTTCGCGCAGATCCTTCTCTGCATCATCAATGATGGCCTGGAAATCCTTGGAGCGGTGGCTCATCTCCATGACGGACATACCGCTGCCCTGGTAATCCAGCATCTCTGCCGCTGCCTCTCTCAGTACCTCCTCCGGAAGCACTGCCGGACCTGCCGAAAAGTTATAGACTCTGCTCATAATAAATCTCCTCCTGTCTTACACAAAAATGTGATAATAGCCCCCATTTTACAACTATTCGATGCGTAAGTCAATCTCATCAAACGCTTCCTCGATCGGTTTTCCAGCCGGAACCATCGGGAATACCTTGTCATCGCTGCCAATCTGGCACTCGATCATAACCGGGATATTTAAGCTGATCGCCTCGCGCAGCACCGGCTCCACATCCTCTTTCTTCGTGATACGGTATGCCTTCGCGCCCATGCCCTCTGCCACCTTGACGAAATCCATCTGATCGTAAAGCTCCGTCTGGGAATAGCGTTTTCCATAGAACAGGGTCTGCCACTGGCGCACCATACCCAGAACATGGTTGTTAAATACAACCTCGATAACCGGAATATTGTAGCGAGTTGCCGTCGCAATCTCGTTCATGTTCATACGGAAACAGCCGTCTCCGGCAATATTGATAACCGTCTTATCCTTGCAGCCCATCTTCGCACCAATCGCTGCGCCCAGACCGTAACCCATCGTGCCCAGACCGCCGGAGGTCAGAAGCTGTCTCGGACGTTTGTATTTATAATACTGTGCCGCCCACATCTGATGCTGTCCGACATCGGTACAGATGATCGCATCGCCGCCGGTTACCTTGTAGATCTCTTCCATGATATACGGACCGGTCAGAACTTCCTTGTTGTAGCGGAGCGGGTACATATCTTTCAGACGCTCAATGTGGCTCAGCCACTCGTCATGGTTCATCGGATCCAGACGCGCGTTTAGCTTACGCAGAATAATCTTGACATCACCAATAATGCTCGCATCGGTCTGGATATTTTTGTTGATCTCCGCCGGATCGATATCTATGTGTAAAATCTTTGCATTGGTTGCAAAATGGTTCGGATCGCCCACAACACGGTCACTGAAACGCGCGCCTACAACGATCAGCAGATCGCACTCTGCCACACCGAGGTTGGATGTCTTGGTTCCGTGCATACCGATCATACCGGTATAAAGGACATCGGTTCCGTCAAATGCACCTTTACCCATCAGGCTGTCCCCCACCGGCGCCTGAATTTTATGTGCAAATGCGCTTAATTCATTGGCAGCATCTGACGCCACTGCACCGCCGCCGACGAAAATAAACGGTTTTCTCGCCGCCTTGATCATCTCGATCGCCTTTTCCATGTCTTCCTCACGGATCAGCTCTGTCTCGCGCTCGATCGGCTGCGGTTCCTTCGGCTCGTACTCGCAGGCCGCTGCCGTCACATCCTTGGTGATATCCACCAGAACCGGACCCGGACGGCCACTCTTAGCAATCACGAACGCACGACGGATCACATCTGCCAGCTTCGTGACATCCTTTACGATAAAATTATATTTCGTGATCGGCATGGTAACACCCAGAATGTCGATCTCCTGGAAGCTGTCTTTTCCAAGAAGCCCTGTCGTTACATTACAGGTGATGGCTACCATCGGAATGGAATCCAGGTTAGCCGTTGCAATACCCGTAACCAGGTTTGTAGCTCCCGGACCAGATGTCGCCATACACACACCGACCTTACCGGTTGCTCTCGCGTAGCCGTCTGCCGCGTGGGACGCTCCCTGTTCATGAGAGGTCAAAATATGGGTGATTTCATCCTTGTGTTTATAAAGTGCATCATAAATGTTGAGGATCGCGCCGCCCGGATAACCGAACACCGTGTCTACCCCCTGCTCTTTCAAGCATTCAATGACAATCTCTGCTCCTGTCAATGTCTTCATCTGTCTAACCTGCTTTCCTTCCTTAAACCATTTTAAATGCATATACTCCCGGGCTTTCATCAACCGCAAAAGCGGGGCTGAAAAACTCCGAGAGTACATATCCCCGCAAAGCTTCCGAAAGCGTCTGTCGCGCTGTCAAGCTCTCCGTAGGGGCAGCCTGATAAATCGTCCCATCCACTGCCTTTTAGCATCAAGCAGTACTTTTCGTCTCAAAAGCACCTGTCTGAAGCCCGCAATGATTACTTCTGTGTCTTCGGAACCTCCAGGATTGCGCCCCGGTTTCCGCTCGTTACAAGCGCTGCGTAACGTGCCAGGTATCCGGTCGTAACCTTCGGTTCTCTCGGCTGCCATTTCTTTCTTCTCTCTGCCAGCTCCTCGTCGGATACGAGTACGTTCAGGGAGTTATTATTGATATCGATGGAAATAATATCGCCTTCCTCAACCAGCGCGATCGGTCCGCCGACTGCCGCCTCCGGAGAAACGTGTCCGATGGATGCACCTCTGGATGCGCCGGAGAAACGTCCGTCTGTGATCAGAGCTACGCTGGAACCAAGTCCCATACCTGCGATGGCAGAAGTCGGGTTCAGCATCTCACGCATGCCCGGACCGCCCTTCGGTCCCTCGTAACGGATGACAACAACATCGCCAGCCACGATCTTGCCGCCCTTGATCGCTGCAATCGCGTCTTCCTCACAGTCAAATACACGCGCTGGTCCCTGATGTACCAGCATCTCCGGTGCAACGGCAGAACGTTTTACAACGCCTGTATCCGGTGCCAGGTTTCCTTTCAGGATCGCAATACCGCCAGTCTGGCTGTACGGATTGTCGATCGGTCGGATAACCTCCGGATTCTTGTTGACACAGCCCTTGATATTCTCGCCAACGGTCTTGCCGGTTACGGTCATGCAGTCCAGATTCAGAAGGTTCTTCTTGGACAGCTCATTCATAACCGCATACACGCCGCCTGCCTCGTTCAGATCCTCCATGTAGGTCGGACCTGCCGGTGCCAGATGGCACAGGTTCGGGGTGCGCTTGCTCATCTCATTGACCAGCTCCATGTTCAGGTCTACGCCTGCCTCATGTGCAATCGCCGGAAGATGCAGCATACTGTTGGTAGAACATCCGAGTGCCATATCCACGGTCAGTGCATTTAAAAATGCCTTTTCTGTCATAATATCTCTCGGACGGATGTTTTTCTCATACATCTCCATAACCTTCATACCAGCGTGTTTTGCCAGTTTGATTCGCTCGGAGTAAACTGCCGGGATCGTACCGTTGCCCTGAAGGCCCATGCCGAGTACCTCTGTTAAGCAGTTCATGCTGTTGGCGGTGTACATACCGGAACAGGAACCGCAGGTCGGGCAGACCTTACATTCGAATTCTTTCACATCTTCTTCCGTCATGGTGCCTGCTGCGTAGGAACCAACTGCCTCGAACATGCTGGAAAGACTTCTCTTCTGTCCCTTTACATGACCGGCTAACATCGGACCGCCGCTGACAAATACAGTCGGTACATTGACGCGGGCTGCTGCCATCAGAAGTCCCGGTACGTTTTTATCACAGTTTGGAACCATAACCAGCGCATCGAACTGATGTGCCAGCGCCATACATTCGGTGGAATCTGCGATCAGATCACGGGTAACCAGAGAGTATTTCATGCCGACATGTCCCATAGCGATACCATCACAGACTGCGATCGCCGGAAATACAACCGGTGTGCCGCCAGCCATCGCTACCCCCAGCTTCACGGCATTTACAATCTTGTCCAGGTTCATGTGTCCCGGAACAATCTCATTATAAGAACTTACGATACCGACAAGAGGTTTGTTCATCTCCTCTTCCGTCATACCGAGTGCATTAAACAAAGAACGGTGAGGTGCCTGCTGCATCCCTTTTCTTACTGCATCACTTTTCATCTTTTCGTCTCCTTCTATCTCTTTCGACGACCTCCGCCCCTGGTGACAGGGGCGGTTTTTACGTTTATCTTTGATTTTATCGCATTTATGAAATTTTTGCAATCTTTCTATTTAATTCTCTCACAGATCAGCCTGCCCATCTCAACGGTTCCAACCTGCTTGCAGCCATCCGCCATGATATCCACGGTACGGTAGCCCTCGGTCAGTACCTGCTGTACGGCATCCTCGATGGCTTTTGCTTCCTTATCCAGATCGAAGGAATAGCGGAGCATCATCGCTGCGGAAAGAATAGTTGCAATCGGGTTTGCGATGTCCTTGCCCGCGATGTCCGGTGCGGAACCGTGGCTCGGCTCGTAGAGACCAAATTTGCCCTCGTTTAAGCTGGCCGAAGACAGCATACCGATGGAGCCGGTAATCATGCTTGCCTCGTCAGAAAGGATATCGCCAAACATGTTCTCAGTCAGGATCACGTCGAACTGTCCCGGATTCATGACAAGCTGCATCGCGCAGTTATCAACCAGCATATGGGTCAGGGTAACTTCCGGATAATCTTTAGCAACTTCCTCGACTACCTTTCTCCACAGGCGGGAGGAATCCAGTACGTTTGCCTTATCGACGCTAATAACGCTCTTGCGGCGCTTCATCGCGATATCAAATGCCTTGATTGCGATCCGGCGGATCTCATTTTCATTGTAGGTCAGGGTATCTACCGCGGTCGTCACGCCGTCGATCTCCTTCGTGTAACGGTCACCGAAGTACAGACCGCCGGTCAGCTCACGCATGATAACCATATCGAAGCCGTCGCCGATGATCTCTTTCTTTAACGGGCAGGCATCTGCCAGCTCTTTGTAGAGGTATGCCGGGCGGATATTCGCAAACAGTCCCAGACCTTTACGGATGGCAAGAAGTCCGGCCTCCGGACGCAGGTTCGGAGCCACATCGTACCAGCGGGAATTTCCCACGTTGCCGCCGACTGCACCGAGCAGGACGGAATCACTCTTTTTCGCGGTCTCCAGCGCCTCATCGGTCAGCGGTACGCCGTACTCGTCGATGGAGCAGCCGCCCATCAGGATTTTTGTATAATTAAATGTATGACCGTAGACGGCGCCTACCTTGTCCAGCACGCCGCATGCCTCTCTCACAATCTCCGGTCCGATTCCGTCGCCCGGAATCACAGTAATATTGCAATTCATAATAAAATACCTCCCTTGTTTCAAACGGTTACTTTTTATCATATCGGATTCCGTCCTATTTTGCAATCTTCTGACGAAGGAAAACCGGTATTCCCCATATAGTAATTTGGAATTTATTCTATAACCTGGGGTTATCTGTAAAATAAAAAAGAATGTGCCTTGGCACATTCTCGCGCCGAGCGCGGTCGCTTGCGACATGTTTCTGCTTCGCGCGAGTGCGCATCATTGGCACGTTAGTGCCTTTTTGTGTAATAGGGAATTCCAAGGAATTTCCTGTTACACAAAAAAAAGGACCGCCGCCCCCATCGGGAGCTGCGATCCTCTCACTTTCTTACCGTTCTTCTTAGACTTCCGGTTTCTCAACCTGAACGATTGCATCCTTACGCATCGGGATGCGGCAGTTCTTGTTGCTTCCGAACTCTACGATTACAGTATCATCGGTCATATCGATAATCACGCCGTAGAAGCCGCTGGATGTCAGAACGCTGTCGCCTACTGCTACGGTTGCCATCAGTTCTGCCTGTTTTTTCTTTTCCTTGGACTGTGGACGGATTGCCATAAAATAGAAGATGGCAATGATAAATACAAGGTAAACGATCATTCCGCTTGTGCTGCTCATGTGGTATATTTCCTCCTTTAGTTCGATTCACCCATCATGCCTGCAAGTTTCTTTGCTTTATACTCAGCATAACAGTGATGTTCGATCGCGTCGCGAATCTCTTCCATCATTTTATTATAAAAATACAAATTATGCAAGACGCATAATCTCATCCCCAGCATTTCCTTCGCCTTAAACAGGTGGCGGATATATGCGCGGGAGTAAGAACGGCATGCCGGACAGCCGCAGCCTTCCTCGATCGGGCGTGGATCCAGCTCATATTTGCTGTTCAGGAGATTTAATTTGCCATGGTTCGTGTATACATGGCTGTGACGTCCATTCCGAGACGGGTACACACAGTCAAAGAAATCGACGCCCCGGTCTACCGCTTCCAGGATGTTTGCCGGTGTGCCAACGCCCATAAGATAAGTCGGCTTGTCCTCCGGCAGGTGCGGAACGACTGCATCCAGAATCCGATACATTTCCTCATGGCTCTCGCCAACTGCCAGACCTCCGACCGCATAGCCATCGAGGTTCATTTTGCTGATTTCCTTCGCGTGTTCGATACGGATATCCTCGTAAATCGCCCCCTGATTGATACCAAACAGGAGCTGTTTCCGGTTGACCGTATCCGGCAGTGCATTGAGGCGTGCCATCTCATCCTTGCAGCGTGCCAGCCAGCGCGTCGTGCGCTCTACTGATTTCTGTACATAGTCCCGATCGGCAAGACTCGGCGGGCACTCGTCAAATGCCATCGCGATCGTCGAACCTAAGTTGGACTGAATCTGCATACTCTCCTCCGGTCCCATGAAAATCTTGTGACCATCGATGTGGGAGTTAAAATAAACGCCCTCTTCTTTAATTTTCCGCAGTCCCGCCAGGGAAAACACCTGAAATCCGCCGGAATCCGTGAGGATCGGGCGATCCCAGTTCATAAATTTGTGCAGACCGCCAAACTGTCGGATCAGCTTGTCGCCGGTACGGACATGGAGGTGGTAGGTATTGGAAAGTTCCACCTGCGTGCCGATCGTGCGGAGATCATCGGTCGAAACCGCGCCCTTGATCGCCGCCACCGTGCCGACATTCATGAAAACAGGCGTCTGGATGGTTCCGTGGACCGTTTTCATTTCCGCGCGTTTTGCGCGGCCATCTTTGTATAAAATCTTGTATTCCATCTTTTTTCCTATACTTTTTACTTCTCTGCCTTTGCCTTCTTGCCAGCCGGTTTGGCATTCTTCTCCATGCGCTTTTTATTCAGCACATACCAGACAGAGCCGGACAGGCATACGGACGAATACGTACCGCAGATCAGACCTACCATCAGCGGAAGAGCAAACTCACGGATGGAAGATACACCCAGGATGTAAAGAATCAGGACCATGACGAAGGTCGTCAGCGTCGTGTTGATGCTTCGCGTCAGGGTCTGGCTGATACTGGTGTTGACGATCGTCTCAGCGGACTCTTTATTGCCCAGAAGCTTCATATTCTCACGGATACGGTCGAAGATAACGATCGTCGCGTTGATTGAATAACCGACAATCGTCAGCATGCAGGCGATGAACGTCGAACCAACCGACCAGCGCAGCATCGCATAGCAGGTCAGAACAACCAGTACATCGTGCATCAGGGCAAGAACCGCGCCCGCCGCGAACGTGATATTGCTGAAACGGAACCAGATGTAGATCAACATGCAGATCGTCGCAATCGTAACCGCCACAATCGCATCGCGCTTCATCTCCTGGCTGACTGCACCGGAGATACTATCGGCTGTGATCTTCTCTTTATCCACACCAAACTGATCCGCCAGCGCCTGGTTTAACTCCTCGCGCTCGTCCATATTCAGGGTACGTGTCTTGATGATAACCTCGTTGCTTCCGGCTACCTTCTGGGTCTGTGTACCAGCTTCGCCGGTAATCTTCTCTACCACCGGAACCACCTGGGAGGAAATATCTTCCAGAGACATATCCTCGTTAAAGGTTACATTTGTGGAGGTACCGCCTCTGAACTCCATGCTGTAGTTGAGCGGCACACCCAACGAAGACTGATTGTGAATCATACTGCCGACACCTGCCAGAATGATCACGAGCGACAGTGCAAAGTAAAGCTTGCGGAGTTTCAAGAACGGACGCGTCTTCATATCCTTGCGGCATCCGTAGAACTTCGCATCCTCAAAGCCCATCTCATAGAAGCAGTTCAGAGCAAATTTGGTTACAAACAGCGCCGTGAACATAGAAAGCACGATACCGATTGCCAGCGTCGCCGCAAAGCCCTTGACGGTACCGGAACCTCTCCAGAACAGAACAGCTGCCGCAATCAGGGTGGTCACGTTTCCGTCGATGATCGCGGAAAGTGCCTTGGAGAAACCTGCCTTGATCGCATTTTTAACAGAAGTTCCCAGACCAATCTCCTCTTTGATACGGGTGAAAATGATGACGTTCGCATCCACCGCCATACCGATGGACAGGATGATACCAGCCACGCCCGGAAGCGTCAGGGTCACCTCAAATGCTACCAGCAGGATCAGGATCAGGCCCACATACAGGCACAGAGCCAGAGAAGCTGCCAGACCCGGAAGCAGATATACGGCAATCATAAATACAATGACAATGGCAAATCCGATCAGACCTGCCTTTAAGCTGGTGGAGATCGCCTCCTGGCCCAGCTTCGCGCCAACTACGTTGGAACGCAGCTCCTCCAGTTCCAGGGACAGGGAACCGATACGGATCGTGGACGCAAGATTATTTGCCTCTTCATAATCCGCCATGCCGTCGATCTGGCACTGGCCGCCTGTGATCGCCTCACGGACGGTCGGAGCGGAAATAATCTGATTATCATAAATGATATAAATTGGTTTTCCGATGCCATTCGTGGTCGCCTCAGCAAATGCCTGTTTACCTTCCTCGGTAAAGGTCAGGGAAACAACATACGCCTTGGAACCGGTCGTCTTATCCTCGGTCATGCCGGCTTTCGCGCTGGCAACCTGTTTACCATCGAGGATCTGATTTCCTTCAGAATCCACGAAAATCAGGGAACCCGGTTTTCCTAACTCTTCCAGAATCGCGTTGGCATCCGATACACCCGGAATATCTACGTTGATACGGTTATTTCCCTCCTGGTAAACCTCCGCCTCGGTACTGTAATTCTGTACACGCTGCTGGAGCTTGTAGATCGTATCCGCCATATCCTCGGAAGACGGATTTTCTTCTTTCGCCTGATAGGTAATGCTGACACCGCCAGCCAGGTCAAGACCCAGCTTGATCTGATTCATCGTCGAATAGCCGAAATAGCCGAATACGCCGATGGCAATCAGAAGGAGCAGCATCCCCAGGAAGCTTTTTCCTTTTTTGTTCTTCATTCCTCTCTCTCCTTGTTCTCTACTCGTCAGAGCCGTCTGCAAGAGCAGCTTTTATCATGATCGCGCACTCGATACGTTTTTTCTGCATCTCGCACCCGATATCATACGCATCCGTGATGGAACCGTGGAAGTTGTAGGAATTGGCCGCACAGCCGCCGCTGCAGTAAAATCTGGCAAAACAATCCCGGCATTTGTCCTTCGCATAAACATTGCAGAGCTTGAACTCATCGCGGACTGCCGTGTTGGTCACGCCCGTATCTACATTGCCGAGCAGGAAATCTTCATTTCCTACAAACTGATGGCACGGATAGAGGTCGCCCCACGGGGTAACTGCCAGATACTCAGTTCCTGAACCGCATCCGGACAGACGTTTTGCCACGCACGGTCCCTGTGTCAGATCGAGCATAAAGTGGAAGAACGTGAAGCCGCGTCCCTCTTTGTGTCTCTTGACATACTCTGCTGCCAGACGGTCATATTCCTCGAGAATCTGCGGAAGATCCGCCTCTTTGATCGCGTAGGGCTCTTCATCCGGTGCTACGACCGGCTCAACCGACATTTTCTTGAATCCAAGATCGGCAAAATGCAGAACATCTTTGCCAAAATCCAGGTTGTTGTGTGTGAAGGTACCACGCACGAAATAATCGCGGTCTCCGCGCTTCTCTGCAAATTTCTGGAACTTCGGCACGATCAGGTCGTAGCTTCCGGTTCCGTTGCGGAATGGGCGCATCTTGTCGTTGACCTCTTTTCGTCCATCCAGACTGAGCACGACGTTTGACATCTCGCGGTTGCAGAATTCCATAATTTCATCGTTTAACAGAACGCCGTTGGTGGTCAGTGTGAAACGGAATTTCTTGTTGTGCGCCTCTTCCTGGGAACGTCCGTACTCGACTAACTGTTTAACCACCTGCCAGTTCATCAGCGGCTCGCCGCCGAAGAAATCGACTTCTAGGTTCCGGCGGTTTCCAGAATTGGCAATCAGGAAATCCAGCGCTTTCTTGCCGACCTCAAAGGTCATCAGCGCTCTGCGTCCATGATACTCGCCCTCTTCTGCAAAGCAGTACTGACAGGCAAGGTTGCAGTCATGCGCGATATGCAGGCAGAGTGCCTTGACAACCGTCTGGCGCTTCTTGAAATCCATAACGAAGTTTTTGTAAATGTCAGCGGTAAAGAGTTCTTCCTGATCGATGAGCTCCTGAATGTCCTCAAACGCCTCTCTGATCTCTTCCTGGCTGTATTTCTCTTTTAATGCTGCCGCCGTCTCGTCTTTCAGGGACTGGGCAATCTGAAACGGCTTCTCGCTGTCCGGAATCCGCTCCGATAAAAAGGAAATCACATCGTACAGAAGCGGATCGACCGAATGGACGGAGCCACTGTTGACATCCAGTACGATATAATATCCATTATTTATATACTGATGAATCACTGTCTTTCTCCTTCTATAAGACATAGGCAGGCAGACAACCCGGAACATATGCAGTCCTCTCCTCGGACCGCGCTCCGTCTTGTCTGCCTCCCTGTGTCAACTCTGCGTTTTCTCAGACTCCAGCTCTCCCACTCATGAAAAGCTCTGATTTATCAGAAAACGCCTCATTTGTTTTGTACTGCCAATTAGCGGTTCTGGTTCTCGCAGCTCTGGTTACCTACAGTACAGGATGTCTTACATGCAGACTGGCAGGATGTCTGGCACTCGCCGCAGCCGCCTTTCTTCATGCTGTTCTTCAGTGTGCTTGCGCTCAGTGTCTTTACGTGTTTCATCTCTATGTCCTCCTTCATTTTTTTAGTATATAAAGTCCTACAGATTATATCATATGTTGCCCGCTTGTGCAAGCATTTCAATTTACCGTGTTTCTCACAGATTCCGGCTTTTTTGGAACTGTTCACGGGTAGGCACTTTTGGAACCGAAAGTGCCGTAAGAAAACGTGGTGGCAGCAGGAATTTGCCGTATTGAGATGCGAAGCCACGGCAAATTCCGTTACTGGGCACGTATGCGTGAACAGTAACGCTTGTTTGTAACAATGTTTCATTCTGCAGGCATATTTGTCCTTCTTTGTTCATACGAATAGAAAAAGAATGCACACAGGTATTTTATCATGGAAAAATCAGCTATCCAGATTCTGCTCCGTTCTTCCCTCTTCTCCTACGCGGCAACCGCTGTCTTTCTGCTTCTGCTCGCGTTTGGGATGTACCGGTTTCAGTGGGGTGAAAAGGAAATCACGCTAGGAGTGCGCGGCATCTACATTCTCGCCTGCTTTCTGGCAGGACTCGTCGCCGGAAAGAAAGCAAAAAGGCGCCGGTTCCTCTGGGGATTCTGTGCCGGCGCCCTTTATTTTCTTATTTTTCTAGCCCTGTCTTTTGCGATCCGACAGTCCCTCAAGGAGACTGCCTCATCCCTGCTGCTTTCCTTCGCCCTCTGCGCCGGAAGCGGCACCATCGGCGGTATGTTTAGCTAACGCCGCCTCCGACGGGCTTAACAGGTACAGATGAATCTTATCGATCCGGTTCTTATCCACACATTCGACGACGAGGCGGACGTTTTCCACCACAACCTCTTCTTTTTCCTGTGGAAGATGGTTCAAAAGTCCGATCACCAGTCCGCCAATGGAATCATATTCGTCTGACTGGAGTTCCAGATTCAGGCGTTCATCCAGATCGTCAAGTTTGACCGAACCGTCTACCATGTATTCCCGCGGGGCGATGCGCTGTATGGACTTTTCCTCGTCTCCATCGTACTCGTCCCGGATATCTCCGACAATCTCCTCCAGCATATCTTCCAGCGTGATAAGACCGACCGTCGAACCGTACTCGTCGAGCACGATCACGATGCTGATCGCTGCTTTCCGCATCTCGCGCATCAGCTCAGCAACCTTCTTAAACTCATATGTATAGAGAGGTTTCCGCAGATATTTCCGGACAGAAAAGCCCTCTTCCCCGCCTTTTAAGAAAATATCCTTGATGTTCAGAACACCGATGACATTGTCCGTCGTCTCCTCATAGACCGGGTAACGCGTGTATTTCTCACTGCGGAATACCTCCATCAGCTTGTCATACGTCGCATCCACGTCCACAAACGTCATGTTGACCTTCGGAAGCATGACATCGCGCGCCACGGCGTCCCCAAAATCAAACACATTGTTGATCATCTTCTTCTCTTCGGACTCGATGACGCCCTCTTCGTGGCTGACCTCCACGATCGTCCGCAGCTCATCCTCCGTGATGGACTCGCCCTTTGCCTTCACATCCACGCGAAGCAGCTTCAACACTAAAAACGAGAGCTGGTTGACCACAAAAATGACCGGTGTCAGCACCGTCATGATATAATAAATGATTTTAGCGAACCGAAATGCAATCCGCTCAGCCTGTATAGTCGCAACCGTCTTCGGCGTGATCTCGCCGAAAATCAGGATTAAAAGCGTCAGAATGCCCGTCGCAATCCCTACGATCTTGTTACCCCAGATGTGGGTGGCAAGAACCGTCGCAAGAGAAGACGCATACAGGTTTACCACATTGTTGCCGATCAGAATCGCACTCAGCATTTTGCTCGGATCCTCTATGATCTTCAATACATACTCTGCCTGCTTATCGCCATTCTCCGCCAGCGTCCGCACCCGGATCTTGTTGACCGTCGTCAGCGCCGTCTCCGTCGAAGAAAAGAAAGCCGACATCAAAAGCAGAAGTATCAAAATCAATAGCTGTATCCCATCACCAGAACTCAAAAAACTCAACTCCTATCTCCCCATGTAGGGGATTACTCTTTTTTAAGGTTGATTCTACCGTATTTCATAGGTTCTGTCAATAAATACAGGCTTGCATTTCCATACTTCTGCCGTCTCCGGGAGTTTGACCGTTGAATAATAGAAAAATACCTTGCAGGCCGCATAGAACCTGCTTTTTTTTGTGTCAAAAAAATTCGGAGTCTTTTTATATTGCAAAAAGCTATATTAATAACGAGGGAAAAAGTACATCTGTTAATGTGCGTAAACTGGGAACACTTAAAGAACTCCTTATTAAACATGGACCTCATACTCTCTGCTCCACCATGCCTGATATCCCGTATTTTCGGTCACTATTTCCTTATCATTAAAGCATATTTCAGTCTCTGCCGGAATCTCAACAAAGCTTGGGCGTGACATATAAATCTTTATGTTATCCATTTGAAATATCATTTTAAGAACATTCGGACCACATTCTTCCATTGCACTTTATTTTACTTTACCCTATAATGTTTATAAAAACAATCCAATTCTTACAGTCATAAAAGATACAAACCAGCGTTACTGTTCACGGATAGGCACTTTTGGAACCGAAAGTGCCGTAAGGAAACGCGGTGGCAGCAGGAATATCATAAAGGAGATAAGCAAATGAATTTATCCCTCGGAATCGACATCGGCAGTTCCAGCACCAAGGCGGCGGCGCTGGATGCGCATGGCACTCTGCTTGGTACGCTTCAGGTTCACGCGGATGACCCGCGCACCTCGGCTTACGGTGTTCTCGGGCGTTTCCTGGATCAGCAGGGCGCTTCGTTTGACGATGTTGAAAAAATCGTCCTGACCGGGCTCGGTTCGACGTATTTCCATGAAAATATCTTCGGCATCCCGACCATCCATGCCCTGGAGCTGGATGCCATCGGGCGCGGCGGCTTATACCTGTCCGGGCTTGACGAAGCGCTGGTGGTCAGCCTTGGAACCGGCTCTGCCTTTATCCGCGCTTCCAGGACAAACGGCTTCCGTCATCTGGGCGGAAGCGGTGTCGGCGGTGGGACACTTGTCGGCATGGCGGAGCGCTTTCTCGGCGTCACCGACATTTTTGCCCTCTCAGAGATGGCGCTGCGCGGCAATAAGGCCATGGCAGATCTCCGCATCGCCGACGTGCAGGAGGAAGATGTTCCGGGACTTGCCGCCGACTTAACCGCCGCCAATTTTGGGCGAATCAAAAGCGGCGCCTCGGATGCTGACCTGGCTGCCGCTCTTTTCAATATGATTTATGAAAATGTGGGTGTGATGGCGTCCCTGGCGCTCAGCCAGGACACCACCCGAAATGTCGTCCTGACCGGTTCTCTCGCCAGCCTTGCACCTGCCGCAAAGACCTTTGACATTTTCAATCAGATGCACGATGTCTTTGGAATCGACTATATCATTCCGCCTCATCCGTCTTTCGCCACGGCAGTCGGAGCGCTTTTATGTGATCCTCTGCCGGAGAAGTAAGATCACGGACGGCTCCCAGCAGATCGGAGGCTGCGATCAGGGCGCTTCCTGCGAAGATAAAAAAGTCTCCCAGATTAAAGACGACCTTTTCCAGGTATTTACACCGGATGCTGAAATAATCTACCACATAACCGCGTTTGAGGCGGTCATACAGGTTACTTAAACCACCCGCCGTGATGAGGGCAAACCCGATCCGATCGGCTTTTCTGCCTTCGTCCCGGCACAATAACCATGTCAGAATGCCCGCTGCCGCCGAGGTAAAGACAACCGGCACCATGCGAACCAGTTCTTTCTTTTCTTTTTTTACCCCAAAACAGAAACCGTCGTTGTGATTGCGGTACAGGCGGATCTTTCCATGGCTTTTTTCCATGTCGCGCGGAAAATCTTCCGGTTTCTGGGCTTCTATGTTTTCCTTGCAGAAATAATCGATGCCGAACAGGGCAGCTATCATATACAGGTATTTTTTCATAAGGGCACCTCCTCATATAAATGTCATTATCTAACTTATATTTATTATAACAAGTTTTTCCGACAGAGTATAGGGAAGCTTTCGTATTTTACCGCATATCTTATCTTAAATTCTAAAAAATCTCTATGGAAAACGCTATGAATTGTTCTTCTCTTCCAGACAACCAAACCGCCGATTTTATCGAACGTTTTTTTCCTTTTACCTATAACCAGATTTTGGAAAATGATTCCGGCTGCTATGATTTTGTCAATCATGAGTATGTGATCTGGCACCGGTCTCTGGCGGAGGCGCTGCCGCTCTCAGTCCAGCAGTATGGCTATGACTCGATCCCGAATCTTTATACCATATTAGATACATCCAGCCTGGACAGCGCAGGAATTTCCCGGACCGCAGAACAGCCATTCCTGGGAAACAAGGGGCGCGGGACGCTGATTGGGATTGTGGATACGGGGATCGATTATACAAATCCCTTGTTACGCGATCCGGATGGAAGCACGCGCATCGCCGCCATCTGGGATCAGACGGTTCCGGGCGCGGGGCTTAGCACGCCGGATCCGATCGATGCGCTGCACTACGGAAGTGTCTACCAGCGTTCCCACATCAACGAGGCGCTGCGCTCGGAAGATCCGCATTCCATCGTCCCCACCTCGGATCCTCTCCGCCACGGCACGCAGATGGCGCTGATCGCCGCCGGTTCCGAAGATGCCGATGCTTTTTTCTCCGGGGCGGCGCCGGAATCGGAACTGGTCGTTGTCCGCTTGAAACCAGCCAGAACCTATCTTCGCGATTTTTTTCTGATCCGCGAGGATGCCATCGCCTTTCAGGAGGACGACATCATGCTCGGAATCAAGTTCCTTCTTTATATTGCCAGGCAGGAGAAAAAGCCCCTTGTGATCCTGCTGGGTCTTGGCACCAATACCGGAAGCCACAGCGGCACTTCGCCGCTTGGTCTATATCTGAACAGCCTGTCGCGCGCCAGCGGGCAGATTCTGGTCGCCGCCGGAGGCAATGAAACCGGGCGCGGGCACCATTTTCGCAGTGTATTTCCTGCTTCCACCTCCTATGAGGATGTGGAACTGCGGGTCGGTCCCAGCGAACGGGGATTTACGCTGGAACTGTGGGCGCGTGAATCGGAGCTTTACAGTGTCGGATTTTTATCCCCCTCCGGCGACGAAACGGGACGCATCCGGCTCTCCGGCGACGAAGAACGCCGGATTCCCTTTCTTCTGGAAGGAACGACCATTCACCTCAACTATACCAGCTCCGAGCTGGCGACCGGAAGCGAACTGATCCTGATGCGCTTTGATGCCCCCGCCGCCGGAATCTGGAAAATCCGCGTCTACCACACGCTCTCGATTCAGGGTGAATACCATATGTGGCTGCCGGTGCACGGCTTTATCTCGGATGAAACCTTCTTTCTGCGCCCGGATCCGGACACAATCATCACCGATCCGGGCAATACAGCAGCCATCATCACCACCGCCGCCTACAGCCACCAGACGGGCGGGATCTATCTGCATTCCAGCCGCGGTTTTACCCGCACCGGAGCTATCAAGCCCGACCTTGCCGCCCCCGGCGTCCGGCTCCCGCTTCCCGATTATCAGGAGGTAACCGGAACCTCATTTGCCGCCGCCATGACCGCCGGAGCCGCCGCGATCCTGCTCTCCTGGTCTGCCTATACGCCATCAGCCCCGCGGATCAACACCTCGATTGCCAAGGCGTTTCTGATCCGCGGGGCTGACCGCCGAAATTCCATCGAATATCCCAGCCGGGAGTGGGGGTATGGGACGTTAAACCTATATAACTCTTTTTTATCCATGAGAAGTTAATTAACTTCTGCTGTTTTCTCTTCACACACAAATTGCTTTTCCGGATCCTTACATCGCTAACTTTCACCACATCCATGACACCGTTCACCGATCATGTTCCTGAAAAGCTATTACCCCCGCATCTCTATCCGCGGACCGCCCTTCTTCTCCAGATACGGGCGCGTGATCACAACGGATCCGATATTCGGATCTTTCGGGATCTCATACATGATATCCATCATAAAATCCTCTAAAATTGCACGCAGCGCACGGGCACCCGTATCTTTTTCCAGCGCCCGCTCAGCGATCCACTCCAGTGCATCGTCCTCAAACACAAGTTTGACCTCATCCAGCGCCAGCAGGCGCTCATACTGCTTGAGGATCGCATTTTTCGGTTCTTTCAGAATCCGCATCAGTAATTCCTTTGTCAGCCCCTGCAGGCTCACAAGCACCGGCAGACGTCCGAGAAACTCTGGAATCATGCCAAAATTCCGCAGATCTTCCGTTGTCACCTGGCTCAAAATATCCGGATCATTGTCAAATTCATCCTTCAAATGGGAGTTGAAACCCATCGTGGAACGCTTTTTCAGGCGCTCCTTGATGATATCATCCAATCCTGGAAACGCGCCGCCACAGATAAACAGGATGTTGTTCGTATCCACAGTCGCCATCGGCGTGAGCGCATTCTTCTGGTTTGAGCCGACCGGCACCTCTACCTGGCTGCCTTCCAGAAGTTTTAAAAGCTCCTGCTGTACCGACTCACCGCTGACATCGCGGCTCATCGTATTTTTCTTTTTCGCAATTTTATCGATCTCATCGATGAAAATGATGCCGTGCTCAGCTTTCTCCACATCATTTCCAGCCGCTGCCAGAAGCTTGGAGACTACGCTTTCTATATCATCTCCGATATATCCAGCTTCCGTGAGCGCCGTCGCATCCGCGATCGCCAGCGGCACATCCAAAAGCTTCGCCAGTGTCTTGACCAGGTACGTTTTTCCGCTTCCGGTCGGTCCCAGCATCAGGATGTTGGATTTCTCAATCTCCGGCTCGCCGCCCTGCATCTGCATTCCCTGTGCCGCCGCGTTTTCCGCCTTTTCTTCCGTATTTTCATTTGCCCGAAGCTCGTCCTGCTGCCGGAGAATCACGCGCTTATAATGGTTGTAGACTGCCACTGAAACTGCCCGTTTCGCCCGCTCCTGCCCGATCACATACGCATCCAGCTGCGCCTTGATCTGGTGCGGTGCCGGAACATCCTTCATCGTCAGAAATTTCTCCGCGTCTTTTGCCTTGCTCTTTTTCTTGATCTTATTTTTCTCTGGAATCTCTGTATTCGGCATCTGCATGCCCGCAAAATCATTGAGATTCATGTTCATAAACGGCATATTTTGAAGCTTGGAAAAGTCCATGCCCGACTTGGAAATCGAGTCAAATGCTTTCTGCATACACTCATGGCAGAAATTCATCCCACCCGGCATCGTGATCATCTCTCCCGCCTTGCTCTCCGGGCGGCGGCAGACGTAGCAGATTTTCTCGTAATCATCCGAATGATCTGTACTGGTTTTATTTGTATCTGTTTCGTTTATATTGGTTGTCGTATCTATATTCTGGTTATCACTCATATTTTTATATCTCCTCCAATCTGAAAGCACCTTTTCATTTTATCATAGCTTGTGAAAAACGTAAATCATAACAGCAGCCGTCATTTCGTTTTAAAAATAAAAAAATTTCCTATGAAACAAAAAGACAGATGAATCACCGCCCTCTCTGATTACAAGAGGATCTACCGGCGGTTCACCTGCCTTCTTTTCTATATCTTCCTGATTTTATTCATTTCCGCTTCGCAACAGTTCCGTATCTTCACCGTTACGGGCAAATATCCATTCCAGCCCACTTCGCTGATGGGATATTTTCTATCTTCCCAGTTTTCTCTGCGGACTTGCCTGTGATTCACTCCGACTCTCGTTCTGGCTATCCTGGCTCTGCGGCATATCGCTCTTGGAGCCCAGTGTAATCTGTACGTTTCTCTCGACATATTTGCCATTTTCCAGACTCTGTACCGTCATGGTAACGGTGGAACCTGCCTTATAGTAAGTCAGCAGTTTCTTGAGATCATCACCATTCTTTACCTTTTCACCGTCAAACTTGGTGATAATATCACGCTCCCGCAGATCCGACTTGGATGCCGCGCCGCCCGCAACAATCTTGTATACATAGATACCTTCCGGCATGCCATACGCCTGCGCCATCTGGCTGTCGATATTCTGAGGCTGGATTCCCAGATATCCCTGCTCATTCTCATCGACAGCTACCTTCGTCGTCTTCGTCATCAGGTCGCTGATAATATCCTTTGCCTGTGAAATCGGGATCGCATAGCCGATGCCCTCAACACTGGTGTCCGAATACTTCGCCGCATTGATGCCGATAACTTCACCGTTCATATTTAAAAGTGCGCCGCCGCTGTTGCCTGGGTTGATCGCCGCATCGACCTGCAGAAGTGTCCGCTCTACGTCGTTGATGGTTAGCTTTTTATTTAAAGCGCTGACATAACCGACGGTAACCGACTGCCCCTGTCCCAGTGCGTTACCGATTGCCACAACCCCCTGTCCCAGCTTCAGGGAATCAGAATCGCCCAGATCGGCTGCCTTAATCTGTTTTCTCGTTTCTTCCGGTATATCCGAAAGCTGTACGGCAATGACTGCCAGATCCGAATCGGAATCAGTACCTTTGACCGCTGCCTTAACGCTCTGGTTATCAATAAAGGTAACCGAAAGTTCCTCGGAATCTTCAACGACATGGTTATTGGTAATAATCAGAAGTTCCGTGTCATTCTGTCCGGCAATGATTCCGGAACCGCTGCTCGGCACCTCGTACTGCTGCTGACCAAACAGCCAGTTGTCCTGTGTATAAATCATCTTGTTGTTGATCGCTACAACGGACGGCATCGCTTTCTCTACAATCGAAGAAACATCGTTGCCAATGGAGGCCTGCGTTTTAGTGCCCGCATCTGCCTGTGTCTCCTGGGAAACCTGACCGATCGTTTCCTGTGCGGTCTCACCCGGAAGAAGCCGGTTTGAAAGTGCATTCACGCCGACCATGGTTCCGCCTGCCACACAGCCAAACAAAATGCCCGACATCACAAGTGCCGCAATTTTCTTACCAGTATTCTTAGAGCCATGTCCCCGGCCACTCCGTTCTTCCGGAATATAGCTGCGTTCTGGCTGCTTCTCTGCATTCTCTTTCGGATCTGCTCCGGCTGCTGCCTCCGGTTCTCCATCGAGACTGCCCCGGTAACGGGAATCATGATAACCGCCATAATCGGAAGTTTCTTCTTTTTTAGCAGTATCGTTATTCTTTTCCTCATAAGCGCTGTCCGAATAAGCGCCCTCCGTATAATCTACATCCTGATCGTGTCTCTCATTTCTTTCATTCTCGTCATACATATATTCATACCTCCTGTTCTCAGGAATCACAGCTGCGTACTGTCCATTTTGCGAACCTTCCCGCAGCGGATTGTTCATACTCTTATATTCTGTCTCAGGCTTTCTGCCCTCTCTCTGTTTACATGAGATAGTCTATCAGTTATTTGTGATGTAATTGTGAAAATAAAATCATAAATCTGTGAAGCTTAAAAACATCTCTCGGTTTTCACTTGTCAGTCCTTCTCTCCTCTTGTATACTTAATGAAAGAAACGAATTTTACATTTTATATGAAAGGACTGTTACATCCATGATGAATACACAGGCAGTTGTCCATATCCGCAAAGGCGAGGCTCGTTCCCTGAAAGCCGGCGGTATGTGGATCTATGATAATGAAATTGAACGAATTGAGGGCGACTTTGAAAATGGCGATATCCTTCGTGTCGAAGATTTTGACGGTTATCCGCTCGGATGTGGTTTTATCAACACCCGCTCCAAGCTTACCGTGCGGATGCTTTCCCGCAAAAAGGATACTGTCATCGACGATGCTTTTATCGAAATGCGCGTCCGCAATGCCTGGGAATACCGCCGTCAGACAGTTGATACCAGCAGCTGCCGCCTGATTTTCGGCGAAGCAGATTTCCTTCCGGGCATCGTGATCGACAAATTTTCCGATGTGCTGGTCGTTGAATCCCTGGCGCTCGGTATCGACCGTCTGAAACCGCTGATTCTGGAAAAACTCGTCAAGGTGCTTGAGGAAGACGGCATTCATATCCGCGGTATTTACGAGCGCAGCGACGCTAAGGTCCGCTTACAGGAGGGCATGGAGCGCTATAAGGGCTTTATCGGAGAACCATTTGATACAAAAGTAGAGATCGTTGAAAATGGTGTCCGCTATCTGGTAGATGTCAAGGACGGGCAGAAAACTGGCTTTTTCCTCGACCAGAAATACAACCGTCTGGCAATCCAGCGTCTCTGCCCGGGCAAACGCGTTCTGGACTGTTTTACCCACACCGGCTCCTTTGCCTTAAATGCAGCCGTCTCCGGCGCCAAAGAGGTCATCGGCGTGGATGCGTCCGAACTTGCCGTCGCACAGGCGCGTGAAAATGCAGAGTTAAACGGTGTTTCCGGCACTACCACCTTTCAGTGCGCGGATGTCTTTGACCTGCTTCCGGAATTAGAGGCAAGAGGTGAGCAATTTGACGTCGTGATCCTCGATCCGCCTGCCTTCACAAAATCCCGCAGCTCGGTCAAAAATGCCATCAAGGGCTACCGCGAGATCAATATTCGCGGTCTGCGTCTGGTAAAGGACGGCGGCTACTTCGCCACCTGCTCCTGCTCCCATTTCATGACGCCGGAGCTCTTCACAAAGGCGATTCAGGAGGCAGCCCGCAGCGCCCACCGCCGCCTGCGCCAGATCGAATACCGCACCCAGGCAGCCGACCATCCGATTCTGTGGGCGGGGGATGAGACGTCCTATTATCTGAAGTTCTACATTTTCCAGGTTGTGGATGAAAAGTAAAATCACAGAATATTTGTAAGACTATAACCAAGCAATATGAACTGCTATTATAAATCATGAATCTGCAAATTCTCTCAGAGCAATCTGAGGGGATTTGTTTCGTTTTATCATTGTCTGTTCTGATAAATTATGATATACTTCGTACATGGGAAAAACCAGAGAGCCAGGCGGCTTACCCTCTGTTATCGGAGGGTTGCTAGATTTCAGCAAAACTTGTTTATCAAAGACTGGAACGAGGCACAAATCTAACCCTCCAGACGAAAGAAAGGAGGGCATTGCCAATGACAATTTTCAAGGGAAAACGAAAATAGCCGCCATTACTGCAATAATGACGGCTGTTAATAAAACAGTTGTTTAATTTATTCAGGTAAGCCGCTCCTCTGGCTTTTCCTTTTTTCTATCCCTAATATAACATATCTTTTCATCCAATGCAAGCGAAACCCCCTTTATAGAAATACGAACTCATAAGGGATTACCGCTGCAGCACCATACACCAAACCGGTGCCGACACCATCGAAAGCAGCGTCGTAAATACCACGCACTTCGTCGCAAAGACTTCATCCCCGCCATATTTCGCGGCAAGAATCGCCGTCGTGCTTGCTGCCGGCATCGCTGCCAGCACCACGGAAATCCCCATCACCAGCGTGTCGATATGGAACAGCAGACAGCCGGCCCACACAAACGCCGGGATCAGGATCAGGCGCACGGCGGCATAGTAGCAGCTGAGCGGCGTGATCATCGTCTTCATATCTGCCTCCGCCAGAACGGTTCCGACGAAAATCATGGAGACTGCCGTGTTTGCCTTGTTCAAGCTATGTACCGTATCTCCCAGGAATCCCGGAATCTGCATCTGTAAAAGCATCAGCACAAAGCCGATGAATACGGAGACAATACACGGATGCGTGCATATCTTTTTAATCAGCGTCCTCCGATCCGGCGCCTTCGTAAAATACGTCATTCCCAGAGACCACATCGCAGTTCTCTGCGGAATCAGGTAAAAAGAGGCGTAGAAAAGCCCCATCGAGCCGAAAATGCCCTCCGCCACCGGATTTCCCAGAATCCCGGCATTGGACGCCATCGTCGCGTATTTGAGGACCTTCTTCTTTTCCTCTTCCACACCCGGATACAGTACCATATTTAAGATATAACAAGCCACCTGAACCATACACGAGACGAGCAGCGCCTGTGCGCTGCTCTTTAAGATATCCATGCTCAGTTCTACTTCAAATGACTCGATGATACTGCAGGGAAGTGTCACAAAGATGACCAGATCCGCAATGACCCTTTTTCCCTCATCCGTGATAATTCCCTTCTTCTTTAAGAATGCACCCAGAATCATAAGGGAAAATAACATTCCCTGCATCCGGTACAAACCATCTAAATTCAACGCATTTCCTCCGTTTCACACTCTCTCATCACTCAATGATGATTCCCGCATCCGTCTTACTTCCCGGTGCACTGCTTCCATTCGGGGAACCGCTGCCGGAAGGTTTTTCTCTGCCATTCTCCGTGCCGGTGCCAGAATTTCCGCCCGGAAATGCCGGCGAAGAACCGCCAGACTCTGCCTCACTGCTCTCCCGCGCATTTTCCTTTGATGCATGCGTACCGTCCGGACGGCTTTCCTGCTCAGAAACGTCATTCTCCTGTGTTTCCGAAGCATTACCGGTCTCTTTCTCCGACTCGTCGCTGCCGCTCCCGGCTTTCTGGCTTTCGTCCGCGCCGCTCTCCTGCGTCGGATCCAGGATGGAAATTGTCGTCGCCTCGGTCGTCTTCGGCAATGCCTTCGTTTCTGCCTGTTTCGTGCCATGAACGCCTGTATCTGATACAATTTTCTGACTGATCGTCCGGACCGTCTCAGTCGGCGTGTATTCCTCATCGCCAAACAGGAAATGATGCAGCTCGATGACATTGCTCTCCAGCGTCTGCGGGATGACGCAGGCGCCCTTGCGTCCCATCTTCTTTTCCCTCAGCTCCGACGGAAAACCGGTCGTCTCGGTCAGATGGTAACGCGTAATATTTCGTCCTATCTTCAACAGATCATTGATCTCGATGCTGGTCGCCACCTGTGGAAATACCGTCTGCACAATATTGTTGATCGTCGCCCAATCTGCTTTTTTCATCTTCTCAAACGCGAGGGAAATAACCTTTCTCTGTCGTTCGGTACGGGCATAGTCCGTATCCATCAGACGGAGACGCCCATATGCAACCGCCTGCACACCGTCCAGATGGTTCATGCCCGCTGATTTAAGCTGGGTCGAAGCGACGCCGGTCGCCTTGACCGTCTCAGAAATGAACGCATTGATATAATAAAACTCTGATTTCGTGATCTCCACGTCAATGCCGCCCAGAATGTTGATCGCATCTGCAACGGCTTTCCAGTTAAAGGTCGCATAATCGTCAATATCGATATCCAGGTTCCTATTGAGCGCCTTGACAACCTGCTCCGGTCCGCCCTGCATATAAGCAGCGTTGATTTTGTTGTAGGTATTCTTGTCGCTGATATTTAAATATGAATCCCGGTACACCGAAACCAGACGTATCTCACCGGTTCCCTGATCGATGTTGCAGAGAATATTGACATCCGAGTTGTTGCCCTTTCCGACCGATGAGTTACGGCTATCCACGCCGAAAACCGCGATCGTCCAATAACCGCTCATCTGCTCCTGCTTCTCCTCCGAAATCTCGACGTTTTTGATCTCATCCGGGTTCCACGGAAGCCGCTGCATCAGATCCAGACGGCTGCTGATATACGAATATCCCGCAAAGCAGAGAATCCCGATCAGCATCACGCTCTCCAGAAGAATAAACCATATCTTCCGCTTCTTTTTCCGGCGCGCTTTCAATTTAACCGGGTCGGCGTAAATATCCGACCGGTTCATGGTCCGGGTTTTCTCCTGATTCCGGCTCTCCCGGCTGCTGCCAGGCTGCGTCTGTCCCCTCTTTGCCGCTTTCTGACCACTTCGGCTTCTATCTCCGCTCCGGTGGGATCCGTCCTCCCGGCGTCCCGTAAATGAATCCGTGATCAGTGTCAGACCATCGTCTTCCATCTCCGACGGTTTTGCCCGTCGGCTCCGGCGGTGTCCTGACCTATCTCTTTCTTCTTCATATCCCATGTGGTTTTCCTCATCAATACGCGTTTTTATTTATAAAGCCCTTAAAAACCGTCAAAAACATGATTTTAAAATCAAATCCCAGCGTCCAGTTCTCGATGTAATACAGATCATGCTCAATCCGCTTCGTGATCGAGGTATCGCCCCGGTAACCATTGACCTGTGCCCATCCGGTCATTCCCGGACGCACCTGGTGTTTGATCATATAACGCGGAATCTCTTCCTTGAATTTTTCAACGAAAAACGGGCGTTCCGGGCGCGGTCCAACCAGGCTCATATCGCCCTTCAGAACATTAAACAGCTGCGGAAGCTCGTCAATGCTCGTCTTCCGGATAAATCTTCCAATCGGAGTCACACGCGGGTCTCCCGGCGTCGTCCACTGGCTTTTCTCCTTTGCCGCCGACTGTACCGCCATCGAGCGGAACTTATACATCTTAAACGGCTTATTGTGAAGTCCCACCCGCTCCTGACAGAAAATGACCGGTCCCGGCGAAGTCGCCTTTATAAGAATCGCCGTCACCAGCATCACCGGTGAAAACAGGATGAGCGCCATCATGCCGCCGACCAGATCCATCGTCCGCTTCATCGTTGCGTTGAGCAGATTCGTGAGCGGCACATGGCGGATGTGGATCACCGGAAGTCCCTGCAGATCCTCCATAAACGGACGGGTCGGGATAAAGTTATAATAATCCGGGATAAATTTCGTATGCACACCCGATTTTTCACAGCCTGCCACGATTTTTTCCAGTTTTCCATACTCCTGGATGCTCAGGGTGATCGCGATCTCATCCAGCGTATTGAGCGCCAGAATCGTATCCAGATCGTCAATTTTGCCGATCACGCGCACTCCCTTATATTCTTTGCCCCACTCCTCATGGTCATCCAGAATACCGCGGATTTTATAGCCCCACTCCGGGTTGACATTCACACGGTCAATAAATCCTTCCGCTGCCCGGCTGTAACCGACCAGAAGCAGATGCTTCTGGTTATATCCCTTCGACCGCATCGACCGAAGCGCTATCCGCAGGATATTCCGCATCAGAATCTCAGCAAAGAGATTGATGCCAAAAAACAAAAATACCATCGGACGGGAGAAGTTGTGGAAATACTCATTTTTACCGCCCAGGTAAAGCATCAGTGAGATCACCAAAAGACCGATGATGTTCGCCTTAAAAATATTGGCTAACTCCACCCGTCTTCCCTGAACCCGTTTGGGCGTGTAAAGATGAAAAAATGCGTATAAAATCAAATAAAACGGTACAATAAGAACGCCAGCCGCCAGATAGACGACTGCCATTGCGCTCTTATTATGCCCTGTTACATTAAACCACGACGTTCCATTGACGATAAACCACGCAAGTGCGTAGGCGCATGCAATGACACATGCGTCCAGCACTACGTGGAAATGGTTCAGCCGTTTCTGGTTATCTTTTATCATAGTATATCACCTGAATTCAGATTAAGCTCCCGGACCTGCCGGACCGCCGGGGCCTGCTGCATCGCTGTTTCCGGAATTCCCCGGATCCTGAATCTCTGTGACCGGGCTTTTCACACCGGAATTATCTGATGCACCCGGAGAAGTCTTTTCACTGGATGCCGCTGTCTCTGCCGCTGTCGTGGTTGTAGATCCCGGTTTTGCAACGGAAGACTTCGTCTCCGATGTGCTGCCTGGTCCGGATAAAGAATCATCCGCCTCGGTTGTCTTATCCGTATGATTTTTCTTGCCGGGAGTCGTCGTTGTTCCTGGTCCCTTACTGCTGTTGCTCTTCGACTCTTCTTCCTCCCAGTCAATCCAGTCTTCATCCGGATCAAAGATCTCGTCCAATCCGATCGAGCTCTCGCTCTCGCCCTTCTTGGTCTCATCCCCGCTCTCGTCATCCGACTCGTCCGAAGCACTCGTCGATGACTTCTTAGCGGCATCCTTCGCCGCTGCCTGCGCGGCAATACGGCTCGCCCGTTTCTTGATAAACGTCTGGGCGCTGACACCCTGATCGACCGGAACATGACCAATCAGCTTCGCATTCGTCGTAAGCCCCGTTACCTGCGCGATATGGCTGCTGTACTCCTTGACATTGGACGGAACCTGATAATCTTCCTCATCAAACAGGAACTTATGAAGCTCTTTTACGTTGTACTCCAGTGTCTGCGGGATAACGCAGTCACCGATCTTTCCAACATCCTGCTCACCTCTGGCTGCCGGGAATCCCGCGGTCTCACCAATATGGAACTTCGCGATATTGCGTGCCAGCGGAATCAAATCCGTAATATCAACATTGGTTGCAAGCTGCGGCATGATCGTCTGAATCAGACAGTTGAGTGTCGCCCAGTCTGCATTTTTTGCCTTATCAAAGGCTTTCTGAAGAATAATTCTCTGACGCTCGGTACGCGCATAGTCCGTATCTGAATAACGGATACGTCCGTATGCAACTGCCTGGATACCATCCAGATGTACATTGCCCGCATGGGTCAGCTGATGAGAACCGATACCAGTCTCCTTTACGGTCTCCGTGATGAAGGCATTGATCCAGGAGAACTCTGCATCACTCAGCTCGACATCTACACCGCCCAGAATGTTGATGGCATCCGCAACCGCTTTCCAGTTGAACGTCGCATACTGGGTAATGTTAAGACCCAGGTTCTTATTCAGCGCCTTAACTGCCTGCTCCGGACCGCCCTGTGCGTAAGCGGCGTTGATCTTATTATAAGAGTTTTTATCGTTGATATTCAGATAACTGTCCCGGAATACCGATACAAGGCGGATCTCACCCGTCTCCAGATTGATATTGGCAATCATGTTGACATCCGCGTTCGTACCTTTTCCGACATTCATCTGCCCGTGCTCACTTCGCGAATCGACACCGAAGCACGCCACGGTCATGTAGCCCTTCATATCATCGATCTGTTCCTGGGACAGATTGACGTTCTTAACCTGGTCCTCGTTGAAATCAATCTTCTGCATAGAACCGAAGGTTCTGTGATACATATACCAGAACGCACCGCCCAGAATCATCAATATAATCACGACAATCTCCGCCGCAATGATCATATGCTTTCTGTGGCGCGCCGATTTACGGTAATGGCTGCCGCGGCGTCCCGAACTCTTTTTTCCACTTCCAGCGCTCTTAGGACCGCTGTAGCCGGAACGTACTGAACTGCTGCCCGCCTCACCTTTTCTCTGGCTATTTTCGACTGTACTGCTGACTCTTCTGCGGCTGGTGCCGGAAGCAGAACTGCCGCGCGAAGAATACCCTGCCTGACTGGCACGGCTGCTTCTGCCCTCGCGGCGCGCCCTCATGCGCTCCAGCTCATCATCCTCATAATTCATAAGCTACCTCATCTTTCACTTGCTTGCTGCCGCTCAGACATTGTCTGATAAGCAGCCTTTCTCCGTGTTGCATCTGCTAAACCATGACCGTTCACACATCGCGCAAACTCTAAGTTACTGTCCACACATACGCGCCCAGTAACAACTCTAACCTTTTCCTCACGATTTATCAGATGCTGCTTTTTTCTCGATCTGTCTCACAGCAAATTCATAGACATAGAGAAATGTCCCAGCTAAAAGTTCCAGCTCTATCGCCAGATAATTTTTAAGCCGTTCCGGGCGGTACGCCACTTTTTTACACTTCTTTGCCGTCCGTATGCCTTCTTTCAGACCTTCCAGATAATCTTTTCCAAACCCGAGTTTCCTGAAAAATGAATATTTCACGAAAATCCCCGCTGCGATCGGAATCGCATTTATGATAAGCTGTAAGCACGGCATATTTTTATAATTCAGATACACATTGTTGCGTGCCGCCAGCTTAACCTTGAATGAATTGTACTTGGAACCGCTGGTTCCGCTTCCGACGTGCCATACCAGCGCCGCCGGGCAGTATATATTGTCATAACCCGCAATCCGGGCTCTATAGCCCACATCAATATCTTCCAGATAGGCAAAATGCATCTCATCGAAATAGCCTATCTCCTCAAATACCTCTCTCCTGTAGATCGCTGCGCCCGCGCACGCCGAGAATACCCGGCTTGAACGGCGGTAATGCGTAAGATCCCGTCCCACGCCGCGCTGGTACGCCCAGCCAAGCAGGGAATACATATCGCCTGCATCATCCAGCCTGTCTGGATGGTACATCTGGATCATCCGGCTGCTGACGGAAAAGATGCGCTCCGACTGACCGATCGCACGCACCATCTCCGCCACGAAATACTCGTCCACCCGGACGTCATTATTTAAAAGCAGCACATACGGTGTGTCTGCCGCCTTGATTCCGACGTTGACTGCACCGGAAAATCCCGTGTTTTCCGGCAGGAAAATCGTATCGATCTGATGTTCCTTCAGCCACTCCACACTTCCGTCCGTCGAACCGTTGTCCACCACCAGTGTCCGGAAATTCGGATACGTCTGTGCATTCAGTGAACGGATGCATTCGTCCATAAATTTCAACCCATTATAATTGGGAATAATAATTGTCGTTGTAATCTCCATCCCGGGTTATACCTCCAGATGATACGGTTCTCCGATTTTCTCTTTTTTCAGATCCCTGAGGGCGAAATTGGACTTCCGCAGCGTCAGGTTCGGATTGTAGTAAGGATCTCCATCTTTAAGGATCTCCGGCCAGCGCTCCGAGAAAATCTTGATCTCCCTGTTAAAACGCGCCACCTTCTCCGGCGTATCCTCCAGTCCTCTTGACTTCGACTCATAATGATACAGCAATGCGTACGGATTGTAAACCACTAAATGATTTGATGCCCGCACTTTCATGCAATAATCGATATCGTTAAATGCGACCGCCAGCTTCTCCGTAAAGCCGCCGACCTCATCAAAGAGTGCTTTCTTTGTCATCAGGCACGCCGCCGTCACAGCGCTGTAATCCTGTGTACTCATCGCACGGTGGAAATAGCTGTTTTCCGCCTTATGAAGCCCTATAAACGTATGCCCTGCGATGCCGCCGAAACCAATCACGACGCCCGCATGCTGGATCGTATCATCCTGATAGAGCAGTCTCGCGCCAACTGCGCCGACGTCCTCACGCTGGCACAGTCCCAGCATCTCCTCGATGAAATTCTCCGCAATCAGCTCGGTATCATTATTTAAAAACAGCAGATATTCGCCCTTTGCGAAGGTCACGCCGAAGTTGTTGATCGCCGAATAGTTAAACTCGCGCTCCCAGGTTACCACATGGACATTGGAAAATTCCTTCTGAATCTTTTCATAGTATTCAAAGGTTTCCTTCTCCGTGCTGTTGTTCTCTACAATGATAAACTCAACATTGCGGTACGTTGCCCGCGTCTCAATCGCCCGCAGGCATAGATCCAGATCCGTATGGTGATCCTTGTTCGGAATGATGATCGATACCAGCGGTTCCCCCTGAATTTTATATACAGAGTGATAAATGCCGTAGTCCACACCTTTTTCCACGCGCTCCGCCTCGATACCGACGCGTTTATAATGATCCATGATCGCGCGCGCACCCGCATCAAATGCGTACAGCTTGCTCTCCGGGTTGCTCGCTGTCGAATCCTTGTGGCAGCGCCAGTGATACAGCACCTTCGGGATATGGCGAATCTCCTTCGCCTTCTCCGTACAACGGAAAATAAAGTCATAATCCTGCGCTCCGTCGTATTCCTGACGGAAGCCGCCCACCTGCGCTGCCAGATCGTGGCTGACGACAAACAGATGGCAGATATAGTTGACGCTGCAGAGCAGATCGATATTGAAATCCGGCTTAAAATGCGGATCAAACAAAGCGCCGCCGTCCATATCCAGCTTATCCTCATCCGAATAGAAGCAGTCGCATCCCGGATGTTCCTGTAACAGTTTCGCACACTCATAGAGAGCATTCGGTGTCAGCTTATCGTCATGGTCCGCCAGCACAATATAATCGCCGGTCGCCATATCCATTGCTGCATTCGTATTGCCGGAAATGCCCTTATTTTCGCCTAAAATTACGTATTTAAAGCGGCTGTCCTTCTTCGCATACTGCTCCAGCACCCGCTCGCAGCTTTGTCCTGCCGGACTGCCGTCCGCCACGCAGACCTCCCAGTTTGCGTATGTCTGTTCCGCGATCGAATCCAGCATTTCCCGCAGGAATCGCTCCGGTGTCTTAAATGCCGGAATCACGATCGAGAATTTAACCGGCGCGTCAAACGCCTTTTTCCTCTGCTCCTCCAGCTCCTCCGCCGTCGGCTTCGTCAGTGAATACCACTCGCCGTAATCGTAGTCATTGTCAATTCCCTGCAGTTTGTGCTTGGATTTTACCAGCAGGGCTTTCAGACCATTTTCCTTCCAGAAATCCAGACAGACCCGCACAGTCTCCATGTTCATCAGATCGCGGATCTTCTGCATCCGCTTGTGCGCCACACTGCTGCGCTTGCGGATCAGTTCTTCATTATATTTAATGCGGATTTTGCGTCCCTCGCCTTTTGCGATCAGATAATAATCTTTTCCGCGCTCATACGGGAACTGGATATCAAATCCAAGCTCTTTTTCTACCGTTCGCCCAAAATAAATCTGGCTGACGTCGTCGCGGCGGGTCGCCACATACTGAAACCGGATCGGCTGATGTGCCCCATCTTCAACCTGATAGGTGATCTCCGTCTCCGGCGTCTTTCCGATCGCCCAGCCATTGAGCTGAATCGAATTTTCACGAATCCGAACTACATCGACATTACATTTCATGCTGTTTGCCCCCAACTTTTTTTACCGGTGTATCAAAATTCAGCCGCTCTTCCTCCACTACCAGCGGACGCTTCATGACTCTCGAATTGATCGATAAAATATACTCTCCCACCAGACCAATGAAAAAGATTTGAACCGACCCTAAAAAGCACATTCCAATCAGAACCGGCGCCATACCAGCCGGAAAATCATACCAGTGAAGCAGTTTCATCACCAGATATACAATCGCCACGATCATACTGATCGCCGCGCAGATACTTCCAAAGATCGTCGCCAGGCGCAGACCGACCTTCGTATAGGAGGTCACACTAAGCATCGCGGCATCGTAGAGCCGGTAAAAATTGTTGTGTGTCTTGCCTGCGCGGCGCTGCGGCTGGATATATGGAATCTCCTTACGCTTATAACCAAGCTCCGCCACGATTCCGCGCAGAAACGGCGTCGGATCGTCAAGCTCCCGCAGAATCTCAATAAAATCGCGGTCATACAGACCCGAACCGGTAAAATGCTCAATCTGCTCGACATCGGAGAGTTTCTTTATCATCTTGTAATAGCAGCTCCTCAGCGCATACATGATCGGGTTTTCCTTGCTTCCCGTCTTGATGCCGATGACAATCTTGTAGCCATTTTCCCACTCATGGACATATTTCGGGATCATATCGACCGGATCCTGAAAATCTGCCACCATGCTGATCACGCAGTCGCCGGTACACTGTAACATTCCATAATACGGGGAATTGAACTGTCCAAAGTTTTTGGCATTAAAAATTGCCTTGATCCGTGGATTCTCGCTGCAGATCTTCCGAAGAATCGGGCGCGTCTGGTCCGTCGAATCATTGTCGATAAAGACAAGCTCATAGTCATATTCCGGCAGATCGCGCTCCAGCGTCTCCACAACCGCCTCGCTGATCGGACCTACATTCTCTTCCTCGTTGTAGCAGGGAATTAATATACTGATTTTTTTCATACTTTTCTGATTCCTATTAATTTGCTTTTTGTTTGAACTCTTCTATTTCGTTCCACCAAATTTCGAACACAAAAAAAAGAGAAAGCCGCTTCGGCTATACTGCCTTTATTTTAAACGTCTTTCTCTCTTTTGACAACCTACAATTTTCTTAACGATTTTTGGCTGCTTCGCTATTTACTTGGCATAAACTGATAAAATATGTCCAAATATTTACCATTCTCTCCCGTCACTCTGCACAGAGGGCAGAAAAATCATTTCTGAAAAGCCAGAATTTTCTTCATTCCTTCTTCAAAATATACCTGTGGCTTCCAGCCAACCACCCGCTCCATCTTGCGGATATCCGGGATCAGATTGACGATTCCCTCTGCATTCGGCGGGCGGACGCCAAATTCCATGCTGCCCTGCCTGCCGCACAGCTCATAGACCGTCTCGACAAACCCGCGCAGCGGTCCTGTCTCATCCATCGGACCGCCCAGATTGTAGACACATCCGTGATCCGTGAGATTTCCCGCATATTCTGCCAGATCCGCCAGAGCGCGCCCCGCATCGTCAATATACATGAAGTTCCAGAGCTGCGTGCAGGCGGTCATCGTCATCTTCTCCCCTGCCCGGAAGACCCGGACACAGGAGGAAAGAAGCGACCACGAATGATCGCCCGGTCCATACGTGCTGAAAATCCGTGCATGCCCATAATCCAGTCCCAGTTCCCGGCAGAGCACTTCCGCCTGCTGCCGGACTGCCAGTTTCGCGCGTCCATACGGGGAGGTCGGCTCGCAGACCGCCTCCTCGTCTGTCAGCTCACTCTTGATGCCATACTCCGCCTGCGAACCTGTAAAGAGAAACCGCCGGCACCCGAGGTCTTTCGCCACGCGGACGGCATTCAGCGCGTCCTGCACGCTCTCCTCCTGGACTGACTCATTTTTCCGTGAATCACTCCCTGCACCGCGCCAGCCCATATGGAGAAACACATCGCATCCGCCCGGAATCCGTTCCGGCAGTTTCGAGAGCTTCCCCAGATCCTCCTCCAAAATCGTGAGTCCCTGCGGAAATTTTCCATTTTCCCGCAGCAGATCCGCTTTCGTCGAATGTTCCCGCAGTACGGCGAATACCTGATGTCCGCGATGTAACAGCTCGCGCACCGCCCCCAGACCTACAAAGCTGGTGGCACCTGTGACAACTATCTTCATTCTATCGTTTCCTTTACTATTTTTTAATACGCGGAATCAGCATGATACGGTCCATCTCCTCGTCCGGCAGGAATGGGGACAGATCCTCCAGAGGTGGCGATACAAGCGTTCCGTCCGGCAGTCTCTTCGCCGCGGACTTTGGCTCAAAGTTCTGATCCAGCGTTACAAATACCTCGCAGATTACCGGGCCGTCCATCGCCAGCGTTTCTTCTACCTTCTCGCCCAGCTCCTTGTTTCCATGAATCGATACATATGGGAATCCATACGCCCACGCCAGCTTTTCCATGCTCGGGAATCCAAGATCGCCGCTGTCCACGCCGATACCGATGAGCGGCTCGCCGAAGAAATTCTTCTGGGTCTGGCGGATGGAATGGTAACCGCCGTTATTGATAATGAAAATCTTGATCGGCATCCGGTGGCTGACAACTGTCTCAAGCTCCTGTAAATTCATCTGAATACTGCCGTCTCCGGTAATCAGGATAATATCCTGGCTGTGATCTGCCACGCACGCGCCGATCGATGCCGGAAGTCCGTAGCCCATCGAAGCGATGCCGGAGTTCGAGATAAATCTCTGTCCCTTTTTCACAATATTTGCGTGTCCACACACAACATTTGCAGATCCATTCCCCACAACCACGATCTGATTCTCATTTAAACGGCGGCTCATCTCATACGCAAATGCATACACGTTTGCCTCTGTCTCCGTGCCGCCGTTCATGTGCTTCGGCAGAACCACCGGATAATCATGCTTCCAGCCCTGGCAGATACGCAGCCACTCTGCCTGCGCGTCCTTGTACTCCTGCGTCATCGAAGCCGCGCCGTCCGCTTTTCCTTCCTCCGAAAGAACCTCGTCCATCACGGTCAGAAGATCCTTCACATCCGCGTGAACCGGCATGTCCACATGCAAGGTCGGCTTTTTCAGCTCTTCGGCATCGATATCATTCACAATCACATACGCCTCGCGCGCCCAGGTAGTAAAACGGTAACCGACCTGACGGAAACTCAGACGGCTTCCGAGCGACAGCACCAGATCGCTGTTCTGGATCGCGAAGTTGCCCGGGCGATCGCCGACGTTGCCACCTTTTCCGATGTACAGCGGGTGTTCGTCATAGATACAGTCGATGCTGTCCGCGCCGGTCACAACCGGGATTCCCAGCTTTTCAACCACGCGCATGAAAACATCGTGCGCCGCGCCGATACGGATACCATTTCCGGCATTGATCACCGGACGTTTGGAGGTGCGGACTTTCTCGATGATCGCACGCGCCGTCTCCTTCGTCACACGTGCCGGAAGTTTTGCACGAAATTCACCTTTTCCGGCGGTATCCTCCGGGATCTCGGACGCGCTCTCTGCCGCCCAGCCGGTTCCGCCCGCCTCATAATCCTCCGGATCAAAGCCGATCAGATCGTCTGTCTCAATCATTGCCGCCTGCACATTCAGCGGAATATCCAGCCAGGTAGGACCCGGACGGCCGTTGTACGCCAGATACAGGGCTTTTTCCACACAGAAGCGGATACGCATCGGATCGATCACCATCTCACAGTATTTTGTCATATTGGCAACCGATTTGGTGATATCATACTCCTGATCGCCCATCGCGCGCAGGTGAAGTCCCGTGCTGCGCGCTGTCGTGTCATAACGCACCTGTCCGGAAATGACAAACATCGGGATTGAATCCAGAAATCCGCCCGCAACGCCGTTCATCGCATTGATGCCGCCAGGTCCCGTCGTCACGCACACTGCCGCAATCTTGTTGTGGATGCGGGCATACGCCTCCGCTGCCATCGCACATGCCTGCTCATGATGATTGTAGAGGCAGTGAAGTCCTTCCTGATGCCCCAGCGCATCATCCAGATGCATCGCGCCGCCGCCCGTGATCATAAACACATCCGTGATGCCGGATGCGAGAAGCTTTTCTGCTATATAATTAGAAAGTTTCTGTTTCATTTTGATTTCCTCCTGAAAATACCTTGTCAAGTGTTCATACTACATCATAAGAACCTATTCTCACCCGCCCACTCACGAACCCGCGCTATCGCGCTCTACCGCCCTGCTTCGCATGGCTGTTCGTTCGTTAATGGCGCAAGAAAAGAATATGTCTGCTTCGCAGCCGTATTCGTTTCTTCTGCGCTCATTATACCATGACCACTAAATTCGTGAAACACCTCATTAAGTGGTCAGGTATATGTTCTCACTAGACTCGAAAATACCTCGTCAAGTGTTCACATTATATCACACATATTTCTCTTTTCATAGCCAGCACGGCGTTTTCCCTTCTTCTGAAACGTTCTTTTGTTACTGTTCACGCATACGTGCCCAGTAACGGAATTTGCCGTGGCTTCGCATTTAAATACGGCAAATTCCTGCTGCCACCACGTTTTCTTACGGCACTTTCGGTTCCAAAAGTGCCTACCCGTGAACAGTAACTTACATTTTTCTTATGTTGTCTTGTGTTTTTCCTATTTCTTTTCTATAATAAAGGTCGGCATCCGATTCACATCGGTATGCCTGAATCGTTACGGTTCAGTTTACTTTATGTAACTGCATTTTTATCATACAGAGGAACGTCTTATGAATCGATTAGCACAGAAAAAAAAGGTCTGCGCGCTGATTCCGGCGCGGCTTAATTCGGTTCGCTTTCCGGGAAAGGCATTGAAACAGATTGATGGGATTCCAATGGTTGTGCGGGTTCTCGCGGCGGCGCGGGACAGCGGTGTATTTGATGCCGTTTACGCTGCGACCGACAGCCCTGAGATTGCTGCTGTTTGCCAGACATATGGATTTGAGGCGGTTTTCACCTCCCATTCCCATCAGAATCCGACCTCCCGCATTCAGGAGGCGGTGACGATTCTGGAAGATTCCAAGTCTGCTTCTTCGCGGAAATTTGATTTTTATGCGATGATCGGCGGGGATGAACCGCTTCTGACACCAGAGATTCTGCAAAATTTTATGGAGCAGGCGCTTACTGTTATTACCTCAAAAGAAAATGTACAACGTCCATTTCTCATCAATGCCATGGCAGATATCCTGAACGATGCCGAGACAGCCGATCCATCCAACATAAAAGTGGTCTGCCGCCCGGACGGCACAGGGCTTTACATTTCCCGTGCGCCAATTCCATTCCGCAAGGGGACGCTTGACAAACCTTCCCGGAAATTTGTGAGTATCGGGCTTTATACGCGGGAATCGCTCGATTTCTTCTGCCAGAGCAGACCGGGTATTCTGGAACAGATCGAGGGCGTGGATTTGCTGCGTTTCCTCGAATATGGGAAAACGATCCTATTTCTTCCCATCTGCGGATATACGCTTTCCGTAGACACCCCCGCCGACCTTGAAACAGTACAGGCGATTTTACACAGGAGGACTAGCACCCTATGAATAAGAAAACATACCGCGGCGTGATCTTCGACCTCGACGGCACGCTGCTCGATACATCCGAAGGCGTCTTTGCGAGCGTGCGTCACACGGTAGAAGCACTTGGAAAACCTGCCCTCGACGAGGCGACACTCCGCACCTTTATCGGACCGCCCGTCAAGCTGTCGCTCATCCGCCTCTATGGACTGGACGAGGACGCCGCGAACCACGCAACCGAGATTTTCCGCACCCAGTACAAGGATCACGACCTGCTGAAAGCCGAGCCATACGCCGGTATCAAAGACCTGATCCGCGCACTCCGCGCACAGGGCTGCAAGATCGGGGTTGCCACCCTGAAACGTGAAGATTATGCGCTGACTCTGCTGGAACATTACCATTTCACAGAACTCTGTGACTCCATCTGCGGCAGCGATTTTGCCAGCAAAATGACGAAGGCTGACGTTCTGCACAAGTGCTTAAAAGCTTTGGAGTTGTCTCCATCCGAGGCAGTTCTTATCGGTGATACCTCTTCCGACGGAAAGGGTGCCAAAGAGGCAGCTGTCGATTTTATGGCAGTCACCTACGGCTTCGGACCAGATACCGCGGAGGCATGGCAGGAATATGCGCCGGTTTATACGGCAAAGGATACGCATGATATCGGGGCGTTTCTAGGAGTCAATTTTTAAAATTACAAACATAACAAGAGGACAAACATCATGAAACAAGTCAAATTACTCGACTGCACTCTCCGTGACGGCGGCTACGTCAACGACTGGGAGTTCGGTCACGACAATATTGTTACTATTTTTGAACGTCTGATCAGCGCGGGCGTGGACATTCTGGAAGTTGGTTTTCTGGATGACCGCCGCACTTTCGACCGCAACCGCACGATCATGCCGACAACCCAGTGTGCCGATCAGATTTTCGGCAAGCTGGACAAGGGAAATACGATGATCGTCGCCATGATCGACTACGGAACCTGCGATATTTCTAATTTAAGCCCGTGTTCTGAGTCCTACATCGACGGCATCCGCGTCATTTTCAAAAAACATGTGATGCATGAGGCGATCCAGTTCTGCCACGAAGTCAAAAAACTGGGCTACAAAGTGTTTGCACAGGCGGTTTCGATCACCAGCTACTCCGACCGTGAGCTTCTGGATCTGGTTGACCTTGTAAACGATCTGGAACCGTATGCGATGTCCCTTGTAGACACCTACGGTCTGCTTCATCAGGATAACCTGCTGCACTATTTCCAGCTCTTAAACTACAACTTAAAACCATCGATCGCGATCGGCTACCACTCCCACAATAACTTCCAGCTCGCATACTCGAACAGCATGGAAGTCTTACGCGAACCGGCAGACCGCACCGTTTTAGTTGATGCCACCCTGTACGGCATGGGAAAAAGCGCCGGAAATCTTCCGATCGAACTCATTTCCATGTACATGAACACCGTATTCGGACGCAATTTCAATGTCAGTCAGATGCTCGAGGCGATCGACATCAGCATCATGCCGTTCTTCCGCAAGAGCCCATGGGGATACAACCTGTTCTTCTATATTTCCGCCTCCAACAACTGCCATCCGAACTACGTCCGCTTCCTGATGGATAAACACACCCTGTCGCTTAAATCCATCAATACGATTCTGGATGCGATTGAGCCGGAGAAAAAACTGCTCTACGACAAAGATTACATTGAAACACTGTACCGCAGGTATCAGAGCACAGAATGCAATGACGAAGCCGATATTCAGGCATTGAGTGCTTCCTGGAGCGAGCGCCCGCTTCTGCTGCTCGGTCCGGGAAAGAATCTGGAACTGGAAAAGGAGACAATTCTTTCCTATATTAAGGCGCACAATCCGATCACAATCTCCGTCAATTTTATCCCGGAGGGAATTCCAATCGATTATGCGTTCTTAAGCAATTCCAGGCGGTATGTCCAGCTCAACAACCGCCTGCTCGAGCACGCCGACGCCCAAGGACGCCCGGTGCGCGTCATCGCGACCTCGAACGTGACGAATGTCAAAGATACACATTTTGATTACACCTTAAACTATAATTCCCTGATCGACCAGAATGCAGAGATCATCGATAATTCCTTTGTCATGCTGCTGAACGTCCTGACCAAAACAAGCGTCCACCACGCCGCCTGCGCGGGATTCGACGGATATACGGTCGATGGAGACAACTACTATAATTCCGCGATGGACTACCGGATCGCGCGGGAAAAATCACAGAGTATTAACCAGTATGTGATAGATACGCTGGAGAGGCTGGCAGGAACGCTGACGCTGGAGTTCCTGACGGATTCGAAATACGTAAAATAAAAAATTATATTTTCATATAGAAAAAGGGGTGTTCCAGCTGGTTCACCCCTTTTTCCGTTACTGTTCACGCATCGTGCCCAGTAACGGAATTTGCCGTGGCTTCGCATTTAAATACGGCAAATTCCTGCTACCACCACGTTTTCTTACGGCACTTTCGGTTCCAAAAGTGCCTACCCGTGTACAGTAACCTTTTTCCACATCTCTCCACCCTTTCCAGCAACGCACACTATCTTTTTACGCATAATCCCCGTATAATAAGCCCCGTAATGCAGCGATGGATTTTCGCATTTTCAAAAAGGAGAGATTATACCATGCGTAAGCAAACTAAAACTTTAGCTGTTTTATCCGCTGCGGCTTTGTTCGCGGCTGCTGCACCTATAATGACAAATACGGGAACTTACAGAGTTCTGGCGGCTCAGAGCGGCTGGACAGAGGAAGATGGTCGTCTTTATTACTACGATGAGGACGGCTATAAAGAGACAAACACATGGAAAAAGCGGAATGGCGACTGGTTTTATCTCGATGAGGAAGGCGAGATTGCTACCAATCAGAGAGTCGATGACTATTTCGTCAACGATGAGGGGCACATGGCAAAGAACCAATGGGTTTCGGCTGAAAATGAGATCAGCTATGACAGCCCGGATTCTCCGGACGGCGGCTCCTGGCTCTATTTTGGCAAGGACGGCAAGATTGTAACTGCCAAATGGATGAGCATCAACGGAAAAACCTACTATTTCGACGAGGACGGACTGATGCAGACCGGGCTTCTGGAGCTGGACGGACAGACCTACTACCTCGGCGAGGAGGATGACGGCGCCAGAAAAACCGGATGGATTCTGCTGGAAACCATCACGAAAGACACCGACGATGAAGATATCTGGTGCTATTTTGACACCGAAGGACGCATGATCGTAAACCAGATGGACCGCAAAATCGACAATGGCTACTACACTTTCATCGACGGCCAGATGCAGACAGGCTGGATCAATGTCGCGGAAGCTGGCTTTGTAAGCTCCAGCACACCTTCAAACGAAGCAGCAACAGCGGACAACTCTGCCACAGACACTGTCAGCTTAAACGATTTCCGCTATTACGATCCGGAAAATGGCGGACGCCGGGCAAGCGGCTGGTACACCATTGAAGGGGCACCGGGCATCAGCGAAGAAGAAGAGCCATTTTCCTTCTTCTTTAAAAACGGAACCGCTTACTTTGCCGAGAAGGATCTTGCTATTTTCACCATCAATTCCGAGCGCTACTGCTTCAACGAGCGCGGTGAAATGCAGACCGGACTTCAGAGCCTGAAACAGGCGGATGGCAGCTTCGCCTCCTACTACTTCGGCGACGACGGCGTGATGCGTACCGGCAAGCAGACCATTTACAATGATGATTTAGAAGAAAACCAGATCTGGTATTTCCAGACCAAAGGCTCTCTCAAAGGACAGGGCTACCATGGCGAGCGCGATAACCAGGTTTATGTAAACGGTCTTTTAAAGAAGGCGGATCCGGAACTCCGCTATGAGCCGGTTTCCATCAGTGAAAAACGCTACCTGGTAAACACCAGCGGCACCATCCAGAAAGCAACCTCTTCCTCCTCTTCCGCTTCCCGTCCGGAACTCGGAAAAGGGTTCAAGGATATCAAAGACAGCAATGATACTGTCTGGACAGTTGACACATCTGGAATCATCCAGTAGAATATAATATTGCATCCGTTCAAATACCGCAGGACACTTTTGTGACACCGCGGTATTTTTTCTAAAAGATGTCTTTTTTTATCGTTTTGAAATTTTTTTTGGAAATTTTTAAATTTTTTTCTAAAAACCAGTTATAATGTTCTCGATTAAAACGTATTATAATAAGGGGAATATTTTCATTTTTCTCCTAATGACTCAACTCTTACTTCTACGGAGGCAACTCTATGCGTGGTTTAAATGTTTATTGCTGTCCAAACTGTGGACATTATGGATTCTTTCAGCTCGTTGCCAATGCGGTGTGTCCGCATTGCTCAATTGCCATGACTCCTCTTCCCATTCCGTATCAGGATTTCATGGACTTAGACTATCCACAGCGGCAGATCCTGATTTCCAGACACATGATTAATGCGGCGATCCCTTTGGATTCTAAAGCCAAACCGGCGAACAAGGCTAAGGCACCAGAGCAGACAAAGCCATCCGGCCGGAGCAAATCACTGGATGATGAAAAATCGTCGGTTCAAAATGCAGCACCCGATAACACCAAACTGATGACAGATCCTTCTGCAGCACCGGGTAAAACAAAATCGTCTTCCACTTCCTCGAAGATCCATCCGGATATTTCAAAAGATTCCGACAAGGAAACGCTCTATCAGGAAGTATTGGCTCTAAGAGAGAAAAACGAGCAGCTGGAGCAGACTGTCTCCTGGATGCATGATTTAATCTGGGAATTGACGCGCCGACTACATATTACACAGAGTAGATAAAAAATGCCGCATGATTCATTCTGGTTTGATAACATACCTTCTGAATCATGCGGCTTTCATATTCGATCTACTATTTAATTTTTGATTTGATTTTTCACCTGCTCCATCTGGTATAAATGAGCCTCTTCTTTTCCATCTTATCCAGGCTCTCCGCTTATCCCGCCTTCTCCGTCTTACAGAGTATGTAGTGGTCAATCATCCGGTTTAAGCTTTGATTCATCTGATCCAGAGTTTTAAATAACTCCCTCAGCTCACGCTTTAATTCTTCATTTTCCTGCTCTAAAACGACCAATTTTTTAGCTTCATCCATAAACTCTCCTCCTTTTGACTGCCTGTTCTTCCATTCAGATGACCACACTGCATAACGCAGCTCTGCCAGGCGATCATATCGTTTTTTCTTTTCATATTATTTATAAACCGATTTTAAGAAAAATAAAAGAGTCTATCGATCGCAAATTTCGACACGGGTTACTGTGCACACATTACTTTAAATTCTAAATCGACAAAGTTCGTCATTTCGGCTTTTCCGCCGAATCTGCTCGGATTTGCTGTCTATTTAATCCGTTCTGTCTATTTGAGCTATTCTGCCTGTTCTGCTTTCTCTCTTGTGAGTGCAAGCCCAATCGCCAGCATAGCCCACATAATCGGTGTCGCGATCGGGAGGTTGATATTAACAACTGCCTGTGCTCCATAGCAGAGCACCGCCAGAACAGGCGCCAGGATCCAGGCGCACTCTTTCCATTTTTTGCACATCTGCACGCAGGTGCCGCCCAGAAACGCAAGATAAGATACAAGCGCAAGCGGTCCCATTGTAACAAGGTACTGGAAATATTCGTTGTGGGCGCTCTCATAGAAAACTCCATACCGATCCAGCGCATCCTGCCTGAAATCCCAAGTCAGAATTCCATATGTGTCTGGTCCAAAACCAAACAACTGATGCAGGAACGGCAGCTCGCGATAGGACTGCCAGCCAATTCTCCAGCAATATCCCCGGTTCGTCCCCCAGTCATCATCAAAAACAAGATACTGGGACAACGCGCTGTACCGTTCCGCATGTCCTCCCAGATTTGCATCATAGAGGACAAATGCCACTGCCAGGCATCCAAGAATCAAAACGGCACACCAGCCACGCCAAATCCATCGTCCCGGTTTGCTCTCTGGATTCGTCTGTTCCATCTTCCGTTTCCAAACACAGAGAATCCCCGCCAGAATCCAGAATAAAACGACGATTCCCTCCAGATAACGATAGCGCACCAACACGCCAAACACACCGCCCAGACCGATGACCTGATCGGCATATACTTTATTGACCGTATCTACTGCCTTGATCACGGTCATAAACGTAGCCGCCAGAATACCATAATCTGCGATGCCCCGCCATGTCGTAAATAAAAACAGCGGCATCACCGCAAACAGCATTCCAAGTGATAAATATGCATTATCACTCTGTCCGGTAATCAATGCAAAAAAGGCCAGCGCCGAAACCAGATAATACCAGATACGGCGTCCCACTTTTCTCTCACTTACAAAACAGCCGCAGGCAACCGCCATCGTAAGCGCCACAAACGCCGTATACGTGTTGATATTTCCCAATGTAGATACAAACAGGTTTCCCTGTTCATTGCTCACGCCCTTTTTCCATCCCAATAAATCCATCTGGAAATAATCTGTGATTCCAAACAGGCAGACCAGAACGGACGATGCCAAAAACACATCCAGGTACCATTTTCTCATCCGACCATACTTGCTGCTCACAATCGTTCCCAGCACATACAGCGTAATCAAAAAAAATCCGCTGAATCGTCCTTCATTGCCCCAGAACGACTCATACACATAATCCGACAGCACCGTCGATATCAGTGCCAGTCCCCAGAAAACTGCCAGTGCCTTATAGGCAAATGGCTGCTTTTTTAATTCAGACGGTCGAAACGCGCAAAAAAAATGCCGCACATGCGCCCCGCCAAACCGCTTTAAGTCCATGCACGCAAATACTATCGCTGCGATCAGGCATGACGCCAGCATCGCAACCGTGCTGAGCCAGTAAAACTGATATTTCGATACCAGAATATCATAATAATAATTATGGAAATATAGCGGAAATGCCCCAAACACCACACACAGATACACCGACACAATCCATGAAAAAACCTTTCGTACTTTTCCTTCCCATGCCTGCTCTGCCAAAATGGATGCAGCCGGAGCTCCCTGCTCTCTTGCAATCTCTGTCTGTTCCATCACATTCTTCTCCTTTTCTTATTCGTAAAACCAGAGAAACGGCTTGTATCAGTATAGCATTTCGTTTTGTGGATAGCAAGGAAGGAAATCTTAAATTTCCCCTATTATCTCGTTACTGTTCACGCATACGTGCCCAGTAACGGAATTTGCCGTGGCTTCGCATTTAAATACGGCAAATTCCTGCTGCCACCACGTTTTCTTACGGCACTTTCGGTTCCAAAAGTGCCTACCTGTGAACAGTAACATTATCTCTCCCTTTTTTTGCAACTTGCGATACTTTTCCATATCCGAAGTATAATGACCTGGTAATGCAGTTAGGATTTCGAGAAAATTATTTCAAAAAGTAAAAGGAGCTTCCTGTATAATAAAAAGCGTAGACGTTGAAAATTGAAAATACCTCAGAGTACAAT
>NZ_QUJN01000004.1:0-383 GCF_003480665.1 Clostridium sp. AM28-20LB | reverse complement strand
CGTTGAAAATTGAAAATACCTCAGAGTACAATAAGACTACTGACTGGCAGGTTAGTAAAAATCTTATTATACAGAGAGGTATCTACAATGAAGTCTAACACACAGAACGCAAAAATTGAAGCTATTACAGAAAAAACTTTGGTACTCGGAATTGATGTCGGAAGTGAAATGCACTATGCCAGAGCTTTTGATTACAGAGGAATCGAGTATTCGAAGAAGCCATTTAAGTTTAGCAATACAGAGGCTGGATTTGTGACATTTAAGGAATGGATCCTGAACCTCAAAGAAAGACATGAGAAGGATAAGGTGGTTCCAGGTATGGAACCGACAGGGCATTACTGGTTCAATCTTGGAAAGTTTCTACAGGATAATGAAATGAAACC
>NZ_QUJN01000003.1:51690-350695 GCF_003480665.1 Clostridium sp. AM28-20LB | reverse complement strand
GTATCCCGCCAGATTTCAGATGCTCTGGTAACTTAGTTACCGAGTAGTTCACAGTCTTAGTATCGGGTGTGTGTTCTGTTTGTGAGAAAAAAATGCCTGGAGAAAAGACAGAAAAATAAAAAAATATACATATGATGACAGATTTTATCTTGTTAAACGCCACATTTTCTAGTATAATAAGGGTATCAATCCATGGATGGAAGTGACTGTGAACATGGAACTTTTAGAAGCAGTTTCAAACATTTATGAACACCTATTTAGATGGAGAAGGGGGCGTTTTTATGGAGAAAAGTTATACAAAGATCTACACAACTGGAGCGACAGTACCGTTAAAGATTCGGCCAGGACATTTCGCAACAAACCATGCACATATCAATTATTACATTGATGTGACGACCCTGAAAGCGAGAACGAAAGAGGCGGAGGAAGTTGCACAGGCGCTGGTTGGCATGTATCTGTATGACACCGTGATCGACACGATTGTCTGCATGGAGGGCACGGAAGTTATCGGTGCTTTTCTGGCGGAGGAGCTGGCAAAGGGCGGTTTTCTCTCGACGAACGCGCACAAATCTATCTATGTAATCAGCCCGGAGTTTAACAACAACAGCCAGATCATTTTCCGTGACAACCTGATTCCGATGATCCGCGATAAACATGTGATGATCCTGATGGCATCCGTGACGACGGGACGTACCTTAAATAAGGCAGTTGAGAGCATCCAGTATTACGGTGGTATCTTACAGGGCGCATCGGCGATTTTCAGTGCGATGGATTCGCTGGATGGTGTGCCGATCAAGTCAGTCTTTGGCAAGAAGGATTTACCGGATTATACGTATTCAGATTACCGTGACTGCCCGCTCTGCAAGGCAGGAAAGAAGATTGATGCGCTGGTAAATACGTTTGGATATTCGCCGATGGGGTGATGCGGCGATCGGAAGTTGCTTCGTTTGATGAATACAGGATTTGTAAAAGCCGGATCGTTGAAATGAAACGCGATCCGAATGCGGGTGCTGCATGGCGGCATAGAAAGCATTATTGAGAAAGAGATAGATTTTACAAGGTTTGAGAACAGATAGTGGATACCGCAAAACCACAGAATCCGTGCACTGACCTGTCAGAAATAAGAAGATGGGGAGCAGAGGGATGGGAAAAAGGTTTTGCGGTATCTCTTTTTGTGTCAAAGGTGCCAAGGCACATTAATGAAAAAAATAACAGAAACAAGAATAAAGAAGGGAAAGAAAGAGGGATAAAAATGGATACACAGCAGATGTTTCAGGAACTGGATCGCCTTTATGCGCAGGGAAAACTGGACGAAGCGGAAGAGAAAATGATGGGCTGGATGAAGGAAGGGCTGGATTCAGGGAACAAAAGCCTTTGCCTGATGATGTGCAATGAGATGGAAGGACTCTACCGGAATACCGGACGGGTTGCACAGGCAGTCGATATGGCGGATATGGCGCTGTCCCTGATTGCGGGGATGGGACTGGATGGTTCGATCCACCATGGAACGACACTTTTAAATGCGGCAACCGCGCGCCGGATGGCAGGAGATGTGGAGAAAGCGCTTTCCCAGTACCGGGAGGCGGAAGCGATTTTTAAGAATCTTGGAAAAACGGATGGCTATGAGATGGCAAGTCTCTACAATAATATCAGCCAGATTTATCAGGAACAGGAGGAACATGAAAAGGCGCTGGAATCGCTGGATAAGGCGCTGGAACTAATTAAAAAGATGGAGAACAGCGAGGCGGAGGTGGCAACGACCCATGTCAACCGGGCGCTATCCTTGATGGCGCTGGGACGGCTGGATGAGGCAGACGAGGAGTTAAAGGAAAGCCTGACCTTTTATGCGTCCCCGGAGGGCGTGCAGTCGGGACACTTTGGTTCGGCGCTGGCAGCAGCCGGGGAGCTGGCATGGCGGCGCGGCAATTATGATCAGGCGATCGGGCTGCTGGAAAAAGCGCTGATGGTAACGCAGTCCCGGTTTGGCGAGAGCGATGCGTGCGCGGTGATCCGCCAGAATCTGGAGATGATCAAAAAAGAAAAGGAAGAAAAAGGCATTACCGGAGCTGCAGACAAGAAGGAAGACAAGGGCGGAAACCCGAGCCACTGTGCGAGCTGTCAGTTCAAGGATGCGAAATTCTGAGACAGGACAAGAAAAAAGCGTTTTTTGAAAAGTTTTCAGATGGAAGATTTGATAAAAAGCGTGCAAGAAACGCGCATGAAAAAAAGATACTGAAAATAGAGAAAACGTAGAAATAGAAAAAACCATAAAATCAGGTAGGGGGATTAGATGCAGGGACTAGAACTGGCAAAACGATATTATGAAGAAGTCGGGCGTCCGATGCTGGAGCGGGATTTTCCAGAGCTTCTGCCGCGATTGGCGGCGGGACTGGTGGGCGAAGGTTCGGAATGTCTGGGATTTGACGATGCGATATCGCAGGATCACGATTTCGGGGCGGGTTTCTGTCTGTGGTTTTCGGCGGAAGATTATAACCAGTACGGAAATGCGCTTCAGGATGCCTATGACCGTTTGCCAGGGGAGTTTGCAGGTGTTCCGGCACGCCTCACAAGTGCGCGGGGCGGCGGACGTGTCGGTGTGTTTGAGATAGAGGCATTTTACAGCCGTTTTATCGGGATGGAACAGCCGCCAAAGAGCCTGATGCGCTGGCTGCATCTGCCGGAAGATAAGCTGGCGGCAGTCGTGGGCGGGGCAGTATTTGAGGATGGACTGGGAGAATTTTCTGCGATCCGCGAGGCGATCCGGAAGTATTATCCGGAGGATGTCCGGATCAAGAAGATCGCGGCGCGGGCAGCGAAAATGGCGCAGTCGGGACAGTATAATTATGGCCGCTGTATGCGGCGGGGCGATACGGTTGCGGCGATGCTGGCGCTCGATGAATTTGTGCGGCAGGCGATTTCGATGGTCTATTTACTAAACCGGACGTATATGCCTTACTATAAGTGGATGTTCCGGGGAATGGAAAACTTTCAGATTCTGCCGGAGGTGGCGGAAAAAATCCGGGAGCTTTCGGTGATGGGAGATACGAGCGAGATGTGGAAGCCGCCGTTTCCCCCGGGATGGAATCCTTATGTAAACCAGTTAGATCCGCGTGTGGGTCGGATCGAGGAAATCTGTCAGGCGGTGGTTGAGGAACTGCGAAAACAGGGACTGACTGACAGCCGGGATGCATTTCTGGAAGCGCATACGTGGGAGATCATGAAACGGATTCAGGATCCGGAGCTGAAAAAATGTCATGTGATGGAAGGATAAGCCGCGGATAGACACATCAAAATGGGAACGCGCATGGACTGTAACTGAAAGAAAAGATGCAGGAAATTGATTTGGAAGGGATCTGGCAAGCGAAAGGGAGGACAGCGTATGACGAAACAGGAGAAAATAGAGAAACTGATTCAGATGGAGTGGGAAGATTTTCAGAAAGTCAATAACGAGGGCGGACGTGCTTCTTGTCAGGACGATCCGGAGACATTTTTTATCATGCGACGAAGCCATTTTGCACCGTGGACAGAGGAACTCATAGACTGCGTGCAGGCGGATATGGACCGCGCCCATGAGCAGGGGCGCAATCTGGTAATGGAGAAATATGCGTGGATGATGGCGAGCACCGCACCGGAGCAGTTTAAGAAACTGCATCATTTTCTGATTGATCCGACGCTGGCGGGCGAACAGTGGAGTGATGCGATCGTGAAACAGCAGCTTGCCTGGATGGAAGAGTACCAGGCGAAATATCCGGTGCTGGCGTCTGGAAACCGGCTTCTCTACAGTTCTGAAGATACGCTGTATGATACTTCCTTCCAGACGTACCTGCTTGGAGAACTGCGGACTTACTCGGACAGCACTCTGCATACGTACTGGCAGTTTATCAATGAACTGAAAAAGGAAGGAAAGAGTCTGGCACTTCTGACGATGGAGGCGGAAGTGAAGGCGTATGGATATGAGGGGCTGGATGCGGCGGAGAATGCGCTCTCTAAATAAAAATTAGAAGGATGCATATTCGAAAATATATGGAAATGATTTCGAAAAAAGTGAATGTATAATAGCTAATATACAAGGAAAGTTGAAAAAAATCGGAGAGAATGAATGATCAAAGTTCCTCTCCGGTTTTTCTTATATCAGCACATTCTTTGTTTCCGATTTTTACGAAAACCGCCGAACCACCCGCATCACCTGTTCCACCGTATCGCTCAGATTCTTCCGGGCGGAGGCCTGCATCCAGCGATCCATGTTTACGATATCTTCCCTGGAAGCGCCTTTTTGCGGACCATAAATAGATTTCGGCAGGATCGAAGCAGCGGGACTGTACGGAAAAATACATGATGGGAACTCCTCTTTGCTGGTAGCTCACATTGTCGTCGGATGATCAGAAAGTGTTGTAGTTTCTATTTTCGTTGTTTAAACAACTGAAAAAATGTCCCAAAGCATGTATACTCCTTCTTGTAAGCGGCACAATACATATGAATGGCAGGAGAGACTAGAGGTATGCTTGTCCATATGCAGAGATCGGATGCTAGAAACATGGACATGTAGTATAAGCCGGAGAAAAAAGGAGAAATGAGCGTATGAGCAGAGAGGTAAATCCAAGAAAAGCGGCAGTCATCGGGTGCGGATTTGTGGGTTCAGCAACGGCATTTACACTGATGCAGAGCCGGTTATTTTCCGAGCTGGTTCTGTTAGATGTAAATATGGAAAAGGCGGACGGCGAGGCGAAGGATATCGCGCACGGGATTCCGTTTGCAGGGCAGATGAAGATCTACGCGGGCACGTATGACGACGCGGCGGACGCGGCGATCATCATTATCACAGCGGGGGCGAACCAGAAGCCGGGGGAGACGCGGCTTGATCTGGTGCAGAAGAATACGGCAATTTATCAGAGTATCATCCCGGAGATTGTAAAACGCGATTTTGGCGGGATTCTGCTGATCGTATCGAATCCGGTAGATATTTTGACGTATGTGGCATTGAAACTGAGCGGGCTGCCGGAGAACCGGGTGCTCGGTTCGGGTACGGTGCTTGACACGGCACGGCTTAAATATGCGCTGGGCGAACACCTGGGCGTGGACAGCCGGAGTGTACATTCGTTTATCATCGGTGAGCACGGGGACAGCGAGATCGCGGCGTGGAGCAGTACGAATGTATCGGGCATTCCGCTGAACGATTTCTGCGAGATGCGCGGACATTTTAACCACGATGCGGCGATGGACGCGATCGCGGAGAAGGTCAAAAACAGTGCGTACGAAATTATTTCGAAAAAACAGGCGACGTATTACGGAATTGCAATGTCGGTAAAACGCATCTGCGAGTGTATCGTCCGCAATGAGCGCTCGATTCTGCCGGTGTCTGCGATGATGCACGGGGAGTACGGCATCGAAGATATCACTCTGAGTATGCCGGCGATCGTGGGAATCGGGGGTGTGGAGACGCATGTGCCGATTGCATTGAGTGAGGAAGAGGCGGAGAAGCTGGTGGAGTCGGCTAAGAAACTGAAAGAGGTAGCGAAAGGGCTGATAGAATGATGCCAGATGGGCTGCCGTACATTGGCACGGCAGCCCATCTGAACCAATCGGTTTTACTATAAAATTCTTTTCTATCAGTAAAGGCCATCTTTTAGGCAGCCGCCTGATTTTCTTTCTGGGTCAGTAAGGAGACAACGATCAGGGTAAGGAAAGAAACCGGAACTGCAACCAGGATGGTTGCCAGACCGAACGGATGTCCCATAACTTCCCAGGCAATCGTAGCAAAGGTTCCGACAAACATGGAAGCGATGCCTCCGCTTTTAGTTTTATTCGAATTGATTGTGATTATTATACTGCAAAGCACAGGCCGCTGCCAGTGAATCCAATCGTGTAAAATGAATGTTTCAGTACATATAATAGGAAACGTCACATGAAATATGATAAGATAGTGAAAGCAATTTTCATAGAACGTCCCAATCGTTTTATTGCGCGGGTAAAGATTGATGGCTCGGAAGCGGTAGAATCGGTTCATGTAAAGAATACGGGACGTTGTCGTGAATTACTGCTGCGGGGGGCGGAAGTGATTTTGGAAGATTGCATAGAAAAGAATCCAAATCGAAAGACTCGCTATGATTTGATTGCAGTTAAGAAGAATAAGATATGGGTTAACATTGATTCTCAGGCACCGAATAAAGTGGTAAAAGAATGGCTGATGACACAGGGGTATGATTCTATTAAACCAGAGTATACCTTTGGAAATAGCCGGCTGGATTTCTATATGGAAAAAGGAAAGCAAAAATATCTAATGGAAGTCAAAGGCTGCACCCTTGAGATAGACGGAGTTGGATATTTTCCAGATGCCCCGACGGAAAGAGGAGTTAAGCATTTAAAGGAACTTGCAGCTGCGTGCGGACAAGGATATAAATGTTTGATAGCATTTGTGATTCAAATGGAAGGCATTAGTGAAGTCAGGCCGAATACGGAAACGCATCCCGAATTTGGCGCTGCACTTCACGAGGCAAAGGCAGCAGGTGTTGAGGTGCTTTTCCTGAAATGTCATGTTGGGATGGATAGGTTGGAAATCATAGGAGAAGATGAGTCTTGAGGGCAAGGTTCTAAAGGAGAGAGAAATCTATGATACGTGAAATTGAGAATAGAAGAAGTATAAGAAAATATAAGCCAGATGAGATCGAAAGGAAGTTAATTGACGAGATCATATACAGTGCTTCCCTTGCACCATCTGCTAAAAACAGACAGCCTTGGAAATTTATTGTATATCAGGGGAAAGAAAAAGATAAACTGGTTGATGTCATGCGTCATGGTATAAATTCAGAAAAAATGACCCATGAACTTATGCCGGAATGGGCATTTGCCATACCGGATGCTGAGAATACCGTTAGAATCATGCAGGAGGCCCCATGCCTTATAGCAGTGCTTAATACCAACCAGCATACTCCATTTGCAAGCATTGAAAATGAAAAGCGAATTGTTGAAATATGTGATTCACTGTCCATAGGTGCGGCGATTGAAAATATGATTCTGACAGCAACGGGATATGGATTGGGTACCTTATGGATTGCCAATACTTGTTTTGCCTATAATGAGCTGATGGATTTTATCGGAACAGACAGCCAATTGACAGGAATTGTTGCGATTGGATTTGCCAATGAAGCTCCGGCTAAAAGACCAAGGAAACCTTTCGAAGAAATTGTTGAGTACAGATAGGTAAATCGTAATGAGTTAATCGTGTTATAATCAGGTTGGATGGAGAATAATCGTTATGATTAGAAAGTTGCAGAAGGTAGATATAAATAGAGTCGCTGATATATGGTTGAAAACTAATCTGAAAGCACATTTTTTTATTCCTGAACAATACTGGATAAGTAATTATGAATTCGTGAAGGAAATGCTGCCACAGGCGGAAGTTTATGTGTATGAAGATGATAAAATGATTCAAGGCTTTATAGGAGTAAGTGATGAATACATAGAAGGTATTTTTGTTTCTGACGAAATGCAGTCATGTGGCATAGGTAAAATGTTGTTGGATTACATCAAGGATAAAAAAGACAAATTACAGTTAAAGGTATATCAGAAGAATGTCAGGGCAATGTCTTTTTATCAACGAGAAGGATTTACTATTCAGAGTGAAGAGATGGACGAATTCACAAGAGAAAAAGAATATGTGATGAATTGGGAATCGTCTGGAATTTGAATACCCATGGCAGGAGGGGATGAACCGCCTGTTTGTTTACAAGATGGAAGATGATTCCCATCGGATGTAGTATTTTGCAGCAAGAATGCCGATGAGATTCTTCACCAGAATAAAAATATCTGAAGGGAGGCTTTTGGTATGAAAAATAGAAAATACAGTCTTGTTTTTATAATGCTTTTGTGTATGATAATGGCAGTTTCAGCATTTCCGATGACAGTCAATGCCGATATGGGACCAAAGGCCTCTGTTCGGATTCAGTTTGAGCATATGGGGGATGAGCTCTGTTATGGAACTTTGCTGTCGAAGGAGAAATCTACTGGTCCGGCAAGTGCCTGGGATGGAAGAACGGAGAGTGCCCAGAAAGAGTACATGGATCCTGGTATCTGGGAGATCTTTGTGAATTACAAGGATCCGGATGGATACTATTTTCTGCAGCGGAGCTGGAAGGTAAGTGAAAGCAAAGAGCTTGCATGGACCTATTATCCGCCGGGTGATTTTAAGATTCTTCTGTATTATCCGGAAACGGAAACCTTTGTATCCAGTGGAATTTATGCTCGTTATGCATTTGATACGTATTATACAGTGGATATGGATGGTGTGGATATCGGTTCGGTGGAATACAATGATGATTTGAGTACCAATGAGCGGATTGAGGCCTACCGTTCGTATAATTACCGGCAGGAGATGCTGGCTCTTGGAGCAAGGATCGTCCTTACTATTTTAATCGAAATGCTGGTGGCGCTGCTGTTTGGTTTCAGACAGAAAAAACAGCTGTTGATTCTGGCTGTTGTCAACATTATTACGCAGATTATCTTAAATGTGCTGCTCAATGTGATTAATTATAATTCCGGCCCTCTTGCATTTACATTTTTCTATGTACTTTTTGAGCTGATTGTATTTGCTCTGGAGGCAGTGTTGTATTGCACAATTCTTAAGAGGATATCAGAAAAGAAAAAGGAGGATGCATATTATATCCTGTATTCCTTTGTGGCCAATCTGATCTCATTTGGTGCTGGATTATTCCTGGCGGCGAAACTGCCGGGCATGTTTTGATATAAAGATAGGGTAAGGTAACTCCTTAACGTGGTGAAATAGAAATACATACGGCAGGAGACAAGATATGGAAAAAAGATATTCAATTATATTCAGCAGTTTAACTGGAAATACAAGAAAGCTGGCCGATCAGATTCACGAGGTGCTGCCAGCGGAAACATGTGATTATTTTGGAGAAGCGAAGGGGGAGGAACCATCTTCGGAGGTTCTTTATGTTGGCTTCTGGACCGATAAGGGAAATGCAGACGGAGATTCCCTTAAACTCCTTGCGTCCTTGAGAAATAAAAAGATTTTCCTGTTTGGAACTGCTGGTTTTGGTGTCGATGAGGCCTATTACCGGAGGATCCTTACAAATGTGAAACAGTCGATAGATTCCAGTAACACGGTAATTGGTGAATATATGTGCCAGGGTAAAATGCCGATGGCAGTGAGAGATCACTATGTAAAGCTGAAGGAACAGCCGGAGTATCCGGCGAATCTGGATGTTCTGATTGAAAATTTTGAACGGGCGCTTTCACATCCGGATAAGGATGACTTAGATAAGCTTAGAAATATCGTTTTATCATAAAAATAGACCCAAAGGAGTAAATTTGTGTTGACAAACAGAATCAATGAATCCACCTTGAAACGTTTTGATATCAGTGCGGCGGCACTGCATATCATCGCCATGACGCTTATGCTGATGGATCACCTTTGGGCGACGCTTCTTCCTGCTAGGGAGTGGCTTACCTGTGCCGGAAGAGTGGCATTTCCTATCTTCGCTTTTATGGCGGTGGAGGGGTACTTCCACACCAGAAGCTTTAAAAAGTACATCCTTCGGATGCTGCTGTTTGCAGTGCTTTCAGAAATTCCCTTTGATTTGATGTACGGCGGTACCTGGTTTTATCCGGTTCACCAGAATGTCCTCTGGACATTCCTGTTGGGCCTTTTAGGTATCTGGCTTATGGAACAGGTACGGAAAAAAGGAAAAACCTGGATGTATCTGCTGGTGTGCGTTTTGGTTGTGCTGGCAGGTCTGGTACTGGGAACTCTTTGCATGGTGGATTACTACGGAGTCGGTGTTCTGACGGTATTTGTGTTCTATTTCCTCCATGGGCGGAAATGGTGGTGCTTCTTGGGACAGCTGGCTGCCCTATACTGGCTGAATGTGGAACTGCTGGGCGGTCTGATGTATCCGGTTCAGCTATTTGGCATGGAATTTGAACTGTGCCAGCAGGGGCTTGCGCTTCTGGCATTGATCCCCATCTGGCTGTACCGCGGCAGACAGGGCTACCACAGTAGACCATTCCAGTATCTTTGTTATGCATTTTATCCGGTTCATATGCTGCTGCTTGTGGTGGTACTGAATTTCATCAACCGATGATAAAATTTTACAATCCCCGCCATTCATGGTATCATAACAGGTAGTAAAATTGCCTGTGAATATCTTGAATGGCGGGGATTTCCGTCAGTCGGTTTACCGGGCTATCCGTCATGGCCTGATGCAGGCACATTCGATGCTTTTGGAGCCATTTTATGCATTTCATCTGACGATACCGGACAAGATGGTAGGACGTGCAATGACGGATCTGGAACGCCGGTTTGCGGTTTTTGAAGGACCGGTTCTGGAGGATGGACAGGCGATACTTACCGGTCGTGCACCGGCTTCATCCTTGGATGGATATCAGACAGAAGTAACGGTTTATACCAGCGGCTTAGGACAGCTTGTCTGTACCCTGGATGGATATGGACCCTGCCATAATGAGGAAGAGGTCATCGAAGCAGCCGGTTATGATCCGGATGCGGATTTGGCAAACCCAAGCGGCTCGGTCTTCTGTTCCCACGGAGCCGGTGTCTACGGTGAGACTGCCGCACATCGGAAGTCCGGAGGATGTAATATCCGCAGCTCTGATTATCGCTGATAAGACGGATGTACGAAGAAGCCGTGTTCGTGAAAAAGAGAGAGCCACTTTTGATATCCACGACCGTGTGAATTATGCGGTAACAGAGTCCAAACTTAAGATTGAAAAGGATCGTTCAGTTATTGCCCTGAATCTTCAGGTAGATGAAAAGATATGTTCCATGTATGATTATTTTGAGATTTTCCTGGGAAGAATGATGCTTTGCCGGAAGTCGGCGGAGATACTGGGAACGACCTTTAAGCTGACAGTAAATGGACGGAAGGTGCTGTAAAAATCAACGGTGAATGAATAGAAAAATGCTTAAGGTGTTTTTGAATATACAATTGTAAATGAGGCGAGAAGTGCAGTGACGAGAAGCACTTCTCGCCTTATTTTAGTCATATGATGCCGGAAAAGACTGAAAATCTTGTTAAAAACGACAAATACATTAAACATACAGACAAAAATGCGATTATAGATTTGTACACTGAGCACAATGAAAAATAATACAAGGTTTTATAAAATAATTGCAACAAGAAAATATTTACAGCAAGGAGGAATGGGAATGGATTATCAGAAATTTGTAAACAATGCTAGTTTTACAATCTTTGTTGCCGTTGTTTTGGTTTTAGTTACCATTGTCTGTATCATTTTTTTGAAAAATGGTTGGAAAGAAGCAGAAAGGTTGGGAGTAAGCAAGGAAGAGCTAAAAAAAATTGTTATTAATTGCATTGGAATCAGTTTGGTTCCATCTATCCCGATTGTGCTTAGCGTAATCGTAATGGTTCCAGTTCTTGGTGTAGCATTGCCGTGGCTTAGGACTTCTGTTATAGGCTCAGCAAATAATGAATTAATTTCAGCAACAATGGCAGCAGAAGCAATGGGAGTTGAGTTTACATCGACGACAATGACGATCGAGGCATGGATTAATGCTGCATGGTCGATGACATTAGGATGTTCAGTTGCATTGCCAATTGTCTTAGTGGTTTTAAAACCAGTTTGTAAAACCTATGATGTTTTCCGAAAAAAGGATAGCCGTTGGATTGGTATTTTCAGTCTTTGTGCATTAGTTACAGTAATTGCTGCGTTTGCAATTAATAGTGGAAAGAAAGGAATTGTTCCGAGTCTGGTTATTATTGGATGTTTTCTGTTTTCATATGTATGTAATTTGGCAGCGAAAAATCCAGCACTAAAATGGTTGAAAGATTATGCTTTTCCGTTAACAATTTTATTTGGATTAGTATTATCAATGATTATAACACCGCTCTTAGCATAATTAGGAAAGGAGTGAAGTCTAATGACTGATTTTGAAAAGAAAATGCATCATGATGGAAGATTATATGGATGGGCAATGTTGATTGCAATCTGCGCATTTCCGTTTTTTGCTTCAGTACGTTCTGGAATATGGCCGGATTTTAAAATAATATGGCCAGGAGTTTTAACAATGTGGATTTTGATGGCTTCGTATGTTTTAAGTGAAATGATTGCTTTTCCACCTATTTTAGGACCAGGAAGCCTTTATTTGACTTATATTACCGGAAATCTGCAGAATCAGAAAATTCCTTGTGCGTTGTCAGCAATGAGTATAGCTGGTATAGAAGCTGGAAGTGAAAAAGCAAATGCTGTATCAGTTGTGGCAGTGGCAGTATCCAGTATCACGACAACGGTAATTATTGCATTGGGAATCGTTTTGATGCAGCCATTGACCCCAGTGTTAAATTCTGCAGTTCTTGCTCCGGCATTTAGTAATGTCGTTCCTGCAATATTTGGTGCTTTAGCTGGACTATGGCTTTTAAAAGAATTCAAGGTTTCAGTTGTTTCAGTTGTTCTTTGTTTATTAGGAATACTAGTATTAAAAATTGATCTTCAGTGGGTATTGTTAGGAGGAATAGCGCTTACAATTATTATTGCCAGATTCATGTATAAAACAGGTATTATAAAACAGGAATAAAAATGGAGGTGAAGGATTTATGAGCACTTTATTATTTAAACATGTGAATGTAGTTGATGTTCGAAATCAGCAGATACTTTCAGATGTGGATGTTTGGATCAAAAATGAAAGAATAGAGAAAATAGGAAGAGATATTAAGAGTTCTGCGGATCAGGTGGTAGACGGTGAAGGAAAATATTTATCACCAGGAATTATTGATATGCATGTGCATAGTACATGGGACGGAAGCGCTATTTCAGAAGATATGGATGAAATGTACGGTCCATATCAAGCTTTTTTGAGAAGTGTACATAATGTTGAAAATTCTTTAAAAAAGGGAGTTACAACCATACGAGAAGTAGGAAGTCCTAAGGATTTATCAATTGAAACGGCGTTTGCAGTTGAAAAGGGATGGATTAAAGGTTCGAGAGTTATTCCATGCGGTTCTGCAATTCAGAGTATATATGGACATGTTCCATCAATTGGAACGATTGCAAATACGAAAGATGAACTTTTGTATGCAATACGGGAAAAAAAGACTTTGTTTGTAAAAAAAGGAATCCGTTGCCAGTGGATTAAAATTATGGATACTGGTGGTGCAGCTGGACTGGAAGATGTTGGACCAAGCATGTACGATTTAGATCAGCTTAAATTTATTGTTCATGAAGCACATCGTCTTCATATGAAGGTTGCTGTTCATGCAGTTTCGCAGGAAGGAATTATTGAATGTATCAAGGCAGGAATTGATACGATTGAACATGGACCGGACATTCCGGATGAGTATTTAGACATGATGAAAGAAAAAGGACTAACTTTGGTTCCAACATTGGCTATTTATAAAATATTATCGGAAAACAAGGGTGTGTTAAGTGATTTTATGGTGGAACGTTCTGCTCTTGTAACAAGACAGCAGAAAAGCACTTTTGCGAGAGCAATGGAAAAAGGGGTGAAGATTGCATTAGGAACGGATGCGGGTTCTCCGTGTTTTGGTTCACAGCCATCTGCATTTAAGGAAATGCTAGTTATGCAGGATTATGGAATGCCTCCAGAAAAGATTATTTCTTCTGCAACGTTAACATCGGCAGAAGTATTAGGGATGTCAGAAGAAATTGGAACGATTGAGCCAGGTAAGATTGCTGATTTAGTGCTTTTGGGAGAAAATCCATATACTAATTTGAAAGCATATACGGATTGCTTGATTCAGGTATACAAATCAGGAGAAATGGTTTAAGATAAAGACAATTAAAACTGGAACTAGAGAGGTGCTGCGCTTGTAGTGCCTCTTTGCTAATTGTAGAAGTAGGTGAGAAAATATGAAGCTTTCCGTTTTGATAGAGGCATTATCAGCTGAGAATATAGAAGAAATTCACATAAAAGATAAGTCTCAGAACATTTGCCAAGTCTGTAATCTTTCATTGACGTCTGTAGCATTCACAAAAAATATTATTTATGTGGTAACAGCTCCGGTATTGTTAGAGGTAGGAGATGGCTGTCTGGAAGCCCCATCTATATTTATTCTTTTAGGAAATTTGAATGATTTTATTGATATGCAGAAACCAGAGAATTATATAATATATCAGAGTGATGCTCCGGGAGAAGTGTTTACAGCACTTTTATCGAAATTAAATTTGGAAAGTCGTATCTTGGAGGCAGAATTGGCGATCAGTCGTGCTTTGTTTGATTGTACGTCTATAAAGGATTTATTGGATGTTGCTGCTAGTATCCTTGGAAATCCTATTTTATTACAAGATTTTACAACAAGATTATTGGTACATTCGGCAAATGAAGTAATGGCTGCAGATGACGAGATATTAAATAGTGTATTTCGAATGGGATATGTGACAAGTGAACTATTTCAAAAATACGATTACGCTAACGTTCTGGAGCAAATAAAAAATACACCGCAGACGTTTCTTTTGAAATCACCCAAAAAAAGAGAACGTTTAATTTGCCGATTGATTGTAAATCGAAGATATTTTGGCTGGTTTTTAACGGTGGCTTATAATCATCCGTTCAAAGATAGTGATATCGAAATTATGAATTTTTTGTGTGGAGCACTTCAACTATTTCTTGAAAAAGAAAATATTTTACCTAATACAACACGAAGTGAAAATCTATTGCAAGAATTAATTCAGGATGCAAAATACTCAGAAGCAGAGTTCAAAAAACGGGCAGAAGGTTTTTCGTGGATGCTTCATGATCATTACTATATAATTGCTATTTCTGATAAAACCAGAAAGGCAGAGTCACGAATGATGATGTCATATAGAAATCATTTGTCGCTGATTTTCCCTGAAGCCATTATTCTTGAAGTCAATAGAAAACTGATTTTATTTTTTGATACAAAAGAGGTTGGAATATGCTTGAATGTGTTGGAAGCATTTCTGGAAAAATATGATTTGCTAGCAGTATGCAGCAATCAATTCCATAAAATTACAGATTTTGCATATATTCTTAATCAACTATTAATGGTTATAGGACTTGAAAAAAGTCTGCATTTTAATAAAAGCCTGATTCATTATCAAGATTATATTATGTATTGTGCTATAAAGAAGATTGGAAGGGAAGGACATATCCAATACTTTTGTATGCCTGAATTACTAGAGGTATTTAGATATGACCACAAATATGGTACTTCATTCGCATATTCTAAAAGAATTGCTTTAGAACTTGCTAGTGTAACAGCAGCTGCACAGAAATTGGGAATTCATCGAAATACAATGGAATATAGATTAAGAAAATTTAATGACTTATCAGGAATTTCAAACTATACGGCAGATATTGTAGAAAGGTTGCTATTTACATATAAAATATTGGATTTATATCCAGAAATACTAGAAGAAAAGGATATTTTGTGAGGGAGGAAAAGACAGGACGTGTTGCAATAAACAATATCTCCTGTCTTTTCTATAAAATATTAGAAATTTAGCAAATAATGAAATCCATTATGAATACGTTTCCGTCTTGATAAAGGAATCCATATATTTGATATACTCCTCTTTGGTAAAGATGGGCTGATAATTCGCTACAATCTCTTTTGCTTTCACAGCCCCGTCCCGAAGCAGGCGGTAAGCGGAGAGGGCGAAGATTTTTGCAGTGACCACATAGGCAAGCTCATCGTCTACGATATCGAAATCAACGGAGTGGAGACCGCTTACCTTACCGCCGGTGTTGAAGGTAAGGACCGGCTGCAGATGCTGTACATCCCCCACATCGGTGGAGCCGCCGCTGTAGGCGTGGGTATCTTCCTGGACGATCTGGTAATCTTTTTCACTGGTTTGTGCGGCAATCTCAGCGGCTGCCAGGACTGATTCATCGGCTTTTTCACTCAGAGCCGGAAGGTATCCGGGCATAGTGGTGATTTCGCAGGAAGCACCGACGGCGATGGCACCTGCCTTGAAGGCACGGTCTGTTTTGGCAGCAGCATCGGCGATGGCATCCTTGTTGGCGGCACGTACCAGAGTTTCGATTACCACCTCATCCGGTACTACATTGACGAGATTTCCGCCTTTTGTGATAATGGGATGGATTCGGACATGGTCATCATCCCGGAAGGTTTCGCGCTGGTAAGCCAGGGCAGAAAGTCCGAGGGAAGCTGCATTTAATGCATTGACTCCCAGATGCGGGGTACCGGCTGCGTGGGCAGCCAGTCCTTTATAACGAATGACCTTGGAGACGAAACCATTGTTGGAGTGGGAACCCACACTGATATCCTTGTCACCGGTGTGGTGGACGATATCCAGGTCGATATCATCAAAAGCACCGATGCGGATGAGTTCACATTTTCCGCCGCCATATTTGATTTTTCCCTGGGCGGTCAGGGAGTTCTTGAATTCAATCTCACCATATTCCTCTGCCGGTACGGCGAAGAATACAACCTGTCCGTCCAGCTCTTTTTTAACATCTTCATTGGTCAGAGCCAGGGCTGCACCGATGACACCGGCCAGCTGGGCATGATGTCCGCAGCAGTGAGCTCCCTGAGTCTCCGGATTGGCATATTTATGTTCCGGGATGCGGAGCGCATCCAGTTCCCCGATGAGGGCCAGACTTACATTCTTTTTCTCTTCTTCATTTAAGTAGGCTTTGACACCGGTGACAGCCAATCCTTCCGTTGTCTCAAGCCCCAGATTTTTCATGAAAGAAGCAAATTTTTCTGCAGTTCTGTATTCTTTATAACCCAGCTCTGCATGGGTGTAGATATCTTTGGCGAATGCAATGATCTCGTTGCGGTGTGCGTCGATGATATCGACAATTTTCTGTTCGGTTTTATCTAAAATGAGAGCCATGTGAAATCCTCCTGTTTCCTGCTGGTGCCTTCCGATGCTGTTTCCTATTAGTTAAACAGTTCCTCCGGAACAAACCATAAACCATTGTTATTCTTGTCTAAATATTCTTTGAATTCATCGGAGTGGTAAGCAGCAACGATATCTTTTGCCCACTGAGCATCTTTATTTTCCTCTTTTACAACGACCTGCAGAATCAGATGCGGCAGAATGTCTTCCTGAAGAAGGGCAGTGGATGGATCGATTCCTGCATTGTATACAATACTTCCGGTGATAACCGCATAATCAAAGTCATCTAAAACAGCTGGAATATTAGTGGAGTTCATTTCGGTAAATTCGATGTTGTACGGGTTTTCCGTGATATCTGCCTGGGTGACAGTGGAGAGATCTACATCCGGGTTTAAAGTGATCCATCCGGCTTTCTGTAAGAGTACATAAGCGCGGGCTGTGTTGGCGGCATCGTCCGGAACGGCTACTTTGGCACCGTCTTGAATGGCGTCCAGAGAGGTTTCGGTGGCAGAAAAGATGGCAGCCGGAACGGTCGGAATCGGGGAAATCGGGACCAGGTTACCCTTCTGGGCTTCGTTGAAATTTTCGGCATAAGCGGTATGCTGCTCTACATTGAAATCGATCTCGCCGTCATTTAAAGCAAGGTCATTCTGGAGAAGGTCAGAGAAATCAACCTCGGTGAGTGTATAGCCCTCTTTTTCCAGAATTGGTTTGATGGCATCCTCAAATAAGACAGTGTACGGACCGGCAGCTTTTCCGTATTTGAGCTCCTTCTTATTAGAATTGGAAGCATCGGCGGAAGCAGCAGATTCGGTGCCGGAAGAAGCAGCGGCAGTATCAGCAGCGGAGCTTCCAGCATCACTCTTTGAGCAGCCTCCCAGAACAGCAGCTGCGAGGATCAGACCGGCGGTCAGGGTGGTTCTTACATAGGCTTTTACGTTTTTCATAATGGGGTTCTCCTTTTTTCGTTTTGTTATTTTGGATATAAAATAATTTAATAGCTTTTATGATATGATTTGGTTTACTGATGTGTCCGTCTCTTCTGTGACAGCCGGTTTCCCAGACTCTGGATGATCCAGACAAATGCAATCAGGATGAAAACGGTCGCAAACATCAGCGGGAAGTTAAAGGTCTGATAGCCGTAGGTCAGGGCGATGTTTCCGATGCCGCCGCCTCCGATGTAGCCGGCCATCGCAGTTGCTCCGATGAGGGCGATGGTGCCGGTTGTCAGAGCCAGGATAACCGAAGCAAATGCTTCTGGAAGCACAAAATGAACGATAATCTGGAACGTGGTCGCTCCCATCGACTGGGCTGCCTCGATGATGCCGCCGCCGACTTCCAGAAGCGATGTCTCAAGAAGTCTTGCTAAAAATGGGGCGGTATAGATAACTAATGGCACGATAGCCGCCCTGGTACCGATCCGGGTGCCGACGATGATTTTCGTAAAGGGCATTACACATACCAGAAGGATGATAAACGGTGTGCTTCGGATGATGTTGATGAAACCGTTTAAAATCGTGTAAAGCAATGGATTTTCCTTGAGCCCGCCTTTGCGGGTCAGCCATAAGACAATGGCGATGAAAAATCCGACGATGGAACCGATAATCAGGGAAAAACCGACCATATACAGGGTTTCCCAACCGGCCTTGATGAGTTTGTCCGGCGAAATGCCTAAATACTGCTGAATCATGGTAATACAACCTCCTTATATTCTTCGTTTGATTCGAGAATGTAGCGCTCGGCTTTTTTGATTTCCTCGTCGCTTCCGATGAAGAGAACGAGCATGATGCCGACAACTATGCCCTGAATAACGTTGATGGTGGAGTAGAGAATGTTGGTTTCCACCTCAAACCGCCGATTGATATCCCAGAGAAGCGGCTCGGTGCTGTCTGTATTTTCCAGCTTGATGCGGAGCAGGCGGCTGTTCCGCGTTTCTCGGCGGATGCTCTCGACGAGCGGTTCCGGAATAACGTCGTGGATGAGATTGCCGACAAACCGTTTGGCGATATCGGACTGCGGGTCTGAGAAAACCTGAATGACAGAGCCCGTTTCTACGACTTTACCGAAATCCATGACGGCGACTTTATTACAGATTTTCTGGATGACATTCATCTCATGTGTGATAATCACAATTGTAATATGAAGAGTTTCATTAATCTTCTTTAGCAAATCGAGAATGGAATCGGTCGTTTTCGGGTCGAGGGCGCTGGTCGCCTCATCGCAGAGAAGAATCGACGGATTATTTGCAAGTGCCCTTGCGATACCGACGCGCTGTTTCTGTCCGCCGGAGAGCTGTCCCGGATAGTAGGACTTCTTATCGGAAAGTTCGACGAACTCCAGCAGCTCATTCACACGCGCTTCGATGTCTTTTTTGGGGGTGCCGTTTAGTTTCAGGGCAATCGCGACGTTGTCGTAAATTGTCTTGGATTCCAGGAGGTTGAACTGCTGGAAAATCATTCCGATTCCCTTTCGGAGGCTGCGAAGCTCTTTTGCACTCAGGCTTCCAATGTCCTTATCTTCGACGAAAATCTTTCCGGAAGTCGGTCTTTCCAGGGCGTTTACCATTCGGATCAGGGTGGATTTTCCGGCACCGCTATAACCGATGACGCCGTAGATATCGCCCTTTTCGATTTCGAAGGACACATCCTTCAGTGCTTCAAATGCACCGTCTTTCGTCTGGAATGTTTTACTTAAATGTTCAAATCGAATCATTTCTGGTCTCCTTTAACTTTGTTTATCTGGGGAAGCACATTTTTAAGGGATAATTCCTGAAAAATGACTTCTGTATGTGTCGCGTTTTTTATACGAATGATATATCTAAATGCAATATAAATATTTAATTTTGCATACTGAAATATAAATGGGTACAAAAAAGGAGGTCTGGTTGTCCAGACCTCCTAAATTGGATTGTATCTATCACTTTCCAGTGAAAGCAAGATGAGAAAAACCTCATGAAGATATCATCCAGTTATCTGTCTGCACAACAAAAGTAAGAGTGTCACAGCAACAGCAGCACATACACTCCATACAACAACACATAGCAGACATAACTGAATAAGATGTTCTCATGATGGTTTCCTCCTTTCCTTAAAATTCATAAACGATTATAAAAATATATTTCCTACTTGTTTTGTGGGTTTTAAATGATAGTTCTTATTATAGCGCGGAAATGAGATTTGTCAATCATTTTTTTATTTCATAGGAAATTGCGTCCTAAGAAATAAAAAACGCTCCGCGAGAATGTGCCAAGGCACATTCTTTTTCATATCATCCAATACCGCCCAATGCGATGCCTAATATTAATACCAGCACACATACCGGAATATAAATATAGCGGCACACCGGTACAAACCATTTTGAAAATTTCTTTTCGCGACCTTTGTTGACCTGCGTTTCTGCATAGTCTTTTCCGAATACCCAGAAGAACATGATTCCGGCGAGTCCGGCACCGAGAGGGCAGATGTAGATGGAGAGAACGTCCATCCAGTCGGAGACGATGCCCTGGATTAACAGGGAGACGGCAGCTCCGATGATACCGATAACTGCGCAGGCAGGGACGCGGCCGAGGTGGAGTTTTTCCTGGACGGTGGCGATCGGTGCTTCGTAGAGATTGAGCAGGGAGGTCATCCCGGCGAAGAGAACGGCTACGAAGAAAATAATCGCGATCAACGTACCGCCCGGCATTGAGCGGATGAGGTTCGGGAGGTAGATGAAGAGAAGTCCCGGACCACCCTGATCAAGTTTTGCGCCGGTGGTTGCCATTGCCGGGATGATGACGAGGGCGGCGAGAATCGCGGCGATCGTATCAAACAGGGCAACCCGCGCGGCGGATGCCGGGATGTTTTCCTCATCGGAGAGGTAGGAACCGTAGATTAAGGTTCCATTTCCGGCGACGGACAGGGAGAAAAATGCCTGCCCCAGTGCGAAAATCCATGTTTTTGGGTCTGCGAGGATCTCAGGATCGATGCGGAAAATGTAGCGGTAACCCTGCATCGCACCCGGCTGGAATGCTACGTAGATGCCTAAAAAGACAAACAGGATGAAGAATACCGGCATCATCAGCTTGTTGGCGTTCTCGATTCCGCTTCCGACGCCGAACATCAGAATCAGAATGCAGAAGAAGAGGGCGGCAAGCTGCCAGCCATTGTTTCCAAATGCGGACGCCATCGAGCCGAAAGCAGAGGCAAAACCGTCTGTGTCGGCCGGGGCAAGCGTGGCACCGGTAAAGGCTCCGATGGCATATTTTAGGATCCAGCCCATGACGACGGTATAGCCGATCGCCATCGCGAGGGAACCGGCTGCCGGGATGAAACCGAGCGCGTCACCCAGTTTGCGCCTGCCGCGTGTCTCGCAGGCAGCGCCGAACGCGTCGATTGGACCGGAGCGGGTGCCGCGTCCCAGGCACATTTCCCCGATGACACCCGTGGAGCCGATCAGGGCGACGAAGATAAAGTACGGGATCAGGAACGAGCCACCGCCGTACAGGGAGACGCGGGTGGGAAACATCCAGAGATTTCCCATACCGACCGCCGAGCCGATACAGGCGAGGATGAAGCCCCACTTACTGTTGAAAGATTCTCTTTTTTCCATGAAATTGTAACTCCTCAAACATTATATAAGATTTGCCGCAAATATCTAGAAGTCCGCCGATTGGAAGCGGTCAGGCAGATGTTTGCATAAGTCCATCTATTATACCAGAAGAGAGGCATTGCTTTCAAGTGGCAGAGCGCGCGAATCGTATGTTTTAGGGGAAAAGGCGATCTAAAGTAACTGCCGGTGAACCGTTACAGGGAAATACCTTGATTTATAGGGTGGAAAGATGGTATTCTATAGAGGACGGCAGCGGCGGGCTTTGGGAGGGTGGCGCCGCGGCAGAGCAGATTCGAAAAGGAGAAGGTAGCACAATGAAAAACGCAAACAGGATTCCGGAGACGTTTCAGACGGATGCGGAATACAGACAGTGGATGGAGCGCTGGCAGCAGGAGGCGCGGGAGGCGACGATCGAGGGATTTAAGCAGAATCGTAAGTTAAACGGCATGACACAGACGGAGCTTGGCAGAAAGGCGGGGATTTCCCAGCCGAATATCACCCGCTTCGAGAGCGGCAGCTACAATCCGTCGCTGGATTTTATGGTAAAGATCGCAGCGGCGATGGGGAAACGGGTACAGATTACATTGGTAGATGAATAAGAGGCGTGCGCCGAGGCGCACAGGGACCATTTGGGGAATAAACAGGGGAGACAGCGGTGTGTGTGAGGCTGTCTCCCCTGTTTTTAATGAGTGCATTTCAGCGACGATTCAATAAACCGTGAAATCATATTCCACTCATAGCTCTGTTCCAGCCACGCAAATTTGATCGGGTACCGCGCTTCTTCCCCGAGCGTAAAGACATGGAGTGTATCCAGCTGTTCCTTGCTGAGAATAGAAAATGCGAGGTTTTTTGGGCTGATGCAGGCACCTTTTCCCATCGCGCAGAGGGCAAGCAGGGTAGCGATGTTGTCAGAGCAGGCATGAACCGAGGGGACGAAGTTGTCTGTCGCGAGGATATTCCGCCCGATGCGTCCGACTAGATCATGTTCACGGTTTAGGAGAAACGGACATGGAGCCAGAAGGGAGTAGCGGTGATGGCGGCTGACTTCCTGGATAATGGCTTCGGTCTGTTTGCCGTAAATGTTCTGCAGCAGGGCAGTGGAGACGATGAGAACCATCTCTTCCTCATAGAAATCCCGCAGAATGATGCCGGGAATGCGAACTGAAAAATTGGCGATCGCCAGATCAATTGTGCCGTCCAGCAGGTATTTTTGCAGCACATCGTTGGAAGATTCGACGAGTTCCACATCCACGCCGGGATATTCCTTTTGAAAGGCGGCGATCAGCTCCGGCATGATGGCGTGTCCGCGCGTGAATGCGATGCCGATCCGCAGTTTTCCTGTCTGGTTATTTAAAATATCGCCAAATTCGTGAAGCATACAGTCATATTTTGTATTAAATTCCGTTGCATAGCGCAGAAATACCTCCCCCGCATAGGTAAGCTCCAGCGGGATGTGACGGATTAGGAGCGGACATCCAAGCTCCCGCTCGATTCCGGCGATATGGGCGCTTAATGTCTGCTGGGTAATATGCAGCGCATCGGCGGCCCTAGTGAAGCTGCGGTTTTTCGCAACCGCGGCAAAATATTCCATTGATTGAAAATTCATATTCGAATGACTCCTCTTTTCCCAAAACTTTCATCTTAAGTTTCTAAAAAGCATCTGACTATAAAAGTGGCCCTTCTAACTCAAACACTGTCCGCTGCAGCTGCGCGATCAGCAGGCTGGCAGCTGGGGACGCTTTTTTGGCTGACGGAATCCGGACACCGAGCACGCGCTCCATCGGCGGATTGAGCGGCAGCCGGACAACATTTTTAGAAATATCACGGACGACCAGCTCCGGCAGGATGCAGACGCCCAGGTTGTGGCTGACCATCGCGAGCATGGAGTAGGTGTTCTGCGAGGTAAACGACGGCTTTGGCGGTGTGATGCCGAGCTGCTGGAACTGGCGCAGCAGGTCATTTTCACCTTTTTCTTCTATATAAGAAACCTTGGGGAGATCCTTTAAGTCAAAGCGCTCATATTCAGCATAAGGGGAATCGTTCGCGCAGACAGCCAGGTAGGGTTCTTTTTTCAGGGGAAGCCAGTCCATCTTTCCGTCCGGGTGGGGGCCGACGATGCCGAAATCGATGGAGCTATTTTCCAGCCATCCTTCAATCTCCTGTGAACACCCCTCCAGCACTTCAACGGTCATATCCGGGTAATCGGTAAGAAACTTTTTGAGGGCGGGCGGCAGCCATTGGACGGAAGCGCTTAAGTAAGCGCCGATCCGGATGTGCCCGGTCTGGACACCCCGGATGGAGGCAGCTGTCTGATCAAAATATTCCGCCGCCGCCAGCGTCCGCCGGATCGGGGAAAGCAGAGCCTCGCCGTTCCGCGTCAGGGCAAGTCCTCTCTGGGAACGCGAAAACAGGGAAAACCCGAGTTCTGTTTCAATATTTCGCAGCATATGGCTTGCCGCCGACTGCGTGTAACCGTTTTTCTGGGCGGCACGCGTCAGGTTATTTTCTTCTGCAATGGCTAAAAAAAGCCGCATATCTTTGAGATCCAAAAAATACTCCCTCCATTTTCGTAATAAGCGTTCGGTCTGATTCATAAAATGTACAGAGCTGACAGATACCAAAGGAGGATGAGAAGATTTGTAAGAATTATGTAGAATACGAATCTGATTCATACGGAATATCCGGGCGGATTACATGGGTGCGTGTGCGGCGGACATTCATTCCGATGGCTCTGCCAAGTGTCCCTAGTATATCATATTCGTGAAAGAAATGGGAGAAAAAGATAGAAATATGCCTACGATCTCAAATACAACATAAAAAATTCATCTAAATGAAACACACAAAAAGTTAAAAAATAAACAAATGGTAAACAAAATTCATGAAACTCCGAAAGAAAATGGACAAAATTCTGAACGGGAGTCTAACGGAAAATGGCGCAGTTGTAGACAAAATATCATGATATCTTGTGCATTTATACTAATTGACGCTCGAAAAAGTGCAATTTATTTCATGAAAAAAACAGAGGGATTCATGATTCTATGCTATATCATGAAAACTCTGCATAATAAATTCAAATAATTTTGTTGAACAAATTTCACTTTAGTGATATAATTTTTTCAAAAGCAAGAAGTTTTTTGAGCGAATTGAAAAACTTGCTTAGCCAGCGCGCGGCACTACATCAAATAAAGGGGGAACTTTATATGGAAGCAATTAACAACATCGTCAGTATGTTGAACGGACCCATTTGGGGCGTTGGAATGTTAGTTCTGATTGTTGGTAGTGGTTTATACTTTACAATCCGTCTCGGCTTTTTCCAGTTTGTTCATTTTAAAGATATGTGGAGCCGAATCATTGACAAGTCGGAGTCTGAATCCGGTATTTCTTCATTCGCATCCTTCTGTACAACCATGGCGATGCGTGTTGGTACCGGTAACGTAGCCGGTGTAGCCGTAGCTCTTTACATGGGCGGACCTGGCGCACTCTTCTGGATGATCATCGCTGGTATGACAAACTCTGCTGTTTGCTTTACTGAGTGTACATTATCCGTACTTTATAAGAACCGTATCGATGGTCAGTATCGAAGCGGCGGCGCTTACTGTGCTGAGAGAGGTCTTGGCTGGAAAGCTTATGGTACCTTCTATGCAGCATTCTTCGGACTGGGCGTTGTATTATTCATGCCGGCAGCAGCTACCTATACAATCTGCGATGGATTTAAGAACGCTTTAGGTATTCCGATGTGGATTACGGCTCTGGTTATCGCACTGGCTATGGCAGTTGTAGTTATGGGTGGTGTTAAACGAATCAGTTCTGTAGCATCTATGCTGGTTCCGCCGATGGTAGGCATTTACCTGATTGCAACCGTTGTTATCTTAATCGCAAACGCAGGTCAGATTCCGAGCGTTATCGCTCAGGTTGTATCCTGTGCATTTGGTTCCAAAGAAGCTCTTCTGGGCGGCGGCGTTGGTATCGCTATCCAGCAGGGTGTTAAACGAGGCACATTCTCATCTGCATCTGGTATGGGTGAGTCCATGCCGACCGCAGCAGCAGCAGAGACCAGCCACCCGATTAAACAGGGTATGGCAAACGCAGCTGGTGTTTGGCTGGATACCGTTATCGTATGTACCGCTTCTGGTCTGATGATGCTCTTAAGCGGATGCTACAATACACAGTTTGGTTACATCGGTGGTACCGGTGCAATGCACGATCAGATGGCTCAGTTAGCAGCAGATGGAACATATGGCGTTATCTTCGTTCAGAATGCCTGCAGCACCGTTATGGGAAGTATTGCTCCGCTGTTCGTTGCTATCATGCTGGCTCTGTTCTCCTTTACATGCTTAATCAGCTACTATTACGAGGGCGAGACTTCGGTTCTTTACCTGTTCCAGGGCGATGATAAAGCAGCTACCCGTAAAGTAGTTATCAGAATTATGCAGATTGTTATGCCTATCCTTATCTTCATCTGGGGCAATATCGATTCCGGTCTGGCTTGGAACCTTTCTGACCTTGCACTTGGTGGATCTACATGGATCAACATGTTAGTTGTACTGCTTCTGTCTCCGAAGGTATTTGCACTGTACAAAGACTACGAAGAGCAGATGAAAGCAAAGAAAGACCCGTACTACAACCCGGATAAGCTTTGCTGGAAGGGCGTAGACGTTGAGATGTGGAAAGACATCAACAAAAAACGTATCGCAGAAGATAAATAATCGAATGTGAATCGTTACATATTATTAGATATAGAGCTTAACTCTTAGAGTCTAATATAAAAGGCAGTCCCTGTCGTGTGGCAGGGGCTGCTTTTTTGCCATTATATAGATAATGTCTATGATAGAAATGGTAATTTTTTGTAAATTGTCATTGACGATCCAGCCGCCGCGCGATACAATCAACCGCGAAAGGCGGTAATGGTATGGTACAGAAAGTGATTCGGGATCGCCTGGATGCGATCCTTCATTGGAATATATCCCTGGTCGGAGGATTTCTCGGAGCCTATGCGATTTTGCTTCATGCCGGAAACTTTGGCTCTGCTCAGACAGGCAACCTGATGGAGATGGGAGCGGAACTGGTATCGATGGAATGGTTTAACGTCCTTCTGCGTCTGGCTGCGCTGGTGCTGTTTGGACTGGGCGTGGCATCCGCATATCTGCTCACGAACTTTACGAAGATAAACATGCGGAAACTTGCCCTCTGGGTGGATGCGGCTGCGCTGGCACTGGCGTCGATGCTGCCGCTTGAACCGGCGCTGGTCGGAATTTATCCGATTTTCTTTGCATCCGCATTTCAGTGGGGCGTCTATTCCGGTGCCGACGGATTTAACAGCGCGACGATCTTTATGACGAACAACTTCAAACAGTCGGTGCTTGGCTGGCTGCAGTACGGTCTGACAAAGGATAAGGAATTTAAGAGAAAAGCAATTCTTTATACCTATACGGTCATCAGCTTTTTCCTGGGCGTGGTACTCGGAGCGTGGGCGGTCGGTCAGTTCGGCATCTACAGCGCCTATGTAGGCTTTTTGCCATTGGCGGCTGCGAGAACCTTTATCGCGGTCGGTACGGCTCCGCTTGAAAGCGAGACTCCGGAGGAGACGGCAGTCGAGGCGGCAGAGGAGATGGAAGAAGCAGAGAAGCTGGAGAAGGAGCAGAAGCTGTAAAGTCTGTTCCCTGCAAGTTTTCTACAAGATGCAGGAAAGAAAAGCGGCAGGAAACAGGCTTTGGCGGGAACAGGATGCGGAAAAATGCAGGCGCTTAAGAACAGCAAACGTGAAGCAGTGGACAGATTGCTTTAATGCTGGTGATATTGCTGCTGTAGGAATTTTCCCAGTATTCCTACTCCTTGATATAGCGCCGCAGACATAATACATAAAAGAATAATACTCATCACAACCATATCCATCTGGAATACCTGTGAGCCGTAGATGATCAGATATCCGAGTCCCTGTTTGGCAGCGAGAAATTCACCGATGATGACGCCGACCAGGCAGAGACCGATGTTGACCTTCATGTTGGCGAGAATCAGCGGGATTGAGCCTGGCAGCAGGACTTTGGTTAAAATATGAATCCGGTTTCCTCCGAGGGACCGGATTAATTTGATCTGGTCGGGATCTATCGAGGAAAATCCGTTGTGGAGTGTCAGGATCGAGCCGAAGACAGCGACCGAGATGGAGGCAACGATGATCGTGCGGATGTTGCTCCCAAGCCAGACGATGAGAATCGGGGCGAGGGCGGATTTCGGCAGACTGTTGAGCATGACGAGATACGGCTCCAGAATCTCTGAAAGATTCCGGCTCGACCAGAGGAGAACCGCGCCGATCAGCCCGCAGAGGATGACCAGTGTAAAGCTGATCAGCGTTTCATAGAGCGTCACGCCGGTGTGGATGAGGATGCTTTTGTCCTGCATCATCCGCAGGAAACAGCGCACGGTGCGTGACGGGGAACTGAAAATAAACGCGTCGATGAGCCCCAGTCGGGCGCTCATTTCCCAGCATATTAAAAAGAAAACGAATAAGAAAATCCGGCAGAAGAGAACCAGACGGCGCCGATGGAGCTGGCGGCGGAGGTAGGCTTTCTGGGCGGTGGACTCTTTCTTACATTTCATACTTTTTGCCCTCCCCTTGCAGTGTCTTCCATAGTTCATTGAAATAAAGAGAAAAAGCCGGATCATTCCGGCGTTCCAGCGGTCGGTTAGCGGACAGAGGGAAGGTAACCGGCAGGATGCGGCAGATGGTTCCGGGGCGTTTAGTCAGAACCAGGATGCGGTCGGCGGCACTCACGGCTTCGGAGAGGTCGTGGGTGATCAGAATCGCTGTTTTGCGGCGCTCCCGGATGATGGTGCTGATATCGTCGCAGACGGTTAAGCGTGTCTGATAATCGAGCGCCGAAAATGGTTCGTCGAGAAGCAGAAGCTCCGGTTCTAGCGCCAGTGTCCGGATCAGGGCGGCGCGCTGGCGCATTCCACCGGATAGTTCGGAGGGGCGGGAATGCTCAAATTGTTCCAGTCCGTAGATTTTTAAGAGCCGGTGGAGGCGGTCTTCCGCGGCATGATCCATTTTTTTCTGAATTTCCAGCCCGAGGGCAGCATTCTGGATGATCGTCCTCCACTCGAAAAGCTGGTCGCTTTGCAGCATATAACCGATGCGGCACTGGCTTTTCGAGAGCGGAACCCCATTTATAAGAATGGAACCTTCTTCCGGCGGCAGGAGCCCGCTGATTAAGGAGAGTAGCGTGGATTTTCCACAGCCGGACGGTCCGACAATGGCGATAAATTCGCCGGTTTCTACCTGAAATGATATATCAGAAAGGGCTTTCGTCTCCCCGGATATCGTGTGGTAGGAGTAGGAAAGCCCGGAAACTTCCAGAATGGGCGGCATAAGCAAATACCTGGGTAACTGTGTATCAGTGGGACAGTTACGCTCCTTGAAATATTCTTACTTTAATAATATGCGGAAATGAAAAGCCGGGTTACTGTACACGGGTAGGCACTTTTGGAACCGAAAGTGCCGTAAGAAAACGTGGTGGCAGCAGGAATTTGCCGTATTGAAATGCGAAGCCACGGCAAATTCCGTTACTGGACACGCATACGTGCCCAGTAACAGCCGGGTTACAGGTTGTGTGAGAAGCGCCTTGCATTGGTTGACCCGTGTGGAAAAGAGATGCTATAATAAAATATAGGTAATTGTGGAGAGAAAAGCGCTTATAGACAGGATACAGGGGGTATTTATGATACGCAGATATACAGTGGCATTGATGCAGATGGATACACAGAATGATAAAGGAAAGAATCTGGAGACGGCATGCGCCTGGATTGACGAGGCGGCGGCAAAAGGGGCGAAGCTTATCTGTTTCCCGGAGGTGATGAATCTGATCGGCAAAAATATCGGTGAAGGCGGCGGACGCGAGGAAATTCCGGGGTACACGACCGAGCGCCTCTGCGCGAAAGCGAAGGAACACGGCGTCTATATTCACGGGGGCAGTATCACGCAGGCACTTCCGGGGGAAAAACGATCGGCAAATACGAGTGTGCTGATTTCGCCGGAGGGGAAGATTCTGGCGACATACAGCAAACTGCATATGTTTGACATCACGCTGGCGGACGGCACGCCGTACCGGGAGTCGGACCGGGTCAAACCGGGCGATTCGATTGTGACGGTGGAGACGGAGCTGGGCGTTTTTGGAATGTCGATCTGCTATGATGTGCGTTTTCCGGAGATTTACCGGCTCATGGCGCTTCGCGGGGCGCAGGTTATCTTTGTTCCAGCGAGCTTTACGATGCCGACGGGAAAGGATCACTGGGAGGTTCTTCTGCGGGCGCGGGCGATCGAGAACGGCTGTTACATCGTGGCACCGGGACAGATTGGACAGAAACCGGCGTATGCAGCATACGGCAACAGCCTGGTGGCAGATCCGTGGGGAACGGTGATTGCACGGTCAAAGGATGCACCGGGGATCACCTATGCGGAGATTGATTTAGATTATCTGGATAAGATACGGAAGCAGATTCCGTCGCTGGAAAACCGGCGGAGTGATTTGTATGAAGTGAGTGAGAAGAAGTAAGGTGTGAATATTTTCAGCCGGCAAAATGGCGTCTGGACGGAAATGAAAAACGGGTGTATTCGGGCAAATGGATAAAAAGGACAGAGAAAAATGGAGTCCAGGGGGGAAAACCATGGTAAAGGTGTTTCTGGTAGAGGATGAGGTGATCATCCGGCACGGTATACGGGATAATATTGACTGGGCGAGCCACGGATTTGAATTTGCGGGGGAGGCGGGCGACGGCGAGTACGCGTATCCGCTGATATTGAAGGCACAGCCGGATATTCTGGTAACGGATATCAAGATGCCGTTTATGGACGGGCTGGAGCTGAGCCGTCTGGTGAAAAAGGCGCTTCCGCGCACGCGGATCATCGTGCTCAGCGGCTATAATGAATTTGAATATGCAAAAGAGGCGATCAAGATAGGAATCAGCGATTATCTGCTGAAGCCGGTATCCTCGGCGGGACTCATCGATGCGTTGAAAAAGGCGGCGGACGAGATCCGGGAAGAGAGGGAAAAATCAAAGCTTCTGGAGAGGTATTTTGTCAGCTACGAAAAATATACGGAATTTCTGGACAAAACGGATTATAGCGGCGTTGACCGGAAGCTCATCAACGATTTTTTAAAGCTCGGCTCAGTCGAAGAGTGCAGTCCGTTTGTCGAGGAGTATTTTGCAGCGATCGGTGAACATAATTACAAATCGCTCTTGCTGCGTCAGTATATGACGATGGATATTTTTTACTGTGTGCAGGAGTTTTTGAAGAAATTGAAAGCGGAGCCGCCGGAGGTTCCGGAAAGTGCGGTTGACATAAAACGGGTTCCGAAGGTGATCGAGAGCGTGGAGATGACGAAAGCCTATCTGGTCGATGAGTTTACGGTTGCCCTGCAGGCGCGTGACCGGGCATCGAACGACCGTTATGGCAGCGTGATCCGGGATGCAAAGGAATATATCCGGGCAAATTTCAGCCAGAGCGACCTGTCGCTGAACCGGATTGCCGCGCATATTGGCGTCAGTCCGAGCTATTTCAGTTCGATTTTCAAGCAGGAGACGGGGCAGTCTTTTGTGGAGTATCTGACGCAGGTGCGGATGGAACGGGCATGTGAACTTTTGAAATGCACCTCCTACCGGACGTCTGAGATCGGGGAGCAGGTGGGATACAACGATTCACACTATTTCAGCGCGGCGTTCAAAAAAGCGATGGGGCAGTCGCCAAAAGAGTATAAGGCGAGCCAGACGCGGCAGGAGTAAGGAAGGTATGTACTCTCGGAGTCTTTCTGCACTTGCTTTTGTGGCTGATTTTCCGCCAGCTGCACCCGAATTTCATCAACGTACGTACCGCGTACGCCTCAGAAATTTGGGCACAACTGACAAAAAATCATCTCACAAAATCAAGCACAGAAAGATTCCGAAAGTACATAGGTGTTCAAAAAGGGAGGAAAGATATGGGAGTGGAGCAGGGGCAGATTGGAAAAACAGAAGAGATGGCAGAGTTGAATAAAAATCAGGATCCGGGCGTTGATTCGTTATCCGCTGCCCGTCCATATCGCCCTCTTTCTCTCCGCGCCCGTCTGATCCTTCTCCTCTTCGTGATTGCCATTCCATTAACAGGCATGGCGCTCGGGTTCCAGAAGATGATCGCCTCCTATTCTGCTTCCTATGACGCGATTCTGGCGAATCTAAAGACGGCGAATGAGTACAACATAAAGTTCAAATCGGATATGGAGTATTCGATGTACCGTGTTATGATCGGGCTGATCGACGCGGAACAGTTCGAAAATGGAGATATTGTCGAGGGCGAGACGAAGTATGCGACGGTGGTCAAGAATCCCCACAGCCTGATTGCGTCGGCGAGACAGGCGTTCGGAACGACGATCGAGCGGGAACCGGGGTCGGACTGTGATATCAAGATAAGAGGTATCCTCTCCTGTCTGGATTCCCTGGAGCGGGCAGTGGATAAAATGATTGGAAATGCCGCCGCCGGTGGATATTACGATGAAAATGTCAATATTTGGGAGAATGACATCCAGGGTCTTTGCTCGATGATTCAGGATTACATTACGCAGTATACCTATTATGAAATGATCAACATGGAGCAGCTTCAGAAAGAACTGAAGGTGCAGATGGCGGATCAGGTGCAGAGCTATCTGGCGCTTCTTCTGGTGGTGTTGGTGGTGGGTATGTTTCTGGCAGTTACGATCACGAAGTCCATCACGGAACCGCTGCAGCAGTTACAGAGGACGGCAGAACAGCTCGGCCGCGGGAACCTGAATGCGAGGGCGAGACCGGGCGGGCTGGAAGAGATTAACGTGCTGGCACGGGCGTTTAACCAGATGAGCGACCGCATCCGGCGGCTGCTTGATAAGACGAGGCAGGAGCAGAAGAACCTGCGGGAGCTGGAGCTGCGCCTCCACCAGGAGCAGATCAGTCCCCATTTCCTCTATAATACACTTGATTCGATCGTATGGATGGCAGAGGGCGGCAACAACCGCCAGGTCGTGGAGATGACGACGGATTTAAGCGACTTTTTCCGCACGGTTTTATCGGGCGGGCGCGATTTCATCACGATCGAGGAGGAAGAATCACACATCCGGAGCTATTTAAAGATTCAGAAGATCCGGTACGAGGACATTCTCGACTATTCGATCGAGATCGAGCCGTCTATCCGGCGCCGGATTGTGCTGAAAATGCTGCTGCAGCCGCTGGTGGAAAATGCCCTCTACCACGGCATCAAAAATAAGCGCGGCGGCGGATGCATTGTGATCCGCGGCTATGAGGATCGGAACGGGCTTGTCTTTGAGGTGGAGGACGATGGGATTGGCATGGATGAGGTGGAACTTGCCGCCGTGCGTGCCAAGCTGACCCTGGAGCCGGAAGAGGAACTTGCCCCCATCGGCAGCGGCGGATTTGGGCTACATAATGTGGTGCAGCGGATTCAGATGTATTATGGCGATCAGGCTGAGATCCTGGTTGAATCTGAAAAGAATATCGGCACCTGCTTTAAGGTTTATTTGGGAAATCAAAAAAAATCATAACTTTTTCAAAAAAAATTGTATTTTTTTAAGGGTACACCTGGAAAAACACAGAAAACGACAAACATCTCAAAAAAATAATATACCTTTTTCCAAAGATGCCCCGTATCCATGATGCGGGGTGCTTTGTTATAATAAATACGCAAAAACAAATATATTGGGTCTTATAAGGAGGAAACAGTATGAGAAAAAGATTAGTGTCCGCAGCTTTAGCAGCAGCAATGGCGTTATCCATGACCGCTTGTACAAGCAATCCGGCTGAGAAAGAGACGGAGGCAGCAGCTCCGGCTGATACAGAGGCAGCAGAAGAGGGCGAAGAGAAAGAAGCGGCAGCAGACGGCGATCTGATTACCGTAGGTTATGCACAGGTTGGTGCTGAGTCTGACTGGAGAACAGCCAACACCGAATCTTTCAAATCTACATTTACTGAGGAAAATGGTTACAAACTGATTTTCGACGATGCACAGCAGAAACAGGAAAATCAGATTAAGGCAATCCGTTCTTTCATCCAGCAGGGTGTTGACTACATCGTAGTTGCTCCGGTTGTTGAGACTGGCTGGGAGACCGTTCTGGAAGAAGCAAAAGAGGCTGGTATCCCGGTTATCCTTTCTGACCGTCAGATGCAGCTTTCTGATGACAGCCTGTATGAGGCATGGGTAGGCGGAAACTTCGTAAAAGAAGGCGAGACCTGCGGCGACTGGCTGGCTAAATATTTAGAGGATCAGGGACGCGGCGACGAAGAGATCAACATGGTTACCATTCAGGGTACCATCGGTGCATCCGCACAGGTTGGCCGTACGGAAGGTATGGACAACAAGCTGAAAGAGCACTCCAACTGGAAGATGCTTGACAGACAGTCTGGTGAGTTCACCCAGGCAAAAGGACAGGAAGTTATGGAGTCCTTCTTAAAGAGCTATGATGACATCGACGTTGTTATCTGTGAGAATGATAACGAGGCATTTGGTGCCATCGATGCTATCAAGGCAGCAGGCAAGACCTGTGGTCCGGACGGCGACATCATCGTTGTAAGTTTTGACTCCGTAAAGGCAGCTTTCGAGTCCATGATCGCTGGCGACTTAAACGCAACCTTCGAGTGCAACCCGCTTCATGGTCCGCGTGTAGCTGAAATCATCCAGAAACTGGAAAAAGGCGAAGAGGTTGAGAAGATTCAGTACGTAGACGAAGCATACTTCGATACAAGCATGGATCTGGAAGAAATCTTAAAGACAAGAGCTTACTAATTCGCTATTGAATGGTATTTTTAAATGTTAATAATCGGACAGGCAATCGCTTTTGACCGTAAGTGAATGAGTGTCAGACCGGAGGTTTCGGCGGACGGCAGGCACTTGGCAATCAGGAGGCGCGGGGCTGGAGGCTTAGGTTTCCGTCCCTGCGCTTTCTTTTTCAAAAAATAAGGAGGCAAAGCTTTTATGGAAAAGGATTCCGTTCTTGAGATGAGGCATATTTATAAGACATTCCCGGGTGTAAAAGCTCTGCAGAATGTGGATTTTACCTTAAAAAAAGGCGAAATTCATGCCCTGATGGGGGAAAATGGCGCAGGAAAATCCACGCTGATCAAAGTCCTGACGGGTGTAGAGGAGTTTGAAACAGGGGAAATCATGATAGACGGCTGCGATCATGCGATCATCAACCGCAGCCCGCAGGAGGCACAGAACCGGGGCATCAGCACCGTGTATCAGGAAGTCAATCTCTGTCCGAACCTGACGGTTGCAGAGAATCTGTTTATCGGACGCGAACCGCGAAAAGGCGGATTGATTGACTGGAAAACAATGAATAAAAAGGCCAGCAAACTGCTGCAGGACCTTGACATACATGCAGATGTAACACAGACGATCGACAATTATTCGATTGCAATTCAGCAGATGATAGCGATCGCCCGTGCAGTCGATATGTCGGCAAAGGTATTGATTCTTGATGAGCCGACCTCCTCCCTCGATGATGGAGAGGTAGAAAAGCTCTTTAATCTGATGCGCCGCCTGAAATCCGAAGGCGTCGGCATCATATTCGTTACACATTTCCTGGAGCAGGTGTATGCAGTCTGCGATAAGATCACCGTTCTTCGGAATGGGCAGTTGGTAGGACAATTTACGACGGCGGAGCTTCCGAGAGTCCAGCTGGTTGCCAAGATGATGGGAAAGGATTTCGATGATCTGGCAGCGATCAAGGATTCCAAGAGTGAGGAGAAACACGGCGAAGCGGACATCGTCATCAAGGCGGTGGGACTCGGAAAGAAAGGATACATAAAGCCGTTTGATCTGGTGATTCACAAGGGTGAAGTCGTCGGATTTACCGGGCTTCTGGGTTCGGGACGTTCTGAGACGGTCCGTGTTCTCTATGGAGCGGAAAAGCCGGATGAGGGCGAGCTGAGCGTCAAGGGAAGACCGATCGCGGCGCGCCACCCGCTGATTTCGATGAATGCCGGCATGGCATATCTGCCGGAGGATCGGAAAAACGAGGGTATCATCTCGGATCTATCCGTGCGTGAGAACCTGATCATGGCACTTCAGGCAAAACGCGGTATGTTCCACCTGCTCAGCCGCAAGCAGCAGGAAGAATTTACCGATAAATACATTGATATGCTGCAGATTAAGACCGCCAGCCGTGAGACACCGATCAAATCACTCTCCGGCGGCAACCAGCAGAAGGTAATCATCGGACGCTGGCTTCTGACCAACCCGGATTTCCTGATTCTGGACGAGCCGACCCGTGGCATCGACGTCGGAACCAAGACAGAGATTCAGAAACTGGTCGTAAAACTGGCAGAACAGGGCATGGCAGTCGTGTTTATTTCTTCCGAGATCGAGGAGATGCTCCGTACCTGCGACCGCATGGTCGTTATGCGTGATGGTGCAAAGGTAGGAGAACTTTCCGAGGATGAGATGAACCAGTCCAACATCATGTCAACCATTGCAGGAGGACAGTAGCTATGAAAAATATGACGTTCAAAAAAATTACCTCGCAGAGGCTGTTTCTCCCGATTTTCTGCCTTGCGCTGGTATTGCTGGTAAATATCGTCACGACGCCGAACTTCTTCGCGATCGAGGTGCGGAACGGCGTTCTCTACGGATACTTAATCGATATCATCAACCGTGCGTCAGAGCTGGTGATTCTGGCAGTCGGCATGACGCTTGTCGTATCGTCCTCCGCTGGAACGGATATTTCCGTCGGTGCGATCATGGCGGTCAGTGCGGCAGTCTGCTGCAACATCTTAACCGGCGGCGAGCGCGCAGCAACTGCATATGCCAATCCGCTGATTCTTGGCTTCCTGGCAGCGCTCATCGTCGGCGCGGCGATCGGCTGCTTCAACGGTTTTCTGGTTGCAAAGTTAAACATCCAGCCGATGGTAGCGACTCTTATCATGTTTACTGCCGGGCGCGGTATCGCACAGCTGATCACGGATGGACAGATCACATACGTGCGCGTGGACAGCTACCGTACCCTGGGCGCTTCCCTTCCGGGATTCCCGGTTCCGACCCCGTTTATCGTGGCGGTTGTCGTTGTGGCACTGACTTCGTTACTTTTGAAGAAAACGGCACTGGGCATGTATATCCAGTCGGTCGGTATCAATAAACGGGCGTCCCAGCTTGTCGGCATCAAGTCGGTTATGATTATTTTCCTCACCTACGCGTACTGTGGACTCTGTTCCGGTCTTTCCGGTCTGATTGCTTCCAGCCGCATCTACTCGGCGGATGCGAATAACATCGGTCTTAATATGGAGCTGGATGCGATTCTGGCAGTTGCCATCGGCGGAAACTCCCTCGGCGGCGGTAAATTCTCGCTGGCAGGTTCCGTCATCGGCGCGTATACAATTCAGGCGCTGACGACCACTCTGTATGCGATGCACGTATCCTCGGATCAGGTTCCGGTTTACAAGGCGATTGTGGTTGTCATCATCGTAGCACTCCAGTCACCGGGATTCGCCAGATGGAGAAAATCTCTGGCACAGAAAAAAGAACTGGGCGCGGCAGGAAAGGAGGCGGCATAAATCATGAAAGAAAAGAAGAGATTAAATCAGAACACGTTCCTGCTTCTTGTCACGATCCTGCTGTTCTTCGTGATGTACGCGATCGGCTGCGTGCTCTTTAATGCACAGGGCTTTGCCAAGACACAGAACTTCTTAAACCTCTTTATTTCCAATGCGGGTCTGATTGTCATCGGTATCGGCATGACGATCGTCATGATCACCGGCGGTATCGATATCAGCGTCGGTTCCTTCGTGGCGATGGGCTGTATGATGTTGGCATGGATGATGGAAAAAGGCGGTATCGGTGCGGTTCCGGCGGTTCTCATCGTGCTGGTGACCGGAATTGTTTTCGGTCTGGTACAGGGATTCCTGGTTGCCTACATGGATATCCAGCCATTCATTGTTACCCTGGCGGGTATGTTCTTTGCCCGCGGCATGACTGCGATCATTTCCAAGGACATGATCAGTATTACGAATGAAACTTTCATGGCATGGGCGAAGATGAAACTTTATATTCCGTTCGGCGGCTATCTCAACAAAAAAGGCATGATGATTTATCCATATATCTATCCGACGGTTGTGATTGCGCTGGTTCTTCTGGTTCTGGCATTTATCATGCTGAAATATACGAAATTTGGACGCAGCATCTATGCGATCGGCGGCAACGAGCAGTCAGCGCTGATGATGGGCTTAAATGTGCGCCGGGTAAAACTGAAAGCCTATATCCTGGACGGTTTCCTTTGCGGCGTCGGCAGCGTTCTGTTCTGTCTGAATACGCTGGGCGGCTTCGTTGAGCAGGCAAAGGGCTTTGAGATGGATGCGATAGCTTCCTCTGTTATCGGCGGCACGCTCTTAACCGGCGGCGTCGGTAATGTATTCGGAACCCTGTTTGGCGTCCTTATCAAGGCGACGATCGAGGCATTTATCACTTTCCAGGGAACCCTTTCTTCCTGGTGGACCCGTATCACGATCGCGGCACTCTTATGCTTCTTTATCGTGCTTCAGTCGATCCTTGCGATGGTAAAGAAGAAAAAGTAGAAATCCTCTTCCAGAGACAAACAAACTGTCATGGATGTCTGGTATGACAGCATCAAGATAGAACAGTCAAAGTGACGGGAAATATCTCTGCAAAGAGGGAGAAGACATCTGAAAAAAGTACAGTACATATCAGAAACAGTATAAAGTTGTATTCCCCTGATTCGACATAATTCGAGAGGGAATCAGCGAACCTATACATGATGCATAAATATTTAGCGAAAATAGCCGCTTTAATTTATGCATCATTTGTATTTTTGATAAAAGAATGTCAAAATCGGACGTGAAATTTATAACAATCTACAAAATAAAATACAACTTTATGAAAAAATGATCTTGTATTTACTTGCACAATTTGTCCTGGATTGCTATAATAAAATTACAAAAAGTTGTGAAAAGCAACAACGCAGTGCGGCTGGGGTGCCGCTTGCAAAGAAAATTTTATGGGAGGTAGTTAGAATGAAAAAAATGTTCAAACGTGCCGCTGCATCCATGACAGTAGCAGCGATGGCAGTGAGCATGACCGCATGCGGCGGCTCTGGAGCAGCAAATGCGACACAGGCAGCAGATGCTTCTGCAGCAGAAGGAAGCGAGGCAGCAGCTTCGACGATCGACAACAAAGACATCAAGATCGGTGTTTCCATCTGGTCCTCCACCGATGTACTTGGTTCCCAGTGTAAGCTGATCATCGACGAGGCAGCAAAGGCTCTGGGCGTTCAGGTTCAGTATGTTGACCAGGGTCATGTGTCGGAGAAGGTTACCGCATCCGTAGAGCAGTTAGCAGCAGCAGGATGCCAGGGTATCATCATCTGCAACTCTTCTGATACAGAGATGACATCCGCTATTAAGACATGTAATGACAATAAAGTATATCTGGCACAGTTCTTCCGTGTTATCAGCCAGGAGAACAGCAAGGATATCTATGATTTAGCAACCGCATCACCGTACTACATCGGCGCTGTTCATGAGAACGAGCCGGAGAACGGTGAAAAATTAGTTCAGATTCTTCTGGACAAGGGCGACAGAAACATCGGTCTGATCGGCTGGGAGCAGGGCGACGCTACCTGGCTTGGCAGATGGGAAGGCTACAAAGCTGGCGTTGAGAAATGGAACGCAGAGCATCCGGATGATCAGGCAAAACTGTCTGAGCCGCAGTACGCAGGTACTTCTTCTGAGGGTGGTTCCAAGGCAGCAGAGGCTCTGATGTCCGCAGATCCGACTCTGGATGCACTGATTCCGGCAGGCGGCGGCGGTGACCCGCTTCAGGGCGCTATCGCAGCAGTTGAGCGTGCAGGCAAGACTCAGGATATCGACATCGTTTCCACAGACTTCCTTCCGGATCTGGGCGAGAGACTTGAAAATGGTTCTATGGCCGGTGAGTCCGGTGGACATTACTGCGATCCGCTTATCGCTTTCATGATGGTTTACAACGCAATCAAGGGCAACTACACAGGTATCGAGGGCAACTTCGAGGATGTTCCGTTCCCGTATCTGTATGTATCTTCTCCGGACGACTACAAAGCATATGAGCAGTACTTCGTAGATCAGCTTCCATACACCGATGAGGAACTGGTAGCTATGTCCGAGCTTAGCCTGGATGACCTGAAAGCAACTGCAGCTGGTATCTCCATCGAGGATGCTGCACAGAGAGCAGGCAACTAATTAGTTCAGAAACTGATTCAAATTATAGAATTTTAAGAGGCTGAATGTAATAGAAAAGGCCGGTATCGCACGGCGCGATGCCGGTCTTTTCTTTAAAAGAAAAAAGAAACTGAGCAGTTATGAATGAGGTATAAAATATGGGTTCTTCTGTTGTTGAAACAACCGGAAAGAAAAAACTTTCGGGAACTGCCAAGGGTTATATCATCCTGGTGGGTTTGGTAGTGCTTTCCTGGGCGATTTTTAAAGCTCTGACGCCGGGCAATTTTGGTTCTCCGGCTAATATGCTGAGTTATTTTCAGGCCAGCCTGATCGCGACGGTTGGCGCTGTTGGTTTTTACTTTGTTATGGTTATGGGTATGTTCGATTTCTCCATCGGCGCGAACATCATGCTTTCAGCGATTGTAGGCTGTGTATTTGCCTCTCGTTTCGGCATGGGATATGCCGGTCTTATCATCGGCAGCGTGCTGACTGGTACGATTGTCGGACTTTTAAACGGTGTTTTTTATGTAAAACTCCGTATCCCGTCCATGATTGTAACGACGGGTCTGGCTCTTATCTATGAGTCGGTTGCCAACTACATCGCAGGCGGCGTGGAGCAGACGCTTCCGTCCAACCTCCGTGCATTCGGACAGATGCCGTGGAACATTATTCTGGCACTTCTGGCATGTGTGGCAGCTTACATTTTCTTAAATTATACAAAGATTGGTACTTATACATATGCGATCGGCAGCAACGAGTTCGTAGCGAAAAACATGGGTATCAATGTCAATAAGTACAAAGTGCTTGCATTTATTTTGAGTGGCGCATTTTTAGGTGTTATGGCTATCTTGACGATCAGCTATGGTTCCTCTATGGTAGCGGTAACCGGTATGGCGTCGATGAGCCGTAACTTCGTTCCGACGATGGGATGCTTCTTCGGTCTGGCATTTAAGAAATATGGTATGCCGCTGCAGGCGATTGTCATCGGAGAGTTCGTTATCAACATTATTTTCTTTGGTTTCATCGCGATGGGCGCACCGACAGCGATCCAGGACGTTATCACGGGTCTGGCACTGTTAATTATCATCACGCTGACCACAAAAGCAGAAAAAGGCGAGATTGTCAAGTAAATCGAGGGAGGAAATGCAATGAGCGAGGTAAGATTACAGGTAAAAAATCTTTGCAAGTCCTTCGGTATCACGAAGGCAGTTCAGAATGTGTCTTTCAATGTCAATAAAGGCGAGGTTCACGCGCTGATCGGAGAGAATGGTTCCGGTAAATCGACGCTGACCAACATGCTGACCGGCATCTACAGTATCGGAAGCGGTACCTTCATTCTGGATGGGAAAGAGATTCATCCGAAGAATCAGGTAGAAGCCAACAACGAGGGTGTTTCTATCATCGTACAGGAGTTAGGAACCTTGTCAGGACTTACAGTAGCGGAAAATATATTCCTGGGACACGAAGATCAGTTCGTACATATGGGAATTAAAAATACAAATGCCATGAATAAAAAGGCGACGGAGCTTCTGAAACAGTACGGCTTCGAGCGTATCAAGGCGGCAGACATTATCGACAACTACAATTTCGAGGACCGGAAGCTGGTCGAGATCGTAAAGGCGACCTACTTCAATCCGAAGATTGTTGTCATTGATGAGACGACCACGGCACTTTCCCAGGAAGGTCGTGAAGAACTTTACAAACACATGAACCGCATCCGTGAGAGCGGCAACACGGTCATCTTTATCTCCCATGACCTTCCGGAGATTCTGGAGAAGTCAGATACCATCACGATCCTGCGCGACGGCGTTTACATTGATACCGTCAAGAGCAAGGATGTGACCGAGGACGATCTGAAACGTCTGATGGTAGGCCGTGAGGTAACAGGTGATTATTACCGTGCAGATTACGGTGAGAAAGTATCAGATGAAGTCGTTCTTTCTGTTAAGAACGTGACGGTTCCGGGACTCATCGAGGATGTCAGTTTTGAACTTCACAAGGGCGAGATCCTTGGCTTTGGCGGTCTGTCTGAGTCCGGTATGCATGAGATCGGCAAAGCAATCTTTGGCGCATCCTATGACAGAACCGGTACGGTAGAGCTGGCAGACGGAACGCAGATTAACGATATCCCGAGCGCGATCAAGCACAGCATCGCGTATACATCGAAGGATCGTGATAATGAGTCGGTCGTTTTAAACCAGAGCATTGGCGACAACATCTGCCTGCCGTCCCTGGATTCGCTGGCAAACAAGATTCACCTGTTGAGCGATAAGAAATTAAGAGAATTTTCCAACCAGTTTGCAAAACAGATGTCCGTTAAGATGGTAAACGTAAACCAGTTTGTTTCGGAGCTTTCTGGTGGTAATAAGCAGAAGGTCGTTCTGGCAAGATGGATTGGAAAAGATTCCGATATTGTCGTTCTCGACAGTCCGACCCGTGGTATTGATATTAAGGTTAAACAGGACATTTACCAGTTAATGAACCAGATGAGAAAGAATGGAAAATCGATTATCATGATTTCCGAGGAGCTGATGGAGCTGATTGGTATGTGCGACCGCATCATTATCATGAAGGACGGCAAGATCAGCGGTGAGCTGGAACGTGATGAGGCGATGGATGAGAACAGCCTGATCACGATGATGGTATAAGGAGGATGCAATGGAGAATCAAGTTAAGACAAGTACGGAAAATAAAGAGCAGCAGCTCAAAAAGTTATCAAAAATGACGATGATCCGTTCGCTTCTGCCGATTGCGGGACTGATTATCATCTTTCTTATGTTCAATGCCCTGACGAATTTCCGGATGATGAATAACCTTCCTCTGGTACTTTCCCAGGTGTATGTCACCATGATTTCGGCAACCGGCGTATTCTTTATCATGACGATGGGCGGTCTAGATTTCTCCCAGGGTTCCATTCTTGGTATTGCATCGATTGTTGTCTGCATGGTTTCCAAGACCAGCATTCCACTGGCGATTGTGGCAGGTATCGCGGTTGGTGCAGCGATCGGCGCCATCAACGGTTACTTCTATGTATACCGCAAGATTAAATCCTTCATCGTTACGATTTGTACGATGTTCTTATTCCGTGGATTTATCAAATATCTGACGACCAACGCGCCGGTAGCCGGCTCTGCGATGTTAATCAACTTCGATAGCACTGAATTAAAGCTGGCTTGTACGTTGGTGGTCCTGATTATCGGATTTATTTTATTCCGCTTTACCAAGTTTGGTACCTATTTAAAGGCGATCGGAGCAGGTGAGAAAGCAGCGATGTTCTCCGGCATCCGTACCGACCGCATGAAGTTCCTTATCTACACACTGGCAGGTGCGATCACAGGATTTGCCGCATTTATCAATGTTATCAAGGTTGGTTCGGTTACTTCTTCCGGTGGTAACCAGCTTGAGACCCAGATCCTGATTGCACTGGTACTGGGCGGTATGCCGATTTCCGGTGGTGCGAAGGTACGTTTTGAGAATATCATCGTTGGTTCTCTTCTGTACATCGTCCTGAACAGTGGTCTGACGATGATGGGCTTTACCACACAGATGATGCAGCTCATCCAGGGTGTTGTATTCCTGATATTCGTAGCTGTATTCGCAGACCGTCAGTCCCTGCAGGTTATCAAATAGGACAGACAAAAGCGACATCTGGAGGTTACAGTATGAGGGAGAACAGCAGCCGGAATCAGGATGGACTTAAATATCAGAAGCTCTACAACTGGGGTCGGACGCTGATTATGAGCGGGGTGCTCCGGAATATGGACAAGTTTCCATCCGAGCATATGCTCCAGAATAAATTTGGATACTCCCGCCAGACGGTCCGCAATGCGCTCAACCGCCTGGAGCAGGACGGGCTGATTGCCCGGGTCAAGGGAAGCGGCACCTACGTTTCCTACGCGCCGGAGAAGGATAAGGAAGAACGTCCCCGCATCGGACTGATTCTCAGTTATTTTTCAGATTACCTGTTTCCGCAGGTGTATGAGGGAATCGAGTCCGTCCTGCGGGAGGAAGGTTATGAGATCAGCGTTTCGGTCACGCGCAACCGCTTAAATGATGAGGCCATGTATCTCAAGGGGATGCTGGGGCGCAATGTGTCCGGACTCATCATCGAGGGGACACGTTCCAGTTTCCCGAATCCGAATCTGCGGCTTTACAAGGAGATACGGAGGAGAAATATTCCGACGCTGTTTATTCACAATCATTACCAGAATGAGACGTTTGACAGCGTGGAGATGTCGGATGCGCGCGCGGGCTATGAGCTGACGCGGATTTTGATACAGAACGGACATACCCGGATCGGCGGTATTTTCAAATACGATGACTGGCAGGGGATCGAGCGTTACCGCGGCTTTATCGAGTGTCTGTCGGATTTCGGGATCGATTTCCAGGAGGACTGGATCCGCTGGTATTCGACCCGGGATATGGAAGAAAAATTAAGCAAAAAAGGACTCCAGCGGATGTACCGCCGGACGAAGGACTGTACCGCGATGATCCTCTACAACGACGAGGTGGCGGGCAGCTATATGGATTTTTTAAAGGACCGCGGACTGCGCGTGCCGGAAGATATTTCCCTGGTATCGTTTGATGATGCCGGACCGGTGCAGGAGGGGGATCTCACGATCTTGTCCGTGATTCATCCCAAGTACAATCTTGGGCGGCTGACAGCGCGCAATCTTCTGCGGATGATAGAGGATTCGGATTGGCAGGAAAAGAAGTATTCGTACCGGTTTCCGGTGATGTTTAACAACGGAAATTCGGTTCGGGATATACATTGAAAATGACAAGGAGGCAGATTAAAATGAAAAAGTTATACTTTATTGTGGGTTCCCAGGACTTATACGGAGAGGAATGCCTGAAACAGGTTGCAGAAGACAGCCGTCAGATGGTTGCATTCTTAAACGAAACAGTGGGCGATCTGGCAGAGATCGAACTTCTTCCAACCGTAGAGACTTCTGAAATCTGTATTCAGGATATGCGGAAAGCTTCCAATGATGATGACTGTGTCGGCGTTATCACATGGATGCACACCTTCTCCCCTGCAAAAATGTGGATCAAGGGTCTGCAGGAATTAAGAAAACCGCTGCTTCATTTACATACACAGGCAAATGAGAAGCTTCCGTATGATGAGATCGACATGGATTTCATGAACCTGAATCAGTCCGCACATGGCGACCGTGAGTACGGCTTCATCGTTGCCAGAATGGGTATTCCGCATGAGGTTGTAGCTGGATATTACAAACATGATGATGTGGTAGCAAAGATCCGCCAGTTTGCATCCGTTGCAAAGGCTATCTCCTACTCCAAGTCCTTAAAGGTGGCTTCCTTCGGCAACAATATGCGCGAGGTGGCGGTTACCGACGGCGACCGCGTAGAGAGCCAGATCAAATACGGCTGGGAGTGCAACTATTACGCACTGGGCGATCTGGTTGACATCATCAACCAGGTAACCGAGGAAGAGATCGACGCGAAGATGAAAGAGTATACCGATAAGTATACAATGAAGACCGACCGCATTGATTCTGTCCGCGAGCAGGCTAAATATGAAGTAGGTCTGGAAAAATTTCTCTCCGCGAACGGAATCGGCGCATTCGCTGATACATTCCAGGATCTGCACGGCTTAAAGCAGCTTCCGGGTATCGCAGCACAGAACCTGATGGGCAAAGGCATTGGCTTTGGTCCGGAGGGTGATTACAAGATTTCCGCTCTGTCTGCAGTCCTGATGAAGATGTCCGAGGGCAAAGAGGGCGCAACCGGCTTTATCGAGGATTATACCTACGATCTGACTCCGGGACAGGAGTTAGAGTTAGCTTCCCATATGCTGGAGGTTCCGCCGGCATTTGCAGCAACCAAGCCGGAGATCGATGTAATTCCGCTGGGTATCGGCGGCAAGGAGGATCCGGCAAGACTGATTTTCGACGGCGTGACCGGCGATGGTATCCAGGTAACGATGGTAGATATGGGCGATCATTTCCGCATCATCTGTGCAGATATCGAGCTTGTAAAACAGCCGAAACCGATGCCAAAACTTCCGGTGGCGAGAATTATGTACCGTCATAAACCGAACTTCCAGATCGGTACGGCTGCATGGTGCTACGCAGGTGGCGCTCATCACTCCGTTGTATCTACCGCTCTGACGAGAGACGACATCGCTATGTTCGCGCGTCTGACCGGTACCGAGTTAATTACAATCGGCGAAGATACGACAGAGGCTGATTTACAGAAATTCTTTATGAAATAATAGGGTGTTTGAAAGATAAAAAAATTTGAAAAAGACGTAACTGCATAAGTTTTCGCCACAATTGTGAAAATAAAATAGTTATGAATGACGGGGCGTGCCGCAGCCAAGGGGATGATAATTCCGGCGGCGGTGCGCCTTTTTGCTACAATGAGGAGGATGGATATGGGCCGCAGTGCGGAAGAGATCAAGAAAGACATAGAGAGCGGAAATACAGCGCTCGGAATTGAATTTGGTTCGACCCGAATCAAGGCAGTCTTGACGGACGGCACGACCGCGCCGATCGCGCAGGGGAGCTATGAGTGGGAAAACCGTCTGGAAAATGGTATCTGGACCTATTCCCTGGAAGATATCTGGAAAGGCTTAAAGGACTGCTACGCGGATCTGGCTGCCGATGTGAAGAAACAATACGGTTTAACGCTTAAAAAGGTTGGTGCGATGGGCGTCAGCGCCATGATGCACGGCTATATGGCATTTGATGCGGACGGAAAACTGCTCGTTCCGTTCCGTACCTGGAGAAATACGATGACCGCCGAGGCAGCAAGACGCCTGACGGACCTGTTTAACTACAATATCCCGCAGAGATGGAGTATTGCACACCTGTATCAGGCGGTAATCAACGGCGAGGAGCATGTATCCCGCGTGCATTTCCTGACCACCTTAGCCGGATATGTACATTGGAAACTGACCGGTAAGCAGGTACTTGGCGTCGGCGATGCTTCGGGTATGTTCCCGATCGACCCGGCAACCGGACAGTATGATGCTGAAATGCTGGATAAGTTCGAAGAAATGATGGTTCCAAAGGGATATCCGTGGAAGCTGCGCGACCTTCTGCCGGAGGTTCTGAGCGCTGGCGATGAGGCGGGAACGCTGACGGAGGAAGGCGCGAAGCTGCTGGATGAGAGCGGCAATCTGGAAGCTGGCATTCCGCTGTGCCCGCCGGAGGGCGATGCAGGAACCGGTATGACGGCAACCAATAGCGTGGCAGTCCGCACCGGTAACGTATCTGCCGGAACCTCCGTATTTGCAATGGTTGTTCTGGAAAAGACTCTGGAGACGGTTCACCAGGAGATTGACATGGTAACTACGCCGGATGGTCATCTGGTCGGCATGGTTCACTGCAACAACTGTACCTCCGATCTGAATGCCTGGGTAGGTCTGTTTGAAGAGTTCTATGAGCTGATGGGTCAGAAAACAGACCGCAACACCCTGTTTGGAACCCTGTACCGCAAGGCGCTTGAGGGCGATGAAGATTGCGGAGGACTGATGTCCTACTGCTACCTCTCCGGCGAGCCGATCACCGACTTCGAGGAGGGACGCCCGCTGTTTATGCGCCATCCCGACAGCAAGCTGGGACTGGCAAACTTCATGCGTACCCACTTATACAGTTCCCTGGCAACCCTGAAATATGGTCTGGACATTCTGTTCAAGGAAGAGCACGTGACACTGGATAAACTGATGGGTCATGGCGGATTCTTCAAGACCAAGGGTGTTGGACAGCGTATCATGGCGGCAGCGGCTGATGTGCCGGTATCCGTTATGGAGACAGCCGGTGAGGGCGGTGCCTGGGGTATCGCGGTTCTGGCGGCATACCGCAAGGATAAGAAGCCGGGACAGAGCTTGTCCGATTACTTAAATGAGCAGGTATTTGCAGATGCAAAGGCGGAGACGATGGAGCCGGATGCAAAGGATGTCGAGGGCTTCAATGCGTTTATGACAAGCTATATCAATGGTCTGGCTGCCGAGAGAGGCGCCGTAGAAGGAAGGTTTTAATCGATGCTGGAAGAATTAAAAAAAGAAGTATACGAAGCCAATATGCTGCTTCCGAAATACGGTCTGGTTACCTTTACCTGGGGCAATGTTTCCGGGATTGACCGTGAGAAGGGGCTGTTTGTCATCAAACCGTCTGGCGTGGACTATGACAAACTGACGCCAGATGATATGGTTGTCATGGATCTGGAAGGAAACCGCGTTGAGGGAACGCTGAATCCGTCCTCTGATACAAAAACCCACCTGATTCTTTATAACCGTTTTCCGAAGATCGGCGGCGTGGTTCACACGCACAGTCCGTGGGCGACTTCCTGGGCGCAGGCGGGACGCGACATTCCGTGCTACGGAACGACCCATGCAGATTATATCTACGGTTCCGTTCCATGCGCGAGAAACTTAAATGAGGAAGAATTAAAGAATTATGAGTGGAACACAGGCGTGCTGATCGCAGATTTGTTCGAGGAGAGGAAGCTTGACCCGATGGCTGTGCCATGTGTGCTCTGCAAGAACCATGGACCGTTTACCTGGGGCAAGGATGCCCATGAGGCGGTTCACAACGCGGTTGTACTCGAGGAGGTTGCCAAGATGGCGGCGCGCTGCGAGATGATCAATCCAGATGTGAAGGAAGCGCCGCAGTGCCTGCAGGATAAACATTATCTGCGGAAGCATGGTCCGGGGGCGTATTACGGACAGGGAAATTTGTAGTTACTGTTCCCGGGCAGGCACTTTTGAAACCGAAAGTGCCGTAAGAAAACGTGGTGGCAGCAGAAATTTGCCGTATTTAAATACGAAGCCACGGCAAATTCCGTTACTGGGCACGTATGCGTGAACAGTAACAATTTGTAAAATATAGATACAAGTATGGAAATAGATGGGACAAGTATGGTATACTTATGTATAGTAGATATAGGAGATACTGGCTATCTATCTTATAAAAATTAGGAGGATATGGGAAATGAAATTTTTTATTGATACCGCGAATGTTGATGAGATCCGTGAAGCGAATGATATGGGTATTATCTGTGGCGTTACCACAAACCCGTCTCTGATTGCAAAAGAAGGCCGTGATTTTAATGAGGTTATCAAAGAGATTACCAGCATTGTAGATGGACCAATTTCCGGTGAGGTTAAGGCTACGACTGTGAAGGCAGAGGATATGATCGCCGAGGGTCGTGAGATCGCTAAGATTCATCCGAACATGGTTGTTAAAATCCCGATGACTACCGAGGGCTTAAAGGCTGTGAAAGCTCTGTCCGCTGAGGGCATCAAGACCAATGTAACCCTGATCTTTACTGCCAACCAGGCACTTCTGGCTGCAAGAGCAGGCGCTACATACGTTTCTCCGTTCTTAGGCCGTCTGGATGACATCTCCACCAACGGTACAGACCTGATTTACGATATCGTAGAGATCTTTGACAATTATCCGGAGATTTCCACCGAGATTATCTGTGCTTCCACCAGACATCCGATGCACATCATCGAGTGCGCGAAGGCTGGCGCTGACATCGCAACGGTTCCGTTTAAGGTTCTGATGCAGATGGTAAAACACCCGCTGACCGATGCTGGTATCGAGAAATTCAAAGCAGATTATGAGGCTGTATTCGGTAAATAAAGAGAAACAATAGGAAATACCTCTTGAACTTCCGAAAAAAGCATGTTATACTAGGCACGATAACATAATAGACTGACTGGAAAGAGTGGACAAAAAAGTCCACTCTTTCTAATTTCATAGAAAGGTGGTGGGGGTGTGGCAAAGGGAGAGCAGTACGAAGCACGGGTAGAGGCGTGGATCACGCCGGTTCTGGAGCAGCATCAGTTTGAGCTGGTTGATGTGGAGTATGTCCGCGAGGTCGGCGTCTGGTATCTGCGGTGCTACATTGACAAAGAGGGCGGTATTACCGTTGATGACTGCGAGGTAATCAGCCGTCTGCTTGGTGAATGGCTGGATAAGGAAGATTTCATCGAGGACAGCTATATACTGGAGGTGAGTTCTCCGGGACTGGGACGTCCTCTGAAGAAAGAGAAAGATTTTGCAAGAAGCATCGGCAAAGATGTGGAGATCCGCCTGTATAAAGCGATCGACAAACAGAAGGAATTTACAGGAACGCTTACGTCCTATGACGCGGATTCCGTGACACTCACGATGGAGGACGGCAGCGAGCGTACATTTGAAAAATCAGAGATTGCTTTGATTCGTTTAGCCTTTGATTTTTAGACGGTAGGAGGAGATAAAATAAAATGAATAAAGAGTTGATTGAGGCAATAAATCTGCTGGAAAAAGAAAACAATATCAGCAAAGATGTTCTTTTAGAAGCAATTGAAAATTCTCTGCTGACAGCATACAAAAACAATTATGGCCGGGCAGATAATGTCAAGGTAAACATCAACCGTGAAACAGGAGATTTTTCCATCGTGGCAGAGCGTGAGGTTGTGGAGACCGTAGAGGATCCGATGACCCAGGTAAGCCTGGCAGAGGCAAAACTCTTAAACAGCAAGTATGAGCTGGGCGACATCGTTCAGTTTTCTGTCAATTCCAAGGAGTTTGGACGTATCGCCGTTCAGAACGCGAAGAATGTTATCTTACAGAAGCTTCGTGAGGCAGAGCGCAACGCCCTGTATGAGGAGTGGCACTGCAGAGAGAAAGATATCGTAACGGGTATCGTACAGCGCTATGTAGGACGCAACATCAGCATCAACTTAGGCAAGATCGACACGATCCTGAACGAGAGTGAGCAGGTAAAGGGCGAGGTATTCAAACCGACCGAGCGTATCAAACTGTATGTCATCGAAGTAAAAGAGACACAGCGCGACCCGCGTATCACCGTATCCAGAAGCCATCCAGATCTGGTAAAACGCCTTTTTGAGTCTGAGGTTGCCGAGGTCCGAGACGGTACCGTAGAGATCAAGGCGATCGCACGTGAGGCAGGTTCCCGTACGAAGATGGCAGTCAGCTCCAACGACCCGAACGTCGATCCGGTCGGTGCATGTGTCGGCTTAAACGGCGCGCGTGTCAGCGCGGTTGTCAATGAGCTGCGCGGTGAGAAGATCGATATCATCAACTGGGATGACAACCCTGCATTCCTGATTGAGAACGCGTTAAGCCCGGCAAAGGTTATCCTGGTTGCAGCAGATGAGGAAGCACGCGAGGCACAGGTGATCGTTCCGGATTACCAGCTTTCCCTGGCAATCGGTAAAGAGGGTCAGAATGCACGTCTGGCAGCCCGCCTGACCGGATTCAAGATCGATATCAAGAGCGAGACACAGGCAAGAGAGTCCGGTCTTTTAGATGAGCTTGAGAGCGGTTATGAGGAAGGCTTCGAGGGCTACACCGATGACCCGCTGATCAGCGTGGCAGAGGAAGACGCAGCCGAGGCAGCAGAAAATGAGGCGGCTGAGGGCACAGAAGAGCCGGCAGCGGAGCAGGAATAATCCTGACAGATAATGTGCGGGGATGCTGATTTCGGGCGGAACGAGCAGATTTGGCAGAAAGAAAGCAGCAGAACCGGGATTTGACAGAAATGGAAGTGATAGACAGTGGGAGCAAAGAAAGTGCCGCTCAGACAGTGCATCGGATGCGGAGAAATGAAGAGCAAAAAAGAAATGATCCGCGTTTTAAAGACAGCCGACGATACGATCGAGATTGACGCGACAGGCCGTAGGAATGGACGCGGCGCCTACCTCTGTCCTTCGATGGACTGCTGGAAAAAGGCGGTAAAGAGCAAAGGACTGGAGCGGTCGCTCAAGATGGCGATTCCGAAGGAAGTCTATGAGGCGCTGGAAAAGGAGATGGAGCAGTTTGGAGAATCGTAAAAAGGTGCTGAATCTTCTGGGACTGGCGACGCGCGCCGGTAAGACGGCAAGCGGCGAGTTCATGACCGAGAAAGCGATCAAGAGTGGAAAAGCGTATCTGGTGATCGTGTCAGAAGAAGCGTCGGATAATACAAAAAAGATGTTTGAAAATTCATGTGCATACTACAAGGTTCCCGTGTACCAGTTCGGCATGAAAGAAGAGCTGGGACACGCGATGGGAAAAGAGATGAGAGCGTCTCTGGCCGTTTTGGATTCCGGTTTTGCAAAGGCGTTAAGAGAGAAGTTAGATGATTAACGCTTTTCTGGGCAGGCTCTTTTAGGAGCTTATGCAGAACGGGAAGGCAGTGCCGGAACGGAGGTAGCAAAACATGAGAGTTAATGAGTTGTCAAAACAGATTGGCAAATCAAATAAAGAAGTTTTAGAGATACTGCAGAAAAATCATTTTGACGTAAAAAGCCATTCTTCCAAGGTGACGGAGGAACAGGCAGAAGCAGTCAGACGCTTCCTTGCAGGAGCAAAGAGACAGACGACAGCGTCAAAGACAGATACAGGAAAGGCGGAAACAAATCGAGTGGAAGATATAAAGAAAGAGCCGTTAGAGGCAGAGAAGAAAGAGGCGGAGAAGACAACTGAGCCGCCGAAAAAGCGGATTGCAGCGGTTTATCGTCCGCAGAACAGCGTACAGAGAGGAAACCGTCCGGCAGGCAAGGGTAATGCAGGAAACGCAGCCAAGACCGGCGCACCGGCAAGCCGTCCGGCAGCAGCAAGTGCAGAGCAGACCGCAGAGCCGGCTAAGAGCGCAGCTCCAGCGGAGAACCGTGATGGACAGAGAAGCGGCTATCAGGGAAACCGCGACGGCCAGAGAAGCGGCGGCTATCAGGGAAACCGCGATGGCCAGAGAAGCGGCGGCTATCAGGGAAACCGTGACGGCCAGAGAAGCGGTTATCAGGGAAACCGTGACGGCCAGAGAAGCGGCGGCTATCAGGGAAACCGTGACGGCCAGAGAAGCGGCGGCTATCAGGGCGGCCGTGATGGTCAGAGAGGCGGACGCGATGGACGCGGCGGTTTAAATATTCCGAAGCCATCCTTCGACAGCCCGGTTGTACAGAAACCGCAGAACAACAAGCAGAATAAGAATAATTACAAGAACGATAAATACAGCAAGATCGACCATGAGGAAGAGATGCACTCCAAGGGAAGAGGCGGAAAGAACGTAAAGAGCGCTGTTCAGCCGCCGCAGAAGAAGGAGGCAAAGGTTGAGGAGATCAAGACAATCACGATCCCGGAGGTAATCACCATCAAGGATCTCGCAGACAAGATGAAACTTCAGCCGTCTGTGATTGTAAAGAAGCTCTTTTTACAGGGCAAGGTTGTCACCATCAATCAGGAAGTAGATTACGAGCAGGCAGAAGAGATCGCGATGGAGTTTGACGTACTCTGTGAGAAAGAGGTCAAGGTTGACGTCATCGAGGAACTTCTGAAAGAGGAAGAAGAGGATGAGAAGGACATGGTAACCCGTCCGCCGGTTGTATGCGTTATGGGCCATGTCGATCATGGTAAAACCTCCCTTCTGGATGCAATCCGCCAGACCAATGTAACTGCAAAAGAGGCAGGCGGTATCACCCAGCACATCGGTGCGTACATGGTAGAGATCAACGGACAGAAGATCACATTCCTCGATACGCCGGGACATGAGGCATTTACCGCAATGCGTATGCGTGGTGCAAAATCCACTGATATTGCAATCCTCGTTGTTGCAGCAGATGACGGTGTTATGCCGCAGACCATCGAGGCGATCAACCATGCGAAGGCAGCAGGGGTTGAGATCATTGTAGCGATCAACAAGATCGATAAGCCGAGTGCCAATATTGAGAAGGTAAAACAGGAGCTTATCGAGTACGAACTGGTTCCGGAGGACTGGGGCGGCAGCACCATCTTCGTTCCGGTATCTGCACATACCAAGGAAGGTATCAAGGAACTGCTTGAGATGATCCTTCTGACCGCAGAGGTCAAAGAGTTAAAGGCAAACCCGAACCGTAATGCGAGAGGTCTTGTCATCGAGGCGGAGCTGGATAAGGGTAAAGGTCCGGTTGCAACCGTCCTGGTACAGAAGGGTACCCTGCATGTCGGTGATCCGATCGCGGCAGGTGCCTGCTACGGCCGTGTCCGTGCGATGATGGACGATAAGGGACGCCGCGTCAAAGAGGCTGGTCCGTCCACTCCGGTCGAGATTCTGGGTCTTAATGACGTGCCGAACGCCGGCGAGGTATTTGTACAGCCGGAGAACGAGAAAGAGGCAAGAAGCTTTGCAGAAACCTTTATCTCTGAGAGCAAGAATAAGTTAATTGAAGATACAAAGATGAAGCTTTCCCTGGACGATCTGTTCTCCCAGATCAAGGCAGGAAATGTAAAGGAACTTCCACTGATCGTCAAGGCAGATGTACAGGGTTCTGTCGAGGCAGTAAAACAGAGCCTGATGAAGCTGTCCAACGAGGAAGTTGTAGTCAAGGTCATCCACGGCGGTGTTGGTGCGATCAACGAGTCCGACGTCAGTCTGGCAGCCGCATCCAACGCGATCATTATTGGTTTCAATGTGCGCCCGGACGCAACCGCGAAGTCCATCGCAGAGCGTGAGAAAGTAGACGTTCGTCTCTACCGCGTCATCTATCAGGCAATCGAGGATGTCGAGGCAGCGATGAAGGGTATGCTTGACCCGATCTACGAGGAGCAGGTAATCGGTCACGCCGTTGTACGTCAGACCTTCAAGGCTTCCGGCGTTGGTACTATCGCTGGTTCCTACGTCCTGGATGGTAAATTCCAGAGAGGCTGCAAGGCACGTATTACCCGTGACGGCGAGCAGATCTTCGATGGTCCGCTGGCATCCTTAAAGCGTTTCAAGGACGACGTGAAGGAAGTTGCTTCCGGATACGAGTGTGGTCTTGTATTTGAGAAGTTCAACGATCTGCAGGAAGACGATATGATCGAAGCATATGCGATGGTAGAGGTTCCGCGCTAGAAAGGCAGAGGGATTCATGCGTAAAAATAGCATTAAAAATACAAGAATTAACAGTGAAGTACAGAGAGAGCTGAGTTCCATCATCAGCCGTGAGCTGAAAGATCCGCGGATTCATCCGATGACAACGGTTGTCTCCGTGGAGGTAACTCCGGATCTCAAGTACTGCAAGGCGTATATCAGCGTGTTAGGCAACGAGGAAGCGGCGAAGGATACGATCCAGGGACTGAAAAGTGCTGTCGGATTTGTCCGCACCCAGCTTGCAAAACGCATTAATTTACGGAATACGCCGGAAATTACATTTATTCTCGATCAGTCGATTGAGTACGGTGTACACATGACCCGCCTGATCGATGAAGTAACTGAAAACCTCAGAGACTCAGAATCGGGAGATGAGGAAGAAAATGAGTAAAAATATCTTAGAGGCGTCACTGGAAGGGGCGGAGCACATCGTACTGCTTGGTCACATCCATCCAGACGGGGACTGTATCGGAACGACTCTGGGACTGCTTAACTATCTGCGGGAGAATTATCCGCAGATAGAGGCAGAACTGTTTCTCGACCATCCGGCTGCTAAATTTTCTTATATGAATGATTTTGAGAAAATTCATACCGAGATTGTGCCGGAAAAACAGTTTGATCTGTGCATTACGCTGGATGCCAGCGACAAAGAGCGTCTGGGCGGCTACGCGGTCTATTTTGACAGCGCCGCCAAGACACTCTGTATCGATCATCACAGAACCAATACAGGATTTGCAGAACAAAATTACATCATTCCGGACGCAAGCTCCTGCAGCGAAGTGTTATACACGCTTCTTGATGAGGCAAAGATCAGCAGGGAGGCGGCAGAGTGTCTCTATACCGGAATTGTGCATGACACAGGTGTATTTAAGTACAATTCAACGACCCGGAAAACGATGGAAATCGCGGGCGCGCTGATGGAAAAAGGCGTGAACGCGGCGAAGATCATCGACGACAGCTTTTACCGCAAGACCTACGCACAGAACCAGATTCTCGGAAAAGCGCTGCTTGGCAGTACACGGATTCTGGATGGAAGATGTATTTTCAGTGTGGTTTCCCAGAAAGAAATGGAGTTTTACAGTGTCGATACGAACGATCTGGATGGCATTATCGATCAGCTCCGGATTACCGAAGGAGTGGAATGTGCCATTTTCATCTATGAAAAGGCGTTCAACGAGTACAAGGTCAGCCTTCGTTCCAACGACTATGTCGATGTGAGCAAGGTGGCGGCGTATTTCGGCGGCGGCGGACACATCCACGCGGCGGGCTGCACGATGCAGGGACATCCGAGGGATGTGATCAACAACCTGACGGGACATATTGAGAAACAGATGGATGCCCGTAGGGAGGAATAGGAGGTTCTGTTGCTGATTGCGCTGCCTGCTTTCAGGTGCACAGCGCATGGACGGTAATAGTTCTGATTTTTTAGGAGATTTTATGTTTCACGGTGTGATAAACATTTATAAAGAACCGGGGTTTACGTCCCACGATGTGGTGGCGAAGCTCCGGGGCATTTTGAGACAGAAAAAGATCGGTCATACGGGTACGCTCGATCCGGCAGCGGAGGGCGTACTCCCTGTATGTCTGGGGAAGGGCACGAAGCTGTGCGACCTTTTGACGGATAAGAGAAAGACGTATCAGGCAGTTCTTTTGCTGGGAACCGAAACCGATACGCAGGATACGACAGGAACGATTCTTTCGGAGAAACCGACGGAACAGCTGACAGAACCGGCAGTCCGCGGGGCGGCGGAGAGCTTTGTTGGTCCGTATATGCAGGTACCGCCGATGTATTCGGCGCTCAAGGTCAACGGAAAGAAGCTCTACGAGCTGGCGAGAGCCGGAAAAGAGGTAGAGCGGGCAGCACGCCCGGTGGAAATCTATGATCTTCAGATAGATGCGGTGGAAATGCCGCGTGTGACGATGACCGTGACCTGTTCCAAGGGAACCTACATCCGTACCCTGTGCCATGACATCGGTGAAAAGCTGGGATGCGGCGGCTGTATGGAAAAACTGATCCGCACCCGCGTCGATCGATTTGCGATCGGGGACAGCCTGCGCCTGTCCGAGGTGGAAGCGCTGGCGAAAGCCGGTCAGATCGAGGATAGGATTGTGCCGGTGGATGGAATGTTTGAGGACTGCCCGGCGTATGTGTCGGAGAGCGAAGTTCTGGATAAGCTTCTGCAGAATGGAAATCCATTCCCGAAGGGGCTGGGACCGAGAGACGGCTGCTTGGTGCAGATCGGAAGCAGTTTGGCTGAACACCAGGTTTCTGCGGATGGAAACTCAGAGATGGTACTTCCGGATTCTGGAATCATCCGCGTCTATGACAGCGCAAACCAGTTTATCGGTCTCTATGCCTATCAGCCGGAGAAGAAACAATGGAAACCACGTAAGATCTTTCTGGGAGGAGAGTAAGATGCAGTATTTTGCCGGAACCAGAGAATTTCAGATAAAAGAGCCGACTGCGGTCACGATCGGTAAGTTTGACGGTCTTCACAGAGGGCATCAGAAGCTGCTGCGGGAAGTGATGCGGTATCGGGAAAAAGGATATAAACCAGCGGTGTTTACCTTTGAGACGGCACCGGGAACCTTGATCCGGGGAAAGCTGCAGACGATGATCACGACCAACGAGGAGCGCGAGGAGAACCTGCGCGAGGCGGGGGTGGAGTATCTGGTGGAATATCCGTTCAACCAGGAAGTCGCACATATGGACCCGGAACAGTTTGTTGCCGAGATTCTGGTCGGCAAGATGGGCGCAAAGGCGATCGTGTCCGGTCCGGACTGCCATTTTGGCTACCAGCGGAAGGGCGATGCTGAACTGCTTCGGAAACTGGCACCGAAATATGGATATGAGGTATCGATCGTTGAAAAGGCGATGGATGGAGAACGCGAGATCAGCAGCACCTATATCCGGGAAGAGCTGGAGAAGGGAAATATCCGCAAGGCGAATGAACTGTTGGGATACGAGTACCGGATCAGCGGACAGGTGGTACACGGGGAGCATTTAGGTTCCACCCTAGGGTTTCCGACGGCGAATATCCTGCCGGGAATCCAGAAACATCTTCCAGCGTTCGGGGTATATCTCTCCCGGACGGTGATTGATGGTGTTTCTTATGGAAGTATCACAAATATTGGAAAAAAACCGACGATTGCCGGGGAACGACCGGCGGGTGCGGAGACATATATCTATGATCTGGATGAAAACCTGTATGGGAAAAAGATAGAGGTTCATTTTTTAGATTTTATGCGGCCGGAGATGAAATTTTCCGGGGTGGATGAGTTGAAGATGCAGGTTTTGAAGGATAAAGAAACCGGGAGAAAAATGCACGGAGCGGAACGATGAGAGTTCAGCTTCGTGCATTTTTTAAATATGATTCAGGTAGGCAGCTGCTTCCTCTGCCGCCAAATGGATATATTCATTCATTGGTAAATTCTGTGTTCCTACTAAAATATGGCGGCAATAGGAGCTTCCACTGACAGGAATCAGGATTTTCTGGGCGCGGCTTTGTCCGATGGCGGCTGCCATGGCGGGGGTGATTTCTCCTAAGAGGGAGTCTGCAATGACGATGCCGATTGGTCCGATGATTAGGTCGGCATCTCGGCAGGCGACGAGAACGGGGTTTTCTCCGGTGGCGCCCATGGCAGCTCCGGCTTTCATCATCGCGGCAGTGGCAGTAGTGTTGGCACCGAGCGCGAGAAGCGGCTGTCCGGGACAGAGTTTCTGGATTTCTTCTACGAGGGCGCGCCCCATGCGTCCGCCCTGACCGTCGATGATGACAACTTTTTTCATAATGGATAACCCCTTTCCTTTTCGTAGGATTTTCGTAGGACAAGATAATAAAAAAGAATGTGCCTTGGCACATTCTCGCGCAGGAACGAAAATAAGAGGGTCTAAATCTGCCTTTTGGACAAAATAAACACCCCAGTATATCTTTACTATAATATCATACATTTTGAAAAAAGAAAAGCAAAAAAGATCGATTTTTGTAAAATTTTTTGTTTACAAATAAAGCGCTTTCTATTATAATGCTGATAATGGCTAACTGGGGTCTGGCAGAGCTGCGATTGGCGGAGGCTGTCAGGGTGACGGAAGATCAGACAGACGCGCGTGAAGGCACCGCGGAGGTGCTTGATTTTTAGTTGATCCGGGAGGCCGCTTTTTTAAAGCCAAAAAACAGCAGACAATGAGAGGGAGAAAACATGAGGAGAAATGACATTCACAAAGTATTGATTATCGGTTCCGGTCCAATCATTATCGGACAGGCGTGTGAGTTCGATTATTCGGGAACACAGGCGTGCAAGGCACTGAGAAAACTCGGCTATGAGATTGTGCTGGTCAATTCCAATCCGGCTACGATTATGACGGATCCGGAGACAGCAGATGTGACTTATATTGAGCCGCTGAACGTAGACCGTCTGACTCAGATCATTGAAAAAGAGCGCCCGGATGCGCTGCTCCCGAACCTGGGTGGACAGTCCGGACTGAACCTCTGCTCCGAATTGGCAGCAGCAGGTGTTCTGGATAAATATGATGTTAAAGTAATCGGCGTTCAGGTTGATGCTATCGAGCGTGGTGAGGACCGTATCGAGTTTAAGCATACAATGGAAAGCCTGGGTATCGAGATGGCTAGAAGTGAGGTTGCCTACAGCGTTGAGGATGCACTGGCAATCGCAGATAAACTGGGTTATCCGGTTGTTCTTCGTCCGGCTTACACCATGGGCGGCGAAGGCGGCGGTCTTGTATATAACGTAGAAGAACTGAAGACCGTGTGTGCAAGAGGCCTGCAGGCCAGCATGGTTGGTCAGGTTCTGGTAGAGGAGTCTATCCTTGGATGGGAAGAGCTTGAGCTGGAAGTTGTCCGCGATGCGAAGAACAACATGATCACTGTCTGCTTTATTGAAAATATTGATCCGCTGGGCGTACACACCGGAGATTCCTTCTGTTCTGCTCCGATGTTAACCATTTCGGAAGAAGTACAGAAACGTCTGCAGGAGAAATCCTACAAGATCGTAGAAGCAATCCAGGTAATCGGCGGTACCAACGTACAGTGGGCACACGATCCGAAGACAGACCGTGATATTGTTATCGAGATCAACCCGAGAACCTCCCGTTCGTCCGCACTGGCATCCAAGGCAACTGGTTTCCCGATTGCACTGGTATCAGCGATGCTGGCAACCGGTATGACTCTGGATGAGATTCCATGCGGCAAGAGCGGCACTCTGGATCAGTATGTTCCGTCCGGCGACTATATTGTTATCAAGTTTGCACGCTGGGCATTTGAGAAGTTCAAAGGCGCAGAGGACAAGCTGGGAACCCAGATGAAGGCAGTCGGCGAGGTTATGAGTATCGGAAAGACCTACAAAGAGGCATTCCAGAAGGCGATCCGAAGCCTGGAGAGAGGCCGCTACGGTCTTGGTCATGCGAAAGACTTCGATAAGAAGACAAAAAAAGAACTGCTTGCGATGCTGCATGTTCCGAGCAGCGAACGTCAGTTCATTATGTACGAGGCACTTCGTAAGGGCGCTACCGTAGACGAGCTGTTCGAATTAACCAAGATTAAACATTACTTCATCCAGCAGATGAAAGAACTGGTAGAAGAGGAAGAAAGCCTGATGCAGTATAAGGGCGAGGTTCCGCCGGTTGAGGTTCTCCGCCAGGCGAAGCTGGACGGTTTTGCAGATAAATATTTAAGCGAGCTGTTAGGCGTTACAGAGGAAGAGATCCGCGATGCAAGAACCAAAGAAGGTATCGTAGAAGGCTGGGAGGGCGTACACGTAAGTGCCACACCGGATTCTGCATACTACTTCTCCAGCTATCACATCAAGGATCAGAGTCCGTGCAGCGACAACAAGAAGATCATGATTCTGGGCGGCGGTCCGAACCGTATCGGTCAGGGTATTGAGTTTGACTACTGCTGCGTACATGCAGCTATCGCCCTGAAAGAGCTTGGATTTGAGACAATTATCGTTAACTGCAACCCAGAGACTGTATCTACAGACTATGATACCTCCGATAAACTGTATTTCGAGCCGCTGACTCTGGAAGATGTATTAAGCATCTATCACAAGGAGAAACCGCTGGGAGTTATCGCACAGTTTGGTGGCCAGACACCGCTGAACCTGGCAGCAGACCTGAAGAAATATGGTGTCAACATTCTGGGTACAACTCCGGAAACCATCGACATGGCAGAGGATCGTGACCTGTTCCGTGCGATGATGGATAAACTGCAGATTCCGATGCCGGAGTCAGGCATGGCAGTTACTGTAGAAGATGCATTGGAGATTGCTAATAAGATCGGTTACCCGGTTATGGTTCGTCCGTCCTATGTACTTGGCGGCCGCGGCATGGAGGTTGTTCATGACGATGAAGCGATGACCTTCTATATGAGAGCAGCTGTCGGCGTAACTCCGGACCGTCCGATCCTGATTGACCGTTTCCTGCATCATGCAACCGAGTGTGAAGCAGATGCGATCAGCGACGGCGAGAACGTATTTGTTCCGGCAGTTATGGAGCATATCGAGCTGGCAGGTATCCACTCCGGAGACTCCGCTTGTATCCTTCCGTCCAGAAATCTGACCAAGGATCAGGTAGAGACAATCCGCGATTACACAAGCCGTATCGCAAAAGAGATGCACGTAGTAGGTCTGATGAACATGCAGTATGCAATCGAGGACGGCGAAGTATACGTGCTGGAGGCAAACCCGAGAGCATCCCGTACCGTGCCGCTGGTATCCAAAGTATGCAACATCAAGATGGTAAAACTGGCAACGGATATCATGACTTCCTACTTAACAGGTCGTCCGTCACCGGTTCCGGCACTGAAAGAGAAGAAGATTCCGCACTACGGTGTTAAGATGCCGGTATTCCCGTTCAAGATGTTCCCGGAGGTTGACCCGGTACTTGGACCGGAGATGCGTTCCACCGGTGAGGTTCTTGGTATGTCCACCAGCGTTGGTGAGGCTATCTACAAGGCACAGGAAGCAACCCAGACACGTCTTCCTTCCTCCGGAACTGTCCTCCTGAGTGTCAATGACAAGGATAAGATAGAGCTTATCGAGGTTGCAAGAGGCTTCTACGAGTGTGGCTTTACCCTGATGGGTACAGGCAGAACCTGTGATGTGATGGTAGCAGCAGGACTTCCGGCTGAGAAGGTATGCAAGATCAACGAAGGCCGTCCGAACATTTTAGATAAGATTACCAACGGAGAAGTGGCAATCATTATCAATACCCCGAACGATAAGAAGGGCAGAGGCGATGACAGCTACATCCGTAAGGCAGCTGTAAAGGCGAAGATTCCGTACTTCACCAACATGGCAGCAGCAAAGGCTACTGTACAGGCGCTGAGAAGTATCAAGAAGAACGGACATCTGGAGGTTAAGTCCCTGCAGGAGTTCCATAGCGAGATTCAGTAAATAAAAATAAAAGGGTAAAATCCATTGTTACAGAGTCGTTTCAGTGGATTTTACCGTGACAGTGAATTAATTGAGCTATTATAGAAAAGAGCGTCTGCCCGGCTGTGAATGCGGGGCTGGCGCTCTTTTAATTGCAGATAGGAATTTTCTGAACTGAAAATTCCGTATGATATCGTATCGATAGCAGATTTTGCCGATTTGAAATGCGAAGCATCGGTAAAATCCCGTTGATGTGCACGGAATGAGTGAGCAGCAACGAATATGCCAGCTTTGCTGACCAGAATCACGCGCCAAGTCTCACGGACGTTCGACTTGAAATACGAGATGCAGCAGCCATGCGCCCAAAATGATTGAAAGCACATACACCGTGTTTCCGGCAAAAATTCCAAATTTAGCAGCGATCTGGGAGTACACAATCTGCGTGGTCGCGTAGTACGGCGTGATATAAAACATATCCGCGTTTCCATACGGATGTGAGGTAACATTGATGATGGTTGCGATGACGCATCCGACCGCAAATACAGCTGTAGACTGCCAGAATCCTTTGGCGGTTGGCAGCACCATGCGGGAAAAGGCGATGAGTAGCCCGATGAAGATCAGAAGGATATGCCAGATAAATCCATGCAGGGTCAGCGTCCAGTACGGGTGCATCAGACCGGACGGATCGACGAACACCATGACGGCACCGAGCAGGTTGTAATTATACATAAAAGTGCAAAAAATACGCTGATATTTATGCGGAACAAAGGGCAGCAGCAGGCAGAGGTACATCGGCAGGCTGCAGAGCTGGAATGGAAAATACCACCAGTCGTAGTGCCGGTTGTTTTCTATGTAATAGAGAAAAAGCTGTTTGTAGACCTCGGAAAATGCCAGAAAAACACCGCAGGCAAAGAGCAGATGCAGACGGAACGCTTCGGAGCGCGTCCGCAATTTCCATGCGGCAAAGGCGGCGAGCGGGATGCCGATCAGCATAAATACTAAATGAAAGGGAGACCAGACTGCGGGCGGTGTCATAGACCAGGCAGTTAAGGTAAGTAGACGGGAAATCATAAAAAGCCTTCTTTCGTAATAAAACCTAAGGAATGGTTCCGTATCTTGTGAATCATGCTGTAAGCGACCGCGCCCGGCGAGAGAATGTGACAAGGCACATTCTCTTTACGGAAGCAGATGCCCAGTACAGAGAAAACGGTACAGAATAGTTATAGTACGAAATATTAGATTTGCCAAGAATTAACAACAAGATCTGCCCATAATAAGACGATGGGAGATTTACATATTTGCAATTTTTTTCTTTCCAAAGCTGCAAGTTGACAAGCGCCGCCAATTTCCTATATTCTGTAGATATAAGAATCGAGTAAATGATACGGGAGATATACCATGAACCAAAATGAGACCCAATGGGATAGATTTCTGAAAATCCGAACAAGCGGCAGAGATGATTCGCATGCGGATCAATACCGATACCCATACGAACCGACGGCATACGTGGTTCTGGAACGGTTGGCGAACAGCGGATTAATTCGGAAGAATAATACCTTATTGGACTATGGAACCGGCAAGGGAAGAGTCTGTTTTTACTTGTCCTATCAGACAAGGAGTAAAACAATCGGAATCGAATACGATGAACGTATTTATCAGGGGGCAGCAGAAAATAAGGAGACGGCAGTGTCCGGAAACCGTACTTCCTTTATCTTAAGCAGTGCGGAGAACTATGAGCTTCCTCCAGAAGTGGATCGGTGTTATTTTTTCAATCCATTTTCGGTAGAGATATTGCACTCTGTTCTTGCCAGGATATATGAGTCCTATTACGAAAATCCGAGAGAGATACTGCTGTTTTTTTATTATCCATCGGAGGAATATATCAGTTGTCTGATGACGGAGGAACAGCTAATGTTTTATGATGAGATTGACACATCGGATTTGTTTCCGGGCGAGGACAAAAGAGAACGGATTATGATATTTGAGGTGATTTTATGAAGCTTTTATTTAAACAGCGGTTATTTTCGTGGTTTGACAGTTATGATATTTATGATGAGTTTGGCAATACAGTATATGTGGTAAAAGGCCAGTTGTCCTGGGGCCATAAGTTGGTGATATATGATGCAGACGGCAATGAAATTGGAATGGTTGTTCAGCGTGTACTGACATTTCTGCCAAAATTTGAGATATATAAAAAAGGCACCTATATCGGATGCTTGAGTAAAGAATTCTCTTTCCTGATGCCGCATTACAATATTGATTACAATGGCTGGCATATCGACGGTTCGATTATGGAATGGGATTATAATATCCTCGATCAAAGGGGATATTCGGTTGCCAGTGTCAGCAAAGAGCTGTTCCATATGACGGACACGTATGTGATTCAGGTAAATGAGCCGGAATATGCACTGGATGCATTAATGTTTGTGCTGGCGATCGATGCGGAAAAATGTTCGAGGACGTAAGAAAGGGTGCGTCTGCTTTTTGCTACAAGAGCACCGAGGCATTCTTGAATAATGACAGGACGATATGGTGAACACAAAAAAGAAACGAGCACCCCGCTTAAGCAATAGCTGTACGGTAACAAACCCATTTCTTGATTATATGATACATTGAACAGTATTAAATGTCAACGAAAAAAAGCATAAGAAATCTCAATGAAAAGCTAGCCCAGTTATTCATCGGAAAGACCATAGAAAAGCCAGGTTCAGATACACCAGTCTTTGGCAGTTGAGTGAAAATAAAATCGCTGTAACCCTTGTATTTGCTGGGGTGCAGCGATTTTTGTTGCTGTTGCAGACTATAGTATTTTTTTCTTCCTTGTCCATTTTTGGAATTGTTCTCATTTTACTGTTCGTTATGAATTGATAATCCGTTCGGAAACCGGAAACATTCTTCAAGCTGTCATCTGCTTTCATTTACTTTCAAAATTTCACTAACCTGATTATGCAACTATTAAACTCTCGTGCCAAGAATTAACAACAAGATCTGTCCGTAACTGGAACCGTACAAATTGGAAAAGAATGCATAATCATACAAAACCCTGTAAAAAACAGGAATTCAGGCTTGATTATTTATAAAAATGCGGTATAATGTATTCCTAGATACAGTAATAAAAGTAAGAATATTCGTATTTACTGCATAAAAATACAAAAGCAGCGAATAGAAATGAGGAGGAATTTATTATGAAAAAGAAATTAGCAGCAATCGCTATGGCAACTGCTATGGCAGCATCGTTAGCAGCATGCTCTTCCAAACCGGCAGAGACAACCGCAGCCGCAGAGGAGAATGAGGAGACAACCGCAGAGGCAGCAGAGGGCAGCGAGGCAGCAGAGGCTGGCGACAGCGCATTTGCAGGAAAGACTCTGGTTATGTCCACCAACGCTGAGTTCGCACCGTATGAGTACCACGATGGAAATGATATCGTAGGTATCGACGTAGATATTGCAAACGCTATCTGCGAGGATATGGGAGCATCTCTGGAAATCACCGACGTAGCATTCGATTCTATCATCCCGGAGGTTCAGTCTGGCAAAGCTGATTTCGCAGCAGCAGGCATGACTGTTACCGAGGATCGTCAGACCCAGGTGGATTTCTCTGACACTTACGCAACCGGCGTTCAGTCTGTTATCGTAACCGAGGACAGCGACATCAAATCCCTGGATGATTTAAAGGGCAAACAGATCGGTGTTCAGCAGGGTACCACCGGTGACCTTTACTCCACCGATGATTTCGGCGAGGAGAGTGTACAGAGATTTTCCAAGGGCGCAGATGCAGTACAGGCACTGTCTACGGGCAAGATCGATGCAGTTATCATTGACAACAAACCGGCACAGGTATTTGTAGACGAGAATGACGGCTTAAAGCTTCTGGAAACACCGTACGCAGAAGAAGAGTACGCAATCGCAGTTAAGAAGGGCAATACAGAGCTTCTGGACGCTATCAACGCATCCATCGCAAACCTGAAAGAGTCTGGAAAACTGGACGAGATCGTTGCAAAATACATTACCGCTGAATAATTTGACAGAAAAAGCTACATCTGTTTGATTAAGAAAAAGGTTGCTGCAGAATGAAAAAGATGAAATTCGGCAGCAGCCCTTTTTCGGGTCTATATCATCTTACAAGGAGGAAAACGGATTGGAGAAACTCAAGCAGGCCTTATATTTAAACCTGATCAAGGATGACAGGTGGCAGTATTTGACAGGGGGCCTGAAAAATACCCTGATCATCACGTTATTTGCAACCCTGATCGGCATTGCCCTTGGTCTGCTGATTGCGATTGTCCGTGCGACTCACGACAAAACCGGTAAAATGAAATTTTTAAATGGTGTCTGCCAGGTATATCTGACGGTCATCCGGGGAACGCCGGTTGTCATCCAGTTGATGATTTTCTATTACTGTATTTTTGTATCGCGTGTATTTGCCGGCGTCTTTGTCGGTGTGATCGCGTTTGGTCTTAACTCGGCGGCATATGTAGCGGAGATCTTCCGTTCCGGTATCATGTCGATCGACGAGGGACAGATGGAGGCAGGTCGAAGCCTTGGTTTTAACTATGTCCAGACGATGCGTTATATTATTATGCCGCAGGCGTTTAAAAACGTACTTCCGGCGCTTTGCAATGAGTTTGTTGTTCTTCTGAAAGAGACTTCGGTAGCCGGTTACGTGGCGGTGCAGGATCTGACAAAGGGCGGTGATATCATCCGTTCCAGAACGTATGACGCGTGGACACCGCTTCTGATCGTGGCTGCTGTTTATCTGGCGCTGACGATGATCTTCAACCACTTTGCACAGAATCTGGAAAGGAGCCTGAGAAAGAATGAACGATAACGTACAAAACGGAGAAGTGATAATTGACATCAATGACCTTTCCAAGGCGTTCGGTGATTTAAAGGTCCTGACCAATATTTCCACCCAGATACGCAAGGGGGATGTTGTCTGCGTGATCGGACCATCCGGTTCCGGTAAATCCACATTTCTGCGCTGCATGAACCTGCTGGAAACACCGACCGGCGGACACATCTATTTTGAGGGAACGGATATCACGGATCCGAAGACAAACATTGACAAACTCCGTCAGAAAATGGGAATGGTATTCCAGCAGTTCAACCTGTTCCCGCATATGACGATTCTTGATAATATGACGCTAGCACCGATGAAACTGCTCGGACGCCCGAAGGACGAGGCGGAGACGGAGGCATTGAAACTTCTGGAGCGTGTCGGATTAAAGGAAAAGGCATCCGCCTATCCGGGACAGCTCTCCGGCGGTCAGAAACAGCGTGTGGCGATCGTCCGCGCTCTGGCAATGCATCCGGATGTGATGCTCTTTGACGAGCCAACCTCTGCACTTGACCCGGAGATGGTAGGCGAGGTATTAAACGTAATGCGTCAGCTTGCCGAGGAACACATGACGATGGTCGTGGTTACCCATGAGATGGGCTTCGCCCGCGAGGTGGCAACCCGCGTTATGTTCATGGAGGGCGGCAACTTCATCGAAGAAAACGAACCGAAGGAGTTCTTTGAGCATCCAAAGAGCGAAAGATTGAAGGCATTTTTGAGTAAGGTGCTGTAAGGAAATTTAATATTAGGAAAAGTCCGGTAGGGAGAGAATGTCATAGCACATTTTCTTTCTGCCGAGCTTTTTTTATGCCTGTAATATCTTTATGCGTTTTCTATTATCCATCTGGTTCTTCTAACTTCCGTTTTGAAAAATATTTATTTGGAAAGAAAAGTTGTTAAAAAATGCAAATATGTAAAACCAAATGAAATCTCCCATCGTCTTATTAGTAGAACAGCAGAAAAGGAGGAAGATTCTGAAAAGAAGGCGGAACAGAATGTTGAGACAAAGCTGGATAGTGGGAAGCAGGAGAAAAAATAAATCTATAATAAAGGGGAAAGAATTGTGGAAAATGGCAGTTCTTTCCCCTTTTATGGTTTTCACACACCTGTGCCTACCACGTCACCACCCGGTCAATCACCGTCTGCTGTTCCTGACTCGATTTCATCAGGTAAATCCGGGTTGTCTCGATGCTTTCATGTCCCAGAAGATCGGCCAGGAGAGAAATATCATTGAACCGTTTCAAAAAATTGATGGCGTAGCGGTGCCGGAAAGAATGCGGGTACATTGTTGCCGGATTGATGCGGTAGCGCTTTGCGATGTTTTTTAACTGCATCTCGATGGCGCGTGCGGAGATGCAGGTGCGGCGGCGGGTCAGGAAGAGAAAGCCGCTGTCGATGCCGCGGGAGGCAAAGTAGGGGATTGCTTCCCCGCATAGGGAGCGGGGGAAGAACAACCGCCGTATCTTGCCGCCTTTGGAGTAGAGATCGAGATAGCCAAGCTGCAGATCCTCCATTTTGATCTGGCGCAGTTCACTGACGCGCGCGCCGGTGGAGGCGAGAAAACGCACGATGAAATACCAGAAGTAATTTTCATCCTTTTTTAGCCGCCGTTTGAGCCGGTCGTAATCTTTTTGGGAGATCACTGTATCAAGGTAGGTGTGCTTCTGCTCCCGGATGGGGCGCAGGCGGTAGTGACCCGTGGGAGTGATGCGGAGTGAATCTGTGGGGGCGGATATGGGTGATTGAAAATTCGCCTTTTCATTATCCAACAATCCACTGTTTTGCATAAAATCGAGAAAACGGTTCATCCCCAGAATCCGCGTATTCACTGTTGATGGCTTATAACATTCCAGCAGCCAGCGCCGGTACGACTGCAGGAACTCGACCGAAAGGCTGTTATAATGCGAAAAAAACAGCCGGATGGAACAGCTGTAGACCCGGATGGTGCTGGCGGCGTGCCCCTGTTGTTCAAGGTAAACGCCAAAGTCGGAAATAAGTGTTTCAAAATTCATATGTGCTTCATTTACTCCTCTCTACCAGGTGACTACCCGGTTGACAATCTCATACTGCTCGCTGCTGGAACGACGCAGGTAAATCCGGGTTGTTTCGAGATTTTTGTGTCCAAGCAGGTCGGAGAGCAGGGAAATATCGCCGCATTTTTCGATAAAACTCTTGGCAAACCGGTGGCGGAATGCATGCGGATGTACCATTTCCGGTGTCATGTGGTAGGAGAGGGCGATGGTTTTGAGCTGGCTGCGGATGCCGCCTGGAGAGATGGGGGAACCGAAGCGGTTGAGGAAGATGGGACCGTGGGATTTGTGGAGAAAGGAAAGCCATTTGAGGGTATCGGTTCGGAGTGACTGTGGGATGTAGATGCGCCGGACTTTATTTCCTTTGGAATAGATGTCCTTATAGCCGGAGAAAATATCTTCTGCCTGGAGCTGAATCACCTCGCTGACCCGGACGCCGGTTGCCGCCATGAAACGGATGAGAAAATAGTAAGTGTACCGTTCATCCCGAAGCAGGCAGCGTTTCAGGTATTCATAATCCGCCTCGCTGATCATGTGATCCAGATAGGTTTTCTGCTGGATTTTTACCATGGGAAGATGCCCGGGATAGAGCTTTTTAAAATCCAGGTAGGCATTCAAAGCCCGGATCCGCTGGTTGATGGTCTGCGGCTTGTAGTGCTCGAGCAGAAAGATTTTGTATAGCTTTAAATTGGGGTAGGTAATGTCACGGTAATAGGTAAAATACTGCCGTACCGCATAAGTGTAAGCGCGGAGTGTCTCATCGGCAAGGTTGCGCGTGAGCAGGTAGCGGGCAAATTCGTCCGCGGCCTTTTGGGCTCTTGCAGGTGTGGCAGCATGCGTTTGACCGGAAAGGCGTGGAATGGCAGCAGAAGTTTGCCTGGATGAGAGGGGGAGAGTGTGCTTGCTATGAGTAGCGTGTGGAAAAATATGATTTTCTATCATTTGTGGCATAATATGTAGGAACCTTCTTTCTGTATCATTGAGAAACGTCCATTGGCACAGAAAGAAAACTCTGCCGAGGTGTGGAACACACCGGAACGGATGAAAGGATGAAATGGCAGAGAAATCAATCCGGAATGCTGCTGGACGTTACAAAAGTCAATTATACAGGATTTAAAAGAAAGCGGAGAAAAAAGTGTCTCCGGTGTCTTTATCATATGGATACATTCTTCGCAGGTTCATCGGTTTCACAGTTGAATTTCTTCATTAATTCCATCAGGCGGCACAGGCACTCGTCCATCGATGCCAGTTCTTCCGGGGTGTAAGCGCGCAGCCCAAACAGGGTGGAAGACAGCATTTCCTGCTTCATCTGGTTCATCATCTCACGGCCGGAATCGCAGATGCGGATGTAGACGCGGCGGCGGTTGGCTGTATCATGGATCCGCTCGACCAGACCGCGTTCCTCAAGAACCTTGATCATATGGGAGAGCTGCTGCTTTGTGATACTCAGCTTGTCCGCCAGCTCAGACATGGTATAGTCCTGATCTGCCCAGCTGTCGAGCGCGATCAGGGCGAAAAATGGAAGCGAGTTGACTTTCATATCATGGCTTGGCTGGTAGTGGCATTTCGCCAGGGAGAGAAAGCCGAGTGCAAACTCCAGGAAGTGGATACCGGTGTTTTTTAAAAGATTTGAATTTTTTTTGCCTGGATTCATAGGAAAACCTCCAAATTTAAATATCAAAGTAATAAAATGCGGTCCATTTCACAAACATAAATTGCAAACAAGGAAACATCAATTTACTTGTACTCTAGCACATCCAGACAAAAAGGTCAACAAATATAAAAAGTAAATAAATATTTACTATTGTGGATTGACAAATAACACAGAATGCTGTATATGTTAATGTATCACGAAACGATGTGACAGAAACACAGAACCATCTGTCACAGACTCACAATAAGGAGAACAATCTATGGTAGAGAACACGAACGGCGGCGGAAAGCAGCCGCCCAGAAAATCATTTTTATATTATTATGGATTGGTTATGCTGATTGTCATGCTGTTAAATATTTTCCTCTTTCCATCTATGATGGATCGGACGCAGCAGGTGCGGTTTGACCAGTTCAGCGATCAGTTGAAGGAAGATAATGTCGATGAAGTGTATGTGACGACGAACAATGAGATCGTTTATACGCTGAAAAATGACAATAAAAACACAGCGTGGAATGTCACCTACAAAACCGGCGAGATTCCGGGTGTCAACCTGTATGATCTGCTGGATGGTAAGGATGTGAAATACAGTGCGGAGATCAACACACAGGCGTCACCGCTGCTGAATTTCCTGCTGACCTGGATCCTGCCGCTGGTTCTCTTTGTGGGAATCGGACAGCTCATGGGACGTTCGTTGATGAAACGGATGGGTGGCGGACCTGGCAACGCAATGACGTTTGGCAAGTCGAATGCGAAGATTTATGCAGAATCCGAGACGGGTATCACATTTGCAGATGTGGCTGGCGAGGAAGAGGCGAAGGATGCATTAAAAGAGATTGTCGATTTCCTGCATAAGCCGGAAAAATACTCGGAGATCGGTGCGGTGCTACCGAAGGGCGCCCTGTTAGTCGGACCTCCAGGAACCGGTAAAACGATGCTGGCGAAGGCCGTTGCCGGGGAAGCACACGTTCCGTTCTTCTCGATCTCCGGTTCGGAATTTGTTGAGATGTTTGTCGGCATGGGTGCGGCGAAGGTGCGTGATTTATTTAAACAGGCCAATGAAAAAGCGCCGTGTATCGTATTTATCGACGAGATCGATACGATTGGTAAGAAGCGTGACGGCGCCGGCATGGGCGGCAATGACGAGCGCGAGCAGACGCTGAACCAGCTTCTGACTGAGATGGATGGTTTTGACGGCAAGAAGGGCGTTGTCATTCTGGCGGCGACCAACCGTCCGGAATCCCTCGATCCGGCGCTGCTTCGTCCGGGACGTTTTGACCGCCGGATTCCGGTTGAGCTGCCGGATCTGAAAGGCCGTGAGGCAATTCTGAAAGTCCATGGCAAAAAGGTTAAAGTGGATGAGAGTGTGGATTACAATGAGATCGCCCGTGCCACCAACGGTGCGAGCGGCGCGGAGCTGGCAAATATTGTCAATGAGGCGGCGCTGCGGGCAGTACGGATGGGACGAAAGACCGTGTCCCAGCAGGATCTGGAAGAGAGTGTCGAGACGGTTATTGCCGGATATCAGAAGAAGGATGCCGGTGTTTCCGGGGATGAGAAGAAGATTGTCTCCTACCATGAGATCGGTCATGCACTGGTAGCGGCGCTGCAGACGCACTCGGCTCCGGTCCACAAGATCACGATTGTGCCGCGAACCTCCGGGGCACTCGGATATACGATGCAGGTGGAGGCGGATCAGCGCTTCCTGATGAGCAGGGAAGAGGCGTTCAACAAGATCGTGACACTGACCGGCGGCCGTGCGGCGGAGGAGCTGATCTTCCATTCTATCACGACAGGGGCTTCGAATGATATCGAACAGGCAACCAAGATCGCCCGTGCGATGGTGACGCGTTACGGCATGAGTGACCATTTCGGCATGGTAGCGCTCGAGACGGTCAACAACGCCTACTTAGGCGGCGATACTTCCCTGGCTTGTTCGGCAGAGACGGCGGCGAGGGTCGATGAGGAAGTGATTGCGCTGGTAAAGAGCGCGTATGAGAAAGCGAAAGCTATTCTTTCCGGGCATGAGGATAAGCTTCATGAGCTGGCAGACTATCTTCTGGATAAGGAGACGATCACCGGTGAGGAGTTTATGAAGATTCTGGAAGAGAAGAAAGAGGATGGCGAGGCAGAGGCTTAAAACAGAGCCGTGTATTATAAGGTGGACGGTTACGTGTTTGCCGAAGTTATAAGAGAAATCAGTTACAGTGAGCTGAGCAGGTATCAGGCATTTTGAAAGGAAATGTCTGGTGCCTGTTTTTGTGTTGTCTGCGTCGAAAAAAGATGCTGGCAGCTGATTCCTCCGGTGTTCCCTTCCTGCATATCGGGGGATTACAGGAGAGAAAAAGAAATAAGTAAAACTTATGAAAAGAGATTAATAAATATCACAGTAAAAATCAGGCAAATTCCTTGAAAATCGTCTGTAAATATGCAATAATATTTCCTGTATCGATCCAAATTTTCGGGAATGCGGTTTTATTTTCGGATTTCAGGTTCTGCGAGGGAATTCTGACAAACGATGAGAAAGGGAGAGAACCGCATTCGCAGGCATTCTTAGGAGGAAATGTTATGAGAAAAGTAGTAAGCGTGTTACTGAGCGCTGCCATGGCGCTGTCCCTGTGTGCAGGCTGTTCTTCTTCGTCTTCTGATACAGCAGATACGAAGGCAGCGGAGGAAAAGGGAGCTGACGCGGCAGACACAGAAGCAGGCGAGGCAGCAGAGGGCGTGATGCCGGCAGTTGCTAAAGAGGATCTGAAGGTCGGAGTGATTCATATTGGAAATCCGGCGGATGGTTCCGGTTACAGCTATACGCATGATCAGGGTATCGTAGCGATGCAGAAAGCCGTTGGTCTGGAGGATGATCAGATTATCCGCAAGAACAACGTAGCGGACGATGATCAGACTGCCATCGAGACAGCAATGCGCGAGTGTGTCGAGGAAGGATGCCAGATTATCTTCGCGACAAGCTGGGGCTACATGGATGCATGCGAGGCACTGGCAGAAGAATATCCGGACGTTATCTTCTCCCATGCAACCGGCTACAAATCCAACGGTGTGAACTTTAACAATTATTTTGGACGGATTTATCAGTCCCGTTACCTCACTGGTATCGCGGCTGGTTTAAAGACAGAGAGCAATAAGATCGGTTATGTCGGCGCCTGGGGCAAGGACAATGCCGAGGTTACCGGCGGATGTGACGCATTTGCAATGGGTGTATATTCTGTAAACCCGGATGCAACCGTTTTCATCAAGACCACCAACAGCTGGTACGATCCGGAAGGTGAGAAACAGGCAGCCGTAGCCCTGATCAACGAGGGCTGTGATGTCATTGGACAGCACTGCGATACACCGAACCCGCAGCTGGCAGCTGAGGAAGCTGGCGTATTTGGTGTTGGTTACAACTCTGATATGAGCAAGGATGCTCCGAAGGCAGTTCTGACCTCCACCGTTTGGAACTGGGGCGCTTACTATACCAAAGCTGTACAGGATCTGATTGATGGTACATGGACAGGCGAGAACTACTTCGGCGGTCTGGAGGAAGGTCTGGTAGACATTTCCCCGTTATCTGACCTGTGCGTAGATGGTACGCAGGAGAAGATCGACGAGGCACGTGCGAAGATCGAGTCTGGCGACTGGGATGTATTTGACGGCGTGATCGAGTGCAACGACGGAACCACCGTTGGCACCGAGGGCGAGCATATGTCTGATGCAGATATCACAGGCAATATCCACTGGTACTTCAAGAACATCGTAGAGAAATAATCACGGAATTATATACTTGGAAGCGATGCTGAAACAGGTTCGGAAACGCTTCCGGGTGTTGCAGATTTCAAGAGTATATAACAGATAAAAGGAGGCAGCTTCAAATGGATCCACTTTCATTTGCGGCACCTCTTTTTTCTTTTTTAAGAAATTGATTAAAAAATTGGTTAAATATTCATTTGAGGTGACGATATGACAGAACAGTATGCCATTGAGTGTAGGCAGATCACGAAAGCATTCGGAAGCGTCGTGGCGAACGATAAGATTGATCTGACCGTCCGGTACGGCGAGATTATGGCACTTTTGGGAGAAAATGGTTCCGGTAAGACAACGCTCATGAACATGCTTTCCGGTATCTACCACCCAGATGCCGGTTCGATTCTGGTTGGAGGAAAAGAAGTCTCCATAAATTCGCCGGTAGATTCGAGAAATTTAGGAATAGGTATGATTCATCAGCATTTCAAACTGGTGGATGTGTTCAGTGCGATGGATAATATCGTGCTGGGAACCAAGGGAAAACGGCTGGGAAGAAAGGCGTTGCGGGAAAAAATTGAAGCGCTTGGACAGTCATTTGGACTTGAAATTGAACCGGAGAAAAAGGTCTACGACATGTCGGTCAGCGAGAAGCAGACGGTCGAGATCCTGAAGGTATTATATAGAGGCGCCCAGATCCTGATTCTGGACGAGCCGACGGCAGTCCTGACGCCGCAGGAGACGGAGCGGCTGTTTAAAATCCTGCGCCGGATGCGGGAACAGGGTTGTGCGATTATTATTATTACCCATAAATTAAATGAGGTCCTTTCTATCAGTGACCGTGTCACGATTCTGCGAAAAGGAAAGAGCATCGAGACGGTGGAAACTGCCGGATGTGATGAGAAGAAACTTACGGAGCTTATGGTTGGACGACCAATCAGCCTGAATATCGAGCGCCCGGAGATGGAGAAGAGAGAGACTATTTTGAAGATTGTCGATCTGACCGTCGATAAGAGTGACGGCGGCGTGGCGCTGGATGATATTTCTTTTGAGATTAAAACAGGCGAGATTCTGGGCGTTGCCGGTGTTGCCGGAAGCGGCCAGAAAGAACTCTGCGAGACGCTGACCGGGTTGATGGACGCGAAAAAGGGCGCTATTTTGTACCGTAAGGAAAATATCATTGGTAAGACTCCGGCGGAGATCATCCGCCTCGGAATCAGCATGAGTTTCGTGCCGGAGGATCGTCTCGGCATGGGACTGGTTGCTTCAATGGGGATGGTTGATAATATGCTGCTCAAGTCCTATTCGGAAGGGAAAGGATTGTTTGTAGACCGGAAACCGGCGAGGAAGATGGCAGAACGTCTGATCGGAGAACTGGGAATCGTGACGCCGGGCGTTGATACGCCGGTGCGTATGATGTCGGGGGGCAATGTCCAGAAGGTACTTTTGGGACGTGAGATTGAGTCGAGCCCGCAGGTGCTGATCACGGCTTACCCGGTGCGAGGGCTTGATATTAATTCTTCCTATCTGATTTACGACCTCCTGAACCAGCAGAAGAAAAAGGGTGTGGCGGTTGTCTATATCGGCGAGGATCTGGATGTGCTTCTGGAGCTTTCAGACCGGATCATGGTACTCTGCCATGGAACGATCACGGGTATCGTGGATGCGAAGAAGCTCACGAAAGAACAGCTGGGACTGATGATGACCGGTACCGAAGCGGGCGAGCTGGGGCTGGATAAGAGTATGGCATCCGAAAAGAAGGAGGAACAGGCATGAAAGAACCGTGGATCCGCGTTGTAAAAAAGGCGGAACTTGGAAAAAGAGAAACATTGATCCTCCGTCTGGAGGCGATCGTGCTGGCTCTGGTGGCAGGCGGATTCTTTATCCTGCTGATTGGGCAGAATCCATTTGTCATTTATCAGACGATTGTAACCGGAGCGCTGCGAAGCGAGATGGCGATACAGGCAACGGTCAAAATCATGATTCCACTTTTAATTGCGTCGCTGGGCGTGACGCTGGCATTTAAAATGAAATTCTGGAACATCGGAGCCGAGGGACAGATCATTATGGGCGGTATTTTTGCCTCGTATTTTGCACTGTTCCATGCGAACTGGAATCACTGGCTGCTGGTGATCGTGATGTTTCTGGCAGGCGCGATCGGCGGAGGTCTGTGGGGACTCATTCCGGCGTGGTTTAAGACCCGGTATGATACGAACGAGACGCTGTTTACGCTGATGTTAAACTATATCGCGCTGAATGTCATCGTATTTTTGAGAGAGGGCGCATGGCGTGACCCAGGTTCCCAGGGATATGCGAAGATTGCCCGTTTCAATAAGAATGCGGCGCTCGATAAGGTGTTCGGCATCCAGTTCGGCTGGGTGATTGCGCTGATTCTTGTGGTAGTGATAGCGGTTTACTTAAATCGTTCCAAGCAGGGATATGAGATCAGCGTCGTGGGAGAGAGCCAGGAGACAGCCCGCTATGCCGGCATGAATGTAAAAAAAGTGGTTCTGCGGACGATGTTTCTGTCCGGCGCTGTCTGCGGCATCGGCGGCATGGTGCAGGCGACCGGTTCGGATGTCACGCTGACGACGGCAGTTGCCGGAGGTGTCGGATTTACGGCGATCATCGTGGCATGGCTGGCACAGTTAAATCCGCCGGTGATTCTGCTGGTTACCTTTTTGTTCAGCGTGCTGGAAAAAGGAAGCAGCGTAGTTCAGTCTTCATTCGGATTGTCCTCGGACTGCGCGGATGTGCTGCAGGGAATCATCCTGTTCTTCATTCTGGGATGTGAACTGTTTATACGGTATCAATTTGTATTTCGCGGAAAAGGAGGTACACGCGCATGAGCAGCGAGATCGTAATTAAATTTCTGGTGGCGGCTGTATTGGCGGGTACGCCTTTCCTGTTTGGCACGGTTGGCGAAATTTTGAGTGAGAAGGTCGGACACCTGAATCTGGGCGTCGAGGGCATGATGTCGATTGGCGCGTGCGCCGGATTCATGGTCGGCTATCAGACGGATAACTTTGTTGCGGCGCTGTTAGCTGCGGCGGTGGCTGGAATGCTGTCGGCATTGATTTACGGTGTTTTGACTGTCACATTTATGGCAAATCAGAACGTAACGGGATTGACCCTGACGATTTTCGGCGTCGGATTAGCCAATTTTATCGGCGTCTTTATGCTGGAAAAATCAGAGAACGGCACCCTGAAACTTCCGGATGCGGTGACGGCACAGATGCGTAACATCCACATCCCGGGACTCAGTGATCTGCCGGTGGTCGGAGAATTATTATTTTCCTATAACCCGTTCGTTTATCTTGGAATCATCATCGCGATTGTGGCGAGTTTCTACTTATATAAAACACAGGTTGGTTTAAATGTGCAGGCGATCGGAGAAAATCCGGGCGCAGCAGATGCGGCAGGTATCGAAGTTACAAAGTGGAGATACATTAATATCCTGCTATCCGGTGCGATCTGCGGTATCGGCGGCGCATATTGCTCGATGATCATCAACGGCGGCGTGTGGCTGCGCGACAGCGTCGGCGGTCTTGGCTGGATTTCCGTTGCCCTCGTTATCTTCGCGGCGTGGAAGCCGATCAATGTTATTTACGGTTCCTTTATTTTCGGGGCGCTGCGCGTGCTGAAATACTATGTGCCGAAAAACACGTATGCGATTCCGACGGCATTTTTCGATGCCCTTCCGTTCATTATCACCGCATTGGTGCTGGTGATCGCGTCGATGCGTAAGAATAAAGGGGCACATATCCCGGCGCATCTGGGCGAGAATTATTTCCGGGAGGAACGGTAGGAAAATGAAGGGGAACTTATAGGATTTGTGGGAGGGCTGCAAAAAGTAGTCACATGAAATAATAAGGGAAGCCCTTGATAGGTGATGTCAGATGGCGGCTTGAGATGATAGGACGACATCAGAAATGATATAGAAATAATAGAAAAGACGGTTGTTTGTCAAAGATTTTAAATGGATAGAACAGAAAGATCGGACGAAAACCGTCTTTTTCTGTTTGAAATGGAAGGAAAGGTTATAAAACGATGTGGCAGGTTCGGAAATTCAGAAGATAAAAGGAAGAATTTGAAAAATGAATTTCGGACATAGAAAGGCTGATGGGAGGAAAATCTATGGTTGCATCGAAACAGATTGCAGAAAATTATGTGGAGACGGGCAGAAAAAAGGCGGAACTTCCGGTGTCTCATATGCTGATACTCGGCTTTTTCGCCGGAATGTTCATCGCGCTGGCAGGCGCGGGGGCTTCGGTTGCCTCGGCAGCAATGACAAATGCCTCGGCATCGCGGATTGCTTCGGCACTCGTATTCCCGGCAGGATTGGCGCTGGTGGTCTGCACCGGGGCGGAACTTTTCACTGGGAACTGCCTGATGACGATCTCGGCGCTGCAGAAACGGATTTCCGTGGACGGGCTGTTTAAAAATCTTCTGTTTGTCTATCTGGGAAATCTGATTGGCGCGATCTTTGTGGCGGTTTTATTTGTCTACGGGCATATTCCAAGCCTGTACGGCGGCGATCTGGCGCAGGTTCTTCTGAATACAGCCGTTTCCAAGGTGACCCTGACGCTGCCGGAGGTGCTGTGCCGTGCGATCCTCTGTAATGTGCTGGTTTGTATTGCAGTCTGGGCGTCGATGAGCTCCGAGCAGGTATCTGGCAAAATTCTGGCGCTTTATCCGCCGGTGGCGATTTTTATTCTCTGCGGCTTCGAGCATTGCATCGCCAATATGTTTTACATCCCGGCGGGGCTGATGATCATGGGCGAGTACGGTCTGGCAGCGGAAGGGCTGACGATCGGAACCTTTATTCTCAATAATCTGATTCCGGCTACGATCGGAAATATGATCGGCGGGATGCTGGTGATTGGAGGCGGGTACTGGCTGGTGTATCTTCGGGGAACGAAAAATCGTGAAATAAAATGAATGCGTGAAAAAATGAAATAGGGCGAAAGGGTATTTTTGTCTGGTCTCCATGTTAGGTTTGGAGTCGGGCGGAGGTGCCCTTTTTGTATTAGAATTGATGAAAAGTTTGACTTCTATTCCCAAGGAATATCTATGTTTAGCTGATTCAATTTCATCAAACAGAACAAATGTTTGCAAAGACTTTTGGAATGTGTTATACTAAGCATAATTACAGGGAAGACTGTGACTATAATGACTATAAAATAAGTCAGCAGCGACATGATAAAACAGAGCAGAGTCAATGATAATTGAGGTACAGATATGGCGAAGCAATATATAAAGATACGAGGTGCCAATGAGCACAATCTGAAAAACATTTCCATTGATATTCCGAGAAATGAGCTGGTCGTCCTGACCGGACTTTCTGGTTCGGGTAAATCATCTCTGGCATTTGACACGATCTATGCCGAAGGGCAGCGGCGGTATATGGAGTCCCTGTCGTCCTATGCGCGTCAGTTCTTAGGTCAGATGGAAAAGCCGGATGTCGAGAGCATCGAGGGCTTGTCCCCGGCGATCTCTATCGACCAGAAATCGACGAACCGGAATCCGCGTTCGACGGTCGGCACAGTGACGGAGATCTATGATTATATGCGTCTATTGTACGCACGGATCGGTATTCCGCATTGCCCGAAGTGCGGTCGTGAGATCCGCCGTCAGACGGTCGATCAGATGGTTGACCAGATCATGGCGCTGCCGGAGCGCACGAAGATCCAGCTTCTTGCCCCGGTCGTGCGCGGGCGGAAAGGACGCCACGAGAAAGTGCTGGAGCAGGCAAAGAAGAGCGGTTATGTCCGTGTGCGGGTGGACGGCAGCTTATACGAGCTTTCCGAGGAGATCACGCTGGATAAAAATATCAAGCACAATATTGAGATTGTGGTCGATCGCCTGGTGGTCAAGCCGGGGATTGAGAAACGCCTTTCGGATTCGATTGAAACGGTCATGGGTCTCTCCAATGGTCTGATGCTGACCGATACGGCGGTGCGGGATAAAAACGGCGAAGAAAAGCACGATACCCTGACGTTCAGTCAGAATTTTTCCTGCCCGGACTGCGGTATCAGCGTGGATGAGGTCGAGCCGCGCAGCTTCTCTTTCAACAACCCATTTGGTGCGTGCCCGGACTGCTTCGGTCTGGGATATAAGATGGAGTTTGATGAGGATCTGATGATTCCAGACAAGAGCCTGAGCATCAATCAGGGTGCGATCACGGCGATGGGATGGCAGTCCTGCACGGACAAAACGAGCTTTTCCGGCGCGATCTTAAATGCATTGGCAAAAGAATACGATTTCAGTCTGGATACCCCGTTTGAAGATTATCCGAAGGAGATCCATGATATTTTAATTTACGGAACCGGCGGCAAGGTTGTGAAGGTGTATTACCGTGGACAGCGTGGCGAGGGAATTTATGATATTGCCTTTGAGGGGCTGATTCAGAGCATGAACCGCAAATACCGTGAGACGTTCTCTGATTCAATGAAGGCGGAATATGAGACATTTATGCGGATCACGCCGTGTCCAGCCTGCAAGGGGCAGCGATTAAAGAAGGAATCTCTGGCAGTCACGGTTGGCGGGAAAAATATTTTCGAGGCGACCGATATGTCGATCGTCAAATTTCGCGAATTTATCGATGCGCTGGAGCTGACGCCGATGCAGCAGGCGATTGGTGCGCCGATTTTGAAAGAGATTCGGGCGAGGATCAGCTTCCTTATCAATGTCGGTCTGGAATATCTTTCCCTGTCGCGTGCGACTGGCACGTTGTCCGGAGGCGAGGCGCAGCGAATCCGCCTGGCAACCCAGATCGGATCCGGTCTGGTCGGTGTGGCATATATTCTGGACGAGCCGAGTATCGGACTTCACCAGCGGGACAACGACAAGCTTCTGGATACCCTGAAACACCTGCGGGATCTGGGAAATTCAGTTTTGGTGGTTGAGCATGACGAGGATACGATGCGCGCGGCAGACTGTATCGTGGACATCGGTCCGGGCGCGGGCGAACACGGCGGCGAGGTCGTGGCGATCGGCACAGCGGAAGAGATCATGAAAAATGAAAAATCGATCACCGGCGCATATTTGAGCGGGCGCATTCAGATTCCGGTGCCGTCCGAGCGGAGAAAACCGGCCGGCTGGCTGACGGTGAAAGGCGCAGCGGAAAATAATCTTAAAAATATCGACGTCAAATTCCCGCTGGGCGTGATGACCTGCGTCACTGGCGTTTCCGGCTCGGGAAAGAGTTCACTTGTCAATGAGATTCTTTATAAAGCGCTGGCAAAGAAGCTGAACCGAGCACACACGATTCCGGGAAAACATAAATCCATTGAGGGCGTCGAGCAGCTCGATAAGATTATCGCGATCGACCAGTCTCCGATCGGGCGGACGCCGCGTTCCAATCCGGCAACCTATACGGGGGCATTTGATCTGATCCGGGATCTGTTTGCGGCATCTACGGATGCCAAGGCAAAAGGCTACAATAAAGGCCGTTTCAGCTTCAATAAAAAAGGTGGACGCTGTGAGGCGTGCTCCGGCGATGGAATCATCAAGATCGAGATGCATTTCCTGCCGGATATCTATGTGCCGTGTGAGGTTTGCGGCGGCAAGCGCTATAACCGGGAAACGCTGGAGGTCAAATATAAGGGGAAAAGCATCTATGATGTCCTCAATATGACGGTCGAGGAGGCGATGAAATTCTTCGAAAATGTGCCGTCCATACACCGGAAGATTGCGACACTCTACGATGTAGGACTTTCCTATATCCGTCTGGGACAGCCATCCACCGAGCTGTCCGGTGGAGAGGCACAGCGAATCAAGCTGGCGACGGAGCTGAGCAAGCGTGGAACCGGCAAGACGATCTATATTCTGGACGAACCGACTACGGGACTTCATTTTGCCGATGTACACCGTCTGATTGAGATATTAAGACGTTTGTCGGATGGTGGAAATACCGTGGTTGTCATTGAGCATAACCTGGATGTCATCAAAACTGCTGACTACCTGATCGACATCGGACCGGAAGGCGGCGAGGGCGGCGGAACCGTGATTGCGAAAGGAACACCGGAAGAGGTGGCAGCGACGCCGGGATCGTATACGGGGAAGTATGTGAAGAAATATTTAAATGTTTAGGACAATAAGCGGGAATCCTCGGCAATTCAATTACCGAGATGAAAGCGCAGGGTGTGCATATCTGCACAATGCAAATAGTATAATAATTCTCATCCTTTGCTCTCAGTTGAGAAGCCCCACCTCTTTAGGTGGCGAGTAATAACAAATTTGTCTTGGTGGGAGTTAGGTCTCCGGTTGAGATAAACGCTCCGCGAGGATGCGCAGTGATTCTGCATAGAATATGCATTTTTACTTGCGGATAGGAATTTTCTGCACTGAAAATTCCGTACGATATCATACTGATAGCGGATTTTGCCGATGCTTCGCTGACCAGAATCACGCGCCAAGTCTCACGGACGTTCGACTTGAATTGAATCGAAAAGCATTTTTCTGGAAAAAGTGCCTGAAAATACTGTAAAAATGGCTTGTCTTTAATTGCCGGGTATTTTATAATAAAAGTTACAGGAATTGACAGGAAGAGAACGTGGTATAGCTGCTGAACAGATTGCGACCGGTTATTTTTCGATTGGCGGCGATGGGGCTGGAACGGAGTGATTACCTGCGGCAGCAGTATGACTGTTACAGTTCACATGTTGTGCAAGCGTGTGACCATAAATCCTGGAAGTTGATTCGAAGCTACAAGTTGATGAAGTACGGATCGCAGCATAAAATTATAGGAGGAATACTCGTGGAGAAAGAGATGATCATTGTACTGGACTTTGGCGGACAGTACAATCAGTTGATTGCCAGAAGAGTAAGAGAGTGTAACGTATATTGTGAGGTTCATCCTTACACCCTGCCGCTGGAAAAAATCAAAGAGATGAACCCGAAGGGTATCATTTTCACCGGCGGACCGAACAGTGTATACAAGGAGGAATCTCCGAGATGTTCAAAGGAAATCTTTGATCTGGGAATCCCGGTACTGGGTATCTGCTATGGCGCACAGCTGATGTCCTACCTGTTAGGCGGCGAGGTTGCCACAGCACCGGTCAGCGAATACGGAAAGACTGAGGTAGAGGTAGACACAACATCTAAGCTGTATGAGGGTGTATCCCCGAAGACCATATGCTGGATGAGCCATACCGACTATATTTCCAAGATGCCGGAAGGTTTCCGTGTGACAGCCCATACTCCGGTCTGCCCGATTGCAGGTATGGAAAATGAAGAAAAAGGCTGGTACGGCATCCAGGCACATCCGGAGGTACTTCATACACAGGAAGGCTCCAAGATGCTGCATAACTTCGTATACAGTGTCTGCCATTGTGCAGGTGACTGGAAGATGGATGCGTTCGTAGAGAAATCCATCGAAGAAATCCGTAAAAAAGTAGGAAATGGTCGTGCCCTTCTGGCTCTGTCCGGCGGTGTAGACTCTTCCGTAGCAGGCGTCCTGATGGCGAAAGCGATCGGCGACCAGCTGACCTGCGTATTCGTCGATCACGGTCTGCTTCGTAAAAACGAGGGTGACGAGGTAGAGGCAGTATTTGGTCCGAACGGTCCGTACAAGCTGAACTTCATCCGTGTCAATGCACAGCAGCGTTTCTACGACAAGCTGGCAGGTGTAACCGATCCGGAGCGCAAGCGTAAGATCATCGGCGAAGAGTTCATCCGCGTATTTGAGGAGGAAGCAAAGAAGATTGGCAAAGTAGATTACTTCGTACAGGGTACGATTTACCCGGATGTGATTGAGTCCGGTCTTGGAAAATCCGCTGTTATCAAGTCCCACCACAACGTAGGCGGACTTCCGGAACACGTAGATTTCAAGGAGATCATCGAGCCGCTGCGTATGCTGTTTAAAGATGAGGTCCGCCGCGCCGGTCTGGAGCTTGGTATTCCGGAAAATCTGGTATACCGTCAGCCGTTCCCGGGTCCGGGACTTGGCGTTCGTATCATCGGTGAGGTAACCGCAGAGAAGGTACGCATCGTACAGGATGCAGACGCTATCTACCGCGAGGAGATCGCAAAAGCAGGTATCGATCGCACACTCGGTCAGTACTTCGCAGCCCTGACCAATATGCGTTCCGTAGGCTGCATGGGCGATGTCAGAACCTATGACTATGCCATCGCACTTCGTGCCGTCCTCACATCCGACTTCATGACCGCAGAATCCGCAGAACTTCCGTGGGAAGTACTTGGAAAAGTCACAAGCCGAATTGTCAATGAGGTAAAAGGTGTAAACCGCGTACTGTATGATTGTACGGGGAAACCGCCGGCTACGATTGAGTTTGAATAAATCGAGTTGCTTAAAAAAGCCAGTGTTTATGCGGGTTTCAGCGATTTCGATTAGTCTTTTGATAACAAATTGATAACAGTCATAGCAAGTGCCATTATTCTTGTTATCCAGTGGTTTATGGGTAACGGAACAATTAACAGGTGGCTTGCAGACTAAAGTTCGGAGCTTGGCTCTGAACAAATTCCATATTATAAACTAAGCCCTTAGCTGTGGTTAATAACCATAGTTAAGGGCTTTTTTGTCGTTGCCAAAGCATCTGTAGGGAGCTGCCAGTGGCAGGTCCTGTAGGTGCTTATTTATCTTTCAAGTGGTCTTTGAATGCTTCCACGAGAGCGTCACTTAATTCCTGTGATGGAACTTTTGCCCAACGCTGTGTGGTGTCGAACTCTGGATAATGGTAACGCCAGTTATCGTATTCTTCTCTGTTGATTTCTTCGGAAGATAGCTTGTCTGCCTGTTCTTTCCAAGCATACAGCATTTTGAGGAGTTCATATGCTTCTCTGCCTTTGTCCTTGTTGACCTTTAAGCATACCTCTCCGTCTGCTTCACTGACAGTAAGACCGTAAATATCTTCAAGGGTAAACAGAGTGTGCATAAGACCGATATAGCTGTCTATGTCAGGAACATCAAGAGCCTGTGGAGAAACATCAAGCACCTGTGCCAATGCATTTGTAAGGTCTGCTTTCGGTTTGCGTGTACCAGTTTCGTACTGTGCCAAACGCACATCAGCACTCTTTTCTGGAAAACCGATTGCTGTACCGAGATACTTTTGTGTCATACCACGCATTAGTCTGAAAAAATGTATTCTTTCGCTGATAGCCATAATGATACGCTCCTTTTATATTTAGTGAAATAAGTATAGCAGAAATGTTTAGTGGAAGTCAAGAAAAACCGAAACAAAAATGTTTAATATTTTCTTTGCAACCACTTGACAATAGCAAATATGTTTAGTAAAATAAATTACGAATTAAACAAATATGCTTAATGCGACAACTGAATGACCGTCCGAAAAGCCAAACCGCCAAGACCTCGTCGGAGCAAGTTCCGTATCGTTCGCTTGTGTGCAAGCACAAAAGCTCATTCGCTGCACTGCTCCTCCTCTTCCCCAAAAGTCTCCGACTTTTCGGGAACCCCTATACGAGCGAGCGCCTGATGTACTGCGGTGCATTGGGACAGCACAGCGCCTGCCGACAAGCAGGAGTGCCTGTTGGAACTTTAACACGGAGAAAGCGGCAAGCAAAAAATTATTTTAAGAAAGGAAGAAAAAGGATATGGAAAACAGATTTATCCGAGCCGAAGATGTGGCTCAGGAACTAAACGTATCAAAACCTTATGCATATAAACTCATCAGACAATTAAATGAGGAATTGAAAGCAAAGGGCTTTATTACGATTGCAGGGCGTGTAAATCGCCAGTATTTTTACGAAAGGCTCTACGGAGCAGGAAAGGGGGAAATGTAAATGCCGGTATTTAAGAATGAAGATAACGGTACTTGGTATGTGATGGCAAGGTATGTGAACTGGAAAGGGGAACGCAAGCAGAAATGCAAGCGTGGCTTTGCTACCAAACGAGAAGCACAGGAATGGGAAAGAATGTTCAAATTGCAGACTTCTTCAGACCTTGATATGAGTTTTGAAGCCTTTACGGAGCTTTATATCAATGATGTGAAGAACCGTTTGAAGGAAAACACGTGGCTTACCAAAGAGCATATCATACGCACAAAGATACTTCCGTATTTCGGGAAACTGAAAATCAGCGAGATTTCCACAAAGGAGATTATTACTTGGCAGAATGAAATGCTTGCCTATCGTGATGAGAAGAAAAAGCCTTATTCACAGACGTATCTGAAAACGCTGCACAATCAGTTGTCCGCCATTTTCAATCACGCTGTCCGCTACTATGAACTGCGTTCCAATCCTGCGGCAAAGGTGGGAAATATGGGACGTGAGGAACACAAGGAAATGCTGTTCTGGACAAAGGAAGAATACAAGAAATTCTCTTTTGAGATGATGGACAAGCCTGTTTCCTTTTATGCGTTTGAAATGCTTTACTGGTGCGGTATCCGAGAGGGCGAGCTGTTAGCTTTGACTCCGGCAGATTTCAACTTTGATAAGGAAACAGTCACAATCAATAAATCCTATCAGCGTTTGAAAGGGCAGGATGTGATTACTTCTCCGAAAACGAAAAAGAGCAACCGCACGATTAAAATGCCGAAGTTTCTGTGTGAGGAAATGAAAGAATATCTCGGTATGCTTTACGGATTGAAGAAGAAAGACCGTATCTTTACGGTGACGAAAAGCTATCTTCATCACGAGATGGACAGAGGGGCAAAGGCGGCAGGCGTGAAGCGTATCCGCATTCACGATCTCCGTCACCCGTATGTCAAGCCCACGACAAAAAAATTTATAACTTTTTTTGAAGTTTTCGGGCAGCCTCATAGCTGCCCATAGCTGTTTCAAATGGGGGTTCACGGTTATACCTCCTTTTCGGATTCCTTTGTTTCTAAGAAATCCTGTGTTGCATATTCAATCTCAATCCGATCTCCTGGAAAGACGTAAACTTTGTTGATAAGCCGGTCAATCAGAGCTTTTGTCAGCATGTTGGCGTTTCCGACTTCCTGCATAATTTCCTGTTGTTTCAACTTGATCTCATAATCACTTTTTATCTGCTTTGTCTGTGCAGTAATGACAGCATGAACATTTTTGGCTTGTACCAGTTCCGTGTCATAAACCGCTTTTCGTGTTCGATAGGTTTCCAAATCAATCTCTCCGAGTGCATACTGCTCATAAAGATGCCGCTTGCTGTCTTGAATAGAACGGAGTTTTTCTTCATGTTCGGCCTGCTGGACTGTCTGCAAATCCAATTTATCCTTATTGCTGTCAATTCCCAATGCCGGACACATCTGAGCCCGAATTGTTTCAAATACAACCTGCTCCAGATCAGCCATCTTTATGCGCACACCATGACAAGGAAGCGTTTCAGCCACCTCGGAATGACGGCAATAAAACCACGCACCATTTCGTAGAGACATTGCATGATCGCAGCATCCACAGAATACCTTACCACGGAGCAGATAATCACGCGGCTTTTTATTTGACAGAGAGAAACGCTTAATAGAAGCATTGGCTTTCTCAAATAGATCCACACTTATAATAGCCGGATGATGGTTCGGTATTTTGAACCACTCACTTTCATCCTTTAACTGTGTATGTCGGCTGCCAATCTCTTTTACCTTTCTCTTGCCAATTACATAGGTACCGATATATCTTTGATCTTCTAAAATACGCAGGACCGTTGATGTACTCCAAACGCCGTTTGTTCGGGAAACATTGTAATAGTCCTTGCCTTTAAGTTTGCGATATTCCCCAGGGGTGGGGATATTCATGGCATACAGTTTTCTTGTGATCTCGGCTGCGGTGTTGCCTTCAGACGCCCATTGAAATATCATCTGCACATTCGGGGCAACATCCTCGTCCAGTTCCATACGTCCGTCTGCACTCTTGCGATAGCCGTAAGGACAGATGACACTCTGATATTCTCCACGACGCATCTTTGCATATTTTGCACTTTTGGTTTTCATGGACATATCCCGGCTATAACACTCGCTAATAAGATACTTGAAAGCAATATCAATCCCTCCGGTGTCACCTTTGAAATTAGCTGTGTCAAAATCATCACTGACGGAAATAAAACGGGTGTGATAAAGAGGAAATACCCGCTCAATAAAATAGCCGGTTTCAATGCTGTTACGTCCAAATCGGGAAAGGTCTTTTACAATAATACAGTTGATTTTTCCGGCCTGAACCATTGTTAAAAGTTCCTGCACCGCCGGACGCTCAAAGTTTGTCCCTGTATGACCGTTGTCAATAAATTCCAAAATCTCACTGCAATCCCATTCTGGCAGAGACATAGCTTTTTCACGAAGAATCAGTTTTTGATTTGGTATGCTCAAACTTTCAGTTTTGAAATCTTCCACAGAAAGACGGATATAAAGGGCAATCACATAGTTGCGCACGGTTCCACCGCCTTTCCCTGAAATTCATTTTTGAAACGGAAGGTCACATGAATATTCCGCTCGTGATCGATCTCAATTCGTTCAATGAGCCGTTCGATCAGTTCTGCAGTCAGCACATGATCCTGTGCCAGTGTTTTTGCATCCTTTTCCATTGCACGGTATCGGGCAAGCTGGTTGTCCAGGGAGTCCATAGATTTTTCAAATACTTCAATCTCACCAGACAGAGCCTTGATAGCATATTCATAATCCGCCTTCAATTCAAAGTATTCATCATTTGTCAAAATACCCTGCACAATATTTTCATATAGACCACGGATCAGCCGGCGTGTTTTTTCAATTTCCTGCCGTTTGGCCGACATCTGAATTTTCAGCTTATCTTTTTCCTGTTTTTGTCTTGCCTCCAACTGAAAGAGAGGCAGCGACATTCCCAGCGCAACTGTCAGCTCTTTTTCAAGAATAGCCGTAACAGTAGAAATCAGTTCCTTTTCCTGCATCGTTGCGCCTTTGCAGCTATCTTTTTCTACCCGGCTGTTTGTAAGGCAGTGGAACCAATAAGTATCGGGGCCTTTCCGGCGCTCGGCACGTTGCCGGTGAAGGCTTCTGCCACAATCAGCACAGAACACTTTGCCTTTGAAAATGTTTGGCGTGTAGGGGCGTTTTGGAGTTGCTTTGCTTTCTTCACAGATCTGTTTTCTGTATTCCTGAACTGCATTAAACAATTCATAGCTAATGATCGGTTCATGGGTGCATTTGGCAATAATCAGATTATCTTCTCCAGCCTTGACCTGCTGATGATCTACAATCTTTGTTTTTCCTTGCACCAGATCGCCTGTATAGGCTTCGCTTTCTAAAATTTTCATCACTGTACGGGTCTGCCATTTGCCGCTTCCGATCAGGCCCGGACTGGTAATCTCGCCAGTAGCCTTTTTATAATGGCTCGGTGCCGGAATCCCCATCTCATTTAGATTGCGGACAATCCGGTTCAGAGACACATGCTCATGTGCCCATTCAAAAATCTGTTTTACCACAGGGGCAGTATTTTCATCAACCAGAAGTTTATGGCAATTATCAGGGTCTTTCCTGTAACCGTAAGGTGCCCGTGCACCAATATAGTCGCCATCTTTCATAGCCTGCCGCGCCTGTGCTTTGATTTTTCGTCCAATGTCCAGAGCATAGGCTTCATTGATCATATTTTTCAAAGGCAGCATGATACCACCATGAAGATTTCCGGAATCCGCTGTGTCAAACTGATCCGTAACAGCAATGAACCGAACATTATGTGCATGAAAATATTGTTCGATATAATAACCTGTGTCAATAGAATTTCGCCCTAATCGGGAAAGATCCTTAACAATCACACAGTTAATGTGGCCTGCTTCAATATCAGATAGCATTTGCTGAAATCCAGGGCGGTGAAAATTTGTCCCTGTTGCTCCGTTGTCGATATAAGTATCATACACAATGAAGTCCGGTTTATCCGAAAGAAAGTCATTCAGTACCAGTTTTTGGTTTTCTACTGAGCAGCCTCGCTTTTTGTTATCCTCCACAGAAAGACGGATATACAGAGCCACATGTACATACAAAGATGGTGCCGGCATAGGAACTGCCGTCTGTTTTCTGCTTTTTCTTGCCATTTAACCCACCATCCTTTCTTCATTTTTTGTAGCAATCTGTTTTGCCAAAAAGATTGCTTTCTGATATTCATCCTGGTAATTAAATTCAATATGCAGTTCATCTTTACCCATTACCCGTATGCTTCGGATAAGCTGCATGACTGCCCGACGGTCAATATCCTCCATAGTAGAAAATTTCATAAAATGGTTGATCCAACGGTTTCGTTCGCTTCGGTTTTCTAATACATCTGTAAGTTTTTCGTTCCATTCAGCGATTGCTTTTTGGAACAGTTCAATATCTGCATTGTATTTTCGCTTGTAAGAGAGAAATTCTTCCTTTGTCAGAATTCCACTTACCAGATTTTCATAGAGTTTTGCCTTAAAGCCCTCGGTCTGTGCCACACGCTTCTCATTTACTCTGATCTGTGCGGCATATTCCTGCGCCAATTCCCGGTTAATCCGTTCTTGACTGATACTGGACAGCAGGGCATCCAGAGAAGCAACATTTTCAATATGTCCTTTCAAACTGTCCTGTACACATTCAATCAGATCCGACTCTTTCAGCATGACCGACGATGTGCAGCCATTCTTTTTGCCGGTCGGGCAGTAATAATAGTGATACTCTTTATCTTTATAGCGGTTCGTCTTGCGGGTCATACGGCAGCCACAGCAGCCGCAGATCAAAATGCCGGAAAACAGGTAAACCTTATCCGATTTGGGAGAAGTCCTTGTGTCAATCCTGCGGAGCCTTTGCACCAGATCAAAATCGTGCTTTTGTATGATTGCCTCATGGGTTCCCTCCACACGAATCCATTCCGAAGAAGGTTTGTCCTCACGCTCTTTTAATTTGAAATGGGGCGTTGTCTGCTTGCCCTGGACCAGTGTTCCGGTGTAAGTTTCATCTTGTAAAATGCGGATGATTGTAGTTGCAGACCATTTGCAATCCTTTCGGTCTGTATAGCCACCTTTTGCATGAGGCATTCCGTGATTGCGCTTATACGCCAACGGTGAAAGAATTCCTAATCGGTTCAGTTCATCCGCTATATGGGAAGCGCTGAATCCTTCCAGCCGTTTTCTGAAAATATCCCGCACAACATTGGCAGCATATTCGTCTACTTCCAGGCTCTTGTGTTTATCGCCGGCTTTCACATAACCATAGATGGTAAAAGCACCCACAAAATCCCCGCTGCGCCGTTTTACTTCCAGGGCGCTCCGTGTCTTAACGGAAATATCCCGACAGTAAGCCTCATTCATAATGTTTTTGACAGAAACTGTGAGATCATCGGCAGCGTCATTTTCCGTATCTACATTATCGTTAATTGCGATAAAACGCACTCCATAGGCTGGAAATACTCTGCGCATATAACGGCCTGTTTCTATGTACTCACGACCTAAGCGGGAGAGGTCTTTGACAATCACGCAGTTAGCTTCGCCTTGTTCGATCATCCGCATCATTTCCTGAAATGCCGGGCGATCAAAAGATGAGGTTAGATAACGATACTTTTTGAAACACAGTAAAATCAAGGTTTTTCGGACAACGGACAAGCATGGTTTGTACTACAACTAAATATTGCACCGCACAAGCGGCGTTTCCCACTTCCACACGGAAGAACAGGAACGCCGCTTTTTTCATGCCCTTTGTTACGCAGTAGGGGCAGAAAAAGCCTTGCTACAAGCGGCTTTGCGGGCGTGTTTTTCGTGCGGTAAGGGATTTATACCTTTTCCCTCAAAATCGCTGTTCTACTGCGTAACAAATCCAAAGCAAAGGAGTGATGAAGCTATGGCAGTTTTCCGTGTGGAACGCAACACAGGCTACACCGTAATGAGCAACCACCACTTACGCAATAAGGAGCTTTCCTTAAAGGCAAAGGGGCTGTTATCTCAAATGCTGTCCTTGCCAGAGGATTGGGACTACACCCTTTCGGGGCTGTCCTACATCAACCGGGAAAGTATCGACGCTATCCGTACCGCCGTTTGGGAGCTTGAAAAAGCCGGATATATCACAAGGCGGCAGGGACGCGACGAGAAAGGCAAAATGACCGCTATCGAGTACACCATTTACGAACAGCCGCAGCCGCCGGAATTGGATTGCCCGGTATTGGAAAATCCAACAGCGGATAACCCGATATTGGAAAATCCGACAACGGATAATCCGACGTCGGAAAATCCAATGCAATTAAATAAAGATATATCAAGAACTAACTTACCAAAAAAAGAAAAATCAAATACTGATTTATCAATTACCCATTCCATTCCTATCCATTCCCTAAATCCCTTGCCTTATGGCGAGGACGAAGCGGCGCAGCCGCCGGAACGGAAAAGAGCGGAAAGGAACGACGCTTACAGAGTGTATGAGGAAATCATCAAGGACAATATCGAGTATGACATTCTCTTGCAGGATATGAAGTTTGACCATGACCGTCTGAATGAGATTGTTGACATTATCCTTGAAACGGTCTGTACGTCAAGAAAGAAAATCCGTATTGCCGGGGACGATTACCCCGCAGAGCTTGTGAAGTCAAAGTTTATGAAGCTCAGCAGCGAACATATCCGCTTTGTGCTTGACTGTATGCAGGAGAACACCACCAAAATCCGCAACATCAAGCAGTACCTAAAGGCGGTACTTTTCAATGCCCCGTCTACCATTGACAGCTACTATACTTCCCTTGTGGCTCACGATATGGCAAGCGGCGCACTTGCACCGAGAAAGCCGAAGTACGGCGACCCGGACTATTACACCTACAATGAGGGCGAAAGCCTGTAAACGAAAAAAGGAGGATTTACCACATGGCACAGAAAACAGGAGCTTTGATTTTTGACGAAACCGCTGACCGCTACGACATTCGCTTTGACATTGCCGACTATTACGGCGGTCTGCATTGCGGCGAGTGCATGGACGTATTCACAGGCGGCAAATGGAAGCCTACCCGCATTGAATACGGGGACAACTGGTATCTTGTGGGTATCCGCGCCGAGGATTTGAACGGGCTGCGGGTACGGATTTAACGGGGCGACGTGAAGAACGGACGCCCTTTTTTCGCACTCAAAAGCGGCGTACCACCTTAACACTATCACTACCGGGAAAGGAGGACGGTAAACATTGCAAGACGAAATCAACGAAAAAGTGGTTGCGCTCTCTGTCAAGGGAGCAAAGCTGACTGCTGAAATGCTGCAAAAGGCAATCAAAGCCATGCTTGCACAGGCAAAAAAGCAGCAGGAAAAACAGCTCCACGGGAAGCAGACCCTAAAGCAGCTTGCGAAGCAGAACGCGGGGCTATCCAACATTGAGATAACCGAGGGCAATATCAAAGCCTTTGAGCAGACGGCGAAAAAATACGGTATCGACTTTGCCTTAAAGAAAGACAGCACCGAAACGCCGCCCCGTTATCTCGTCTTTTTCAAGGGGCGGGACGCGGACGCTCTGACCGCAGCCTTTAAGGAGTTTTCCGCAAAGAAGCTGACACAGGAGCAAAAGCCCTCTATCCGAAAGGCACTTGCCACATTCCGGGAAGCAGCAAAGCAGCTTAACGCGAACCGTCAAAAGACAAAACACAAGGACAGGGAGGTGTCGCTATGAAGCCGAATATCAAGAAGCTGCTTATCCTAAACGCCCCCTATCTGCTCTTTGTGTATCTCTTTGATAAAGTCGGACAGGCGGTGCGGCTCTCTCCGGGGGCTGACCTCTCCGGCAAGCTGCTTTCCATTGGCAGCGGCTTTTCTGCCGCCTTTTCAAATGCCCTGCCGAGTTTTGCCCCTATGGATTTGCTTATCGGCATTGTCGGGGCTGTCGTTATCCGGCTTGCGGTCTATGTGAAAGGCAAGAACGCAAAGAAATACCGTAAGGGCATGGAGTACGGCTCTGCACGTTGGGGCAACGCCGAGGATATAAAGCCGTATATCGACCCCATTTTTGAAAATAACGTGCTGCTGACGCAGACCGAACGGCTGATGATGTCAAGCCGCCCGAAGCACCCGAAATATGCACGAAACAAAAATGTACTTGTAATCGGCGGCTCCGGCAGCGGCAAAACGAGGTTTTTTGTAAAGCCAAACTTAATGCAAATGCACAGCAGCTATGTAGTCACTGACCCGAAAGGAACGGTTTTAATCGAGTGTGGAAAGCTCTTGCAGCGGGGCGGGTACAAAATCAAAGTGCTAAACACCATCAATTTCAAGAAATCCATGCGGTACAATCCCTTTGCCTATCTGCGCAGCGAAAAGGATATTTTGAAACTGGTAAATACCATTATCGCCAACACCAAAGGCGACGGGGAAAAATCCGGCGAGGATTTTTGGGTGAAATCGGAACGGCTTTTTTACTGCGCCCTTATCGGCTACATCTGGTACGAAGCCCCGGAGAATGAGAAAAACTTTACGACGCTGCTTGAAATGATAAATGCGTCGGAAGCCCGCGAGGACGACCCGGAATTTCAATCCCCCGTTGACCTCATGTTTGAACGCTTGGAGGAAAAAGACCCGGAACATTTTGCGGTGCGCCAGTACAAGAAGTTTTTGCTGTCTGCCGGAAAAACAAGAAGCTCTATCCTCATTTCCTGCGGTGCGCGTCTTGCCCCCTTTGACATTCGGGAGCTGCGCGAGCTGATGGAAACCGACGAAATGGAGCTTGACACCTTAGGCGACCGAAAGACCGCGCTTTTTGTTATTATCTCCGACACCGACGACACCTTTAACTTTGTTGTATCAATCCTTTACACACAGCTTTTCAATCTGCTTTGTGACAAGGCAGATGATGTGTACGGCGGGCGGCTGCCTGTTCATGTGCGCTGTCTGCTTGACGAGTTTGCAAATATCGGGCAGATACCGAAGTTTGAAAAACTCATTGCCACGATAAGGAGCCGCGAAATCTCCGCGTCCATCATCTTGCAGAGCCAGTCGCAGCTAAAGGCTATCTACAAGGACAACGCCGATACCATTGTCGGCAACTGCGATACGACCCTGTTCTTAGGCGGCAAGGAGAAAACGACCCTTAAAGAAATGTCGGAAATCTTGGGGAAAGAAACCATTGACAGCTTCAACACTTCCGAAACAAGAGGACGGGAGCTTTCCCACGGGCTGAACTATCAGAAATTAGGCAAGCAGCTTATGAGCGAAGATGAAATTGCGGTCATGGACGGCGGGAAATGTATCTTGCAGCTACGCGGGGTGCGCCCGTTCTTCTCCGAAAAATATGATATTACCAAACACCCGAAGTACAAGTACCTTTCCGACTTTGACAAGGAAAATGCCTTTGACATGGAAAAGCACTTGCGCCGCCGTCCTGCAATCGTGAAGCCGGACGAGGTATTTGACTACTACGAAGTTGACGAAGCAGATTTGCAGGAGGATACAGAATGAATAAGCGTATCAGAAAGAAAAAGGCAAAACAGCAGCTAATCCGAGCTATCAGCGGGCTTGTAGAAGCAGCCGAGGAAATGCAGCGGGAACAGGAACGCAGGACAAGACAGGCGGGTATTTCCTATATCAAGTATATCGAAGCTGTCCGGGAACGGCAGTACGGCATTATGCCTGTCTACACACCACTTTTTGAAAAGGAGGGAGCTTAAAGTAAAAATAATAAACACGGGCTACATGGTACGCGCCCCTACTCCTTGCGCGTATCGCGGCAGGAAGCCGCACCCTTACAACTGAATACCGCCGCGCCGCAGCAACAAACGCAGCGCGGGGACTTATGACCGCGGCAGTTATCGAAAACTGACCGCCGTTTTTTATGCCCTTTTTCGGGCAGCCGCAAAGCGGCAGAAAGGAGTTTTATTATGGCATTTTTCAACAGCGCAGTAGGAGTTTTGCAGACACTCGTTATCGCTCTCGGAGCAGGTCTTGGCATTTGGGGCGTTATCAACCTCTTGGAGGGCTACGGAAACGACAATCCGGGCGCGAAAAGCCAGGGCATGAAGCAGCTCATGGCGGGCGGCGGCGTTGCCCTTATCGGTGGCACCCTTGTACCTCTGCTTTCCGGCCTGTTCGGTTAAGCGGCGGGGTTAGCCTATGCAGAGCATACTTGACGCGATTAACGAATGGATAAAGGAAATCCTCATTGGAGCCATTAACGGTAATCTGTCAACTATGTTCGGGGACGTAAACGAAAAAGTCGGAACTATCGCCGCAGAGGTAGGACAAACCCCGCAGGGGTGGAACGCAGGCATATTTTCCATGATACAGAGTTTGTCGGAAAATGTGATTGTACCCATTGCGGGGCTTGTCATTACCTACGTTCTATGCGTGGAGCTTATCAGCATGGTAACGGAAAAGAACAATATGCACGATATTGACACGTTCATGTTCTTTAAGTGGTTTTTCAAGGCGTGGGTAGCGGTGTATCTCGTTACCCACACCTTTACAATCACAATGGCGGTGTTCGATATGGCGCAGCACGTTGTTTCCGGCGCGGCGGGCGTGATCGGCGGCAATACGAATATCGACGTTGACGCCGCCCTCTCGTCCATGCAAGCCGGACTTGACGCTATGGAAATCCCCGAACTGTTACTGCTCGTTATGGAAACAAGCCTTGTGAGCCTTTGCATGAAAATCATGTCGGTGCTTATCACGGTTATCCTGTACGGCAGAATGATAGAAATTTACCTTTACTGTTCGGTATCGCCTATCCCGTTTGCAACTATGACCAACAGAGAGTGGGGACAGATAGGCAACAACTACTTAAAAGCCCTGTTCGCCCTCGGTTTTCAAGGCTTCCTCATAATGATATGCGTCGGCATTTATGCGGTTTTGGTTGGCAGCATGATTGTAGCGGACAACCTGCACAGCGCGATTTTCTCCCTTGCAGCCTACACCGTGATTTTGTGCTTCTCCCTATTCAAAACAGGCGCACTTGCGAAGTCAATCTTTAATGCCCATTAAGACCGAAAGGAGGTTTTCACTTGGCGTATGTACCCGTACCCAAAGACTTATCAAAAATCAAAACGAAAGTCGCTTTTAATCTGACAAAGCGGCAAATCATTTGTTTTGCGGCAGCCCTCGCTATGGGACTACCGCTTTTCTTTTTGCTCAAAGACAGCGCGGGAACAAGCATGGCGGCATTTGCAATGATTGTCGTTATGCTTCCCTGCTTCCTCTTGGCAATGTATGAAAAACACGGGCAGCCCCTTGAAGTCGTGATAAAGAACGTCATTCAGACAAAGTTTATCCGACCAAAGGAACGCCCCTATCAGACGGAAAATTTTTATGCCGTCATAGAAAAACAACGAAAACTGGAAAAGGAGGTATCGGCTATTGTCAATGGCAGAACGAAAAACCATGACCCGCGCGGTAAAAAATCCCGTGAAGCGTAAGCTGACCCGCGCAGAAAAGAAAGAAATCGCCGCCGTGATACAGGCGGCAAAGGGCGACGGGAAGCCCCACACCGCACAACAGACCATTCCCTACTTGCAGATGTACCCGGACGGGATTTGCAGGGTAACGGAAAAGAAATACAGTAAAAGCCTTGTCTTTGAAGATATTAACTATCAGCTTGCACAGGCAGATGATAAGACCGCCATTTTTGAAAACTGGTGCGATTTTCTCAACTACTTTGACGCTTCCGTATCGGTGCAGCTCTCTTTCATCAATCAGGGCGCAAGAAAGGAAAAGGCACAGGCGGCTATCGAAATTCCGGCGCAGGACGACGCTTTTAACTCTATCCGCAGGGAGTACGCGGATATGCTGAAAAATCAGCTTGAAAAAGGCAACAACGGACTGGAAAAGTGCAAGTACATTACCTTTTCCATTGAAGCGGACAATCTCGCAGCCGCAAAAGCCCGCCTTTCCCGTATCGAAACCGACGTACTCAATAATTTTAAGGTGCTTGGCGTAACCGCCCGCCCCATGAACGGACAGGAACGCTTGAACGTACTGCATGGGATTTTCCACCCGGAGGGCGAGCCGTTCCATTTCTCTTGGGACTGGCTTGTACCGTCCGGGCTTACCACAAAGGACTTTATCGCCCCGTCCTCGTTCCGTTTTGGCGACGGGCGCACGTTCCGCATGGGGCGAAAACTCGGTGCGGTATCGTTCCTTGAAATCCTTGCGCCGGAGCTGAATGACCGTATGCTTTCGGACATTCTCGACCTTGAAAACGGGATAATCGTCAATCTGCATATCCGCAGTATCGACCAGAGCGAAGCAATCAAGACTATCAAGCGCAAGATAACCGACCTCGACAAGATGAAGATTGAGGAACAGAAAAAAGCGGTACGCAGCGGGTATGACATGGATATAATTCCGTCCGACCTTGCCACCTTTGGCAGCGAAGCAAAGAATCTGTTGCAGGATTTACAGAGCAGAAATGAAAGAATGTTCCTGCTGACGTTCCTTGTGGTAAACATGGCAGACACGAAGCGGAAACTGGATAATGACGTATTCGCTACGGCGGGCTTTGCACAGAAAAATAACTGCGCTCTGACCCGCCTTGACTATTTGCAGGAAGCGGGCTTTATGTCCTCTATCCCTCTTGGAGAGAACCTTATCCCCATTCAAAGAGGGCTTACCACATCAAGCACCGCTATCTTCATTCCCTTTATCACACAGGAGCTTTTTCAGCGGGGCGCAGCCCTGTACTACGGCTTAAATGCGCTGTCAAACAACATGATACTCTGCGACCGCAAGCAACTGAAAAACCCAAACGGGCTTATTCTTGGAACACCGGGAAGCGGTAAATCCTTTGCGGCAAAGCGAGAAATGACAAACGCCTTTCTCATTACCGACGACGATATTATCATCTGCGACCCGGAAGCAGAGTATTTTTCCCTTGTGCAGCGTTTGGGCGGGCAAGTGATACGCCTGTCGCCTGCCGGAAAAGGCATGGACGGCAAGCCCCAGTATGTGAACCCTATGGATATTAACCTCAACTACTCCGAGGACGACAACCCGCTTGCCTTGAAATCCGACTTTATCCTTTCCCTCTGCGAGCTTGTTATCGGCGGCAAAGAGGGCTTGCAGCCCGTGGAAAAGACCGTCATTGACCGCGCCGTTAGGAATGTGTACCGACCTTTCCTTGCAGACCCCGACCCGGCAAAAATGCCGATTTTGGGCGACCTCTACAACGAACTGCTGAAACAGCCGGAGCCGGAAGCTGCCCGCATTGCGGCGGCATTGGAGCTTTATGTTTCCGGCTCTCTGAACGTCTTTAACCACCGTACCAACGTGGAGCTTTCTAACCGCCTTGTCTGCTTTGATATTAAGCAGCTTGGAAAGCAGCTCAAAAAGTTAGGTATGCTCATTGTGCAAGACCAGGTGTGGAACCGCGTTACTGTCAACCGCGCCGAAAAAAAGGCAACCCGTTACTACATGGACGAATTTCACTTGCTACTCAAAGAAGAACAGACCGCCGCTTACAGCGTGGAGATTTGGAAGCGTTTTCGTAAATGGGGCGGCATACCGACGGCAATCACGCAGAATGTCAAAGACCTTTTAAGCAGCCGCGAAGTCGAGAATATCTTTGAAAACTCTGATTTTGTCCTCATGCTCAATCAGGCACAGGGCGACCGGGCTATCCTTGCAAAGCAGCTTAACATCTCCCCGCAGCAGATGAAGTATGTAACCCATACCGAAGCAGGCGAGGGGCTTATCTTTTACGGGAATGTGGTGCTGCCGTTCATTGACCGCTTCCCAACCGACACCGAGCTTTACCGTCTGCTTACGACAAAGCCAGAGGAAGTGAGCAAGCCATGAAAACGGACGTAATCATCAACCGCGACGCCCTCTATGCCCTGCGGGAGCTGCCGAGTGAAAGCGTGAACTGCTGCGTCACAAGCCCGCCCTACTATGGACTTAGGGACTACGGGCTTGACGCACAGATTGGACGGGAGGACACGCCGGAGCAGTACATTGACAGGCTTGTAGAAGTATTCCGGGAGCTGCGCCGGGTACTCAAAGACGACGGGACGTTTTGGCTGAATATCGCAGACACTTACTGCGGCACAGGCATGAAAGCGGGCTGCAAGCAAAAGGATTTAATCGGTATTCCGTGGCAGCTTGCTTTTGCCCTGCGCTCTGACGGGTGGTATTTACGCAGCGATATTATCTGGCTGAAAGAAAATCCTATGCCGGAGAGCTGCCGCGACCGACCGAGCCGCTGCTATGAGCATATCTTTTTACTGACGAAATCAAAGAAGTATTACTATGACGCTGCCGCCATTGCAGAGCCGATTGCGCCGGGAACGGCTGCGCGGTACCGGCAGGGGCGCGGCGCAGGACACAAATATGCCGAGGAAATACCCGGACAGGGCAAGGTACAGGGTATCAATAAAACCCGCAGCGGCGGCTATTATGACGACGCTCTTATGCCGACCACAAGGAACAAGCGGGACGTTTGGCTTATCAATACCGTACCGTATAAGGGCGGGCATTTTGCCGCCTATCCCCCGAAGCTCGCGGAAACGTGCATACTGGCGGGCTGTCCGGCAGGCGGCGTTGTCCTTGACCCTTTCTTTGGAAGCGGCACCACCGGGCTTGCAGCGAAAAGCCTTGACCGCCGCTATATCGGCATTGAACTGAACGCCGAGTATTGTACCCTTGCAGGGGCGCGGATTGGAGGTGGTAACACTTGAAAGACCCATTAAAGCCCCGTGACAAAATCACGCAGAAAATGACCCGCGACGGAGCTATCACAGAAAATCAAACGACGGGCGAAACAGAACGTATCAGCAAACGGACACAGGACGCAGAGTTACAGAAAACGCCAGAGCAACAGGCAGCACAGGACGCAGCGCAGCTACAAGGTGCAGCTTCCCCGACTTCTCCCTTGCCCCATGTGCCGGGAGCTGCCCCCAAAGCGGACACAGGCAAAACGGAGCGCGTCATGGAGCATATTGAAGCCGCCCATACCCGTAAAGCGTCTAAAAAAGCGGTACGAAAGGCACAGGCAGAAGCTACCGCCGGGACGAAATCTTCCCGGCTGCAATTTACCGACGAGGAACGCGCTGCCCCGGAGCTTGAAAAGTATATCAAGAAATCCGATAAAGCCGCCGACCGCTTGGATAAGGCAAAGGCAGCTATCCCCAAAGAAAAGAAACTGGTAAAAGAGCGCACCTTTGACGAAACCACCGGGAAAGGCAAGACCCGCCTGCACTTTGAGGAAAAGGACAAACCGCCCGGATTTAAGGAGAAGCACAACCCGCTATCCCGCCCCACACAGGAAGCCGGGATTTTGGTACATAACAAAATCCATTCTGTCGAAAAGGATAATTCCGGAGTGGAGGGCGCACACAAGAGCGAGGAAGCCGCAGAACGGGGATTGAAGTACGGGGCGCGGAAAATCAAGCAGGGCTACCGCAACCATAAGCTGAAACCCTACCGGGAAGCGGCAAAGGCTGAAAAAGCTGCTTTCAAGGCAAACGTGGATTTTCAGTATCATAAGACCCTGCATGATAACCCACAGCTAACCAGTAACCCTATTTCCCGTTTTTGGCAGAAACAGCAGATTAAAAAGCAGTATGCAAAGGAAGCCCGCAATACTGCAAAGGGTATCAAGGGCGCAGCGGAACGCACCCGCAAAGCGGCAGCCAAAGCCGCCGAGAAAACGAAGCAGACAGCGGCGTTTGTGGCAAGACACCCGGCGGGCGTGGCAATCGCTGTCGGGGCGCTGCTACTTTTCATTATGCTTCTGTCCGGGCTGTCCTCTTGTGGTGCAATGTTTTCCGGCACGTTAAACGGCGTGCTTGGAACGTCTTATACCTCCGAGGACAGCGACCTTGTGGAAGTGGAAAATGCCTATGCCGGACTGGAAAGCGGGCTGCAAAACGAGATTGACGCTATCGAAAGCACCCACCCCGGCTATGACGAGTACCGCTATGACCTTGCAAATATCGGGCATAACCCCCACGAATTAGCGTCCTATCTGACCGCAAAATACCAAAGCTACACCCGCGCCGAGGTACAGAGCGAATTACAACGGATTTTCAATCAGCAATACAAGCTGACGCTGACCGAGGAAGTGGAAATACGCTACCGGGAGGAAGAACGCACCGACACATGGACAGACGAGGACGGCAACGAGCATACGGACACCTATACGGTACAAGTGCCTTATGAGTATTACATCTTAAACGTCAAGATGACGAACACCCCGCTATCCACCATTGCGGAAAATAATCTGCCCCCGGAACAACTGGAAATGTACCGGGTGTACTTGCAGACAAGCGGGAACAAGCCCCTTATCTTTGGCGGCGGCTCTCCCGACACTTCCGCGTCCGAGGATTTAAGCGGCGTGGACTTTGTAAACGGAACGCGCCCCGGTAATACCGCTATCGTTGACCTTGCAAAGCAGCAAGTCGGAAATGTGGGCGGCTATCCGTATTGGAGCTGGTACGGCTTCAACTCCCGCGTGGAATGGTGCGCCTGTTTCGTGTCCTGGTGCTACGGGCAAAGGGGACTTTCCGAGCCGCGCTTTGCCGCCTGCCAGTCGCAGGGTATTCCGTGGTTTACCTCTCACGGGCAATGGGGCGCGCGGGGCTATGAGAACATTGCCCCCGGTGACGCTATCTTTTTTGACTGGGATTTAGACGGAAGCGCAGACCATGTAGGGCTTGTTATCGGCAGGGACGCAAACCGCGTTTATACCGTGGAGGGCAATTCCGGCGACGCCTGCAAGATTAAGAGCTATCCCCTTGACTATGCCTGTATCAAAGGGTACGGGCTGATGAACTGGAACTGACACATTTTTGAAAATCGAAAGGAGAAAAAATTTATGGCAATGAGTAAAATCGAAAGAATTGAAAAGGAAATCCAAAAGACCCGTGAGAAAATCACGGAGTATCAGAACAAGCTGCGCGGACTGGAAGCACAGAAAACCGAAGCGGAAAACCTTGAAATCGTGCAGCTTGTACGCGCTATGCGTCTGACCCCGCAGGAGCTTACCGCTATGCTTTCCGGCAACGGTATTCCGGGCATTGCCCCTATGCCCACAGACTATGACGAACAGGAGGACAATGCAGATGAAGAATAAAATCCTTGCAAGCATTACCGCACTTTGCGCCGCCCTTGTCCTTGTGGGCGGCTTTTCCGTTACTGCCTACGCGCAGACCCCGACAGAGGAAACCGACGACAGCGGCGTAATCGTGGAAACCGAACCGCAGCCCCTTACCCCGGAGGGCAACATGACCCTTGTGGACGACATCGACGGGGACGCTGCCGAGGATAAGCAGTTTATCGTCGTGAAAAGCAAAGGCGGCAACTATTTTTACATTATCGTTGACCGGGCAGCCGAGGGCGAAAATTCCGTCCACTTCCTAAATCAAGTAGACGAAAGCGACCTTATGGCGATTATCGGGGAGGAACAGACCGAGCAGCCCCCGGCTGTCTGCAACTGTACCGAGAAATGCAAGGCGGGCGAAGTAAACACCGCCTGCCCCGTCTGCTCCGCAGCCATGAATAACTGCACAGGCAAGGAAGCCGAGCCGGAAGCACCCGCAGAGCCGGAGAAACCCAAAAACAGCATGGGCGGGCTTCTCATTTTCCTTGTTGTGGGACTTCTTGGCGGCGGCGCAGCCCTCTACTACGTTAAGTTTATGAAACCGAAGCAGAGCGTAAAAGGCGGCACCGACCTTGACGAATTTGATTTTGACGAATACGACGAGGACGAGCCGGAGGAAGAAGCTGACAGCGCAGATACCGAACAGGAGGACGAGGAAGCATGAAACTTGTGATTTGTGAGAAGCCCAGCGTCGGGGCGGCGGTTGCCGCCGCCCTTGGCGTTACGGGCAGAAAAGACGGATATATCGAGGGAAACGGCTACCTCATTTCTTGGTGTATCGGGCATTTGGTACAGCTTTCCGAAGCTGCCGCCTATGGGGAACAGTACAAGAAATGGAGCTATGACAGCTTACCCATTCTGCCGCAGGAATGGCAGTACACCGTAGCTGCCGACAAGGGAAAACAATTCAAAATCTTAAAAGACCTCATGCACCGCGCCGACGTTTCGGAAGTCGTGAACGCCTGCGACGCAGGACGCGAGGGCGAGTTGATTTTCCGATTTGTCTATCATCAAGCGGGCTGCAAGAAGCCCTTTACCCGTCTTTGGATTTCCTCAATGGAAAACGAAGCAATCCGAAGTGGCTTTGACAATCTGAAGGACGGGCGGGAATACGACGCCCTCTACCATTCCGCACTATGCAGGGCAAAGGCTGACTGGCTTATCGGCATTAACGCGACCCGCCTTTTCTCCTGCCTGTATGGAAAGACCTTGAACGTGGGGCGTGTGCAGACCCCGACCCTCAAAATGCTTGTAGACCGGGACGCTGCGATTACAGGCTTTCAGAAAGAAACCTACTACCATGTGCGCCTTACTCTCCCCGGCGCAGAAGCGGCAAGCGCGAAGATCTGCGCCGCTGATGAAGCAAGCAGACTGAAAGCAGCCTGCGAAGCGTCGGCGGCTGTCTGTACTTCCCTTGTGAAAGAAAAGAAAACCATTGCCCCGCCGAAGCTCTTTGACCTTACCAGTTTACAGCGGGAAGCAAACCGTATTTACGGGTACACCGCGAAGCAGACCCTTGACCTGGCGCAAGCCCTCTATGAAAAGAAGCTCTTGACCTATCCGAGAACGGACAGCGCATTTCTGACCGACGACATGGGAGAAACAGCGACGGGCATTATCAAGGTGCTTTGTGAGAAACTTTCCTTTATGGAGGGCGCGGATTTTTCGCCGGAGATTGCAAAGGTGCTGAACAGTAAAAAGGTATCAGACCACCACGCAATCATTCCCACTATGGAGCTTGCAAAGGCTGACCTTACCGCGCTGCCGGAAAGCGAGCGCAATATCCTGACCCTTGCCGGGGCGCGTCTGCTTATGGCAACCGCAGAGCCGCACGTTTACGAGGCGGTAACGGCGGTTTTCTCCTGCGCCGACCATGAATTTACGGCAAAGGGAAAGGCGGTAATCGCTGCCGGGTGGAAAGAGATTGAACGGCTTTACCGGGCGACCCTCAAAAAGAAGCCGGACAGCGACGACGAAAACGAGCTTGTGTTAGATGTGCCGGACTTTTCCGAGGGGCAGACCTTTGAAAATCCGGCGGCAAAAGTGACAGAGCATGCCACCACGCCCCCGAAGCCCCACAATGAAGCAAGTCTTTTGTCGGCTATGGAACGCGCCGGGAATGAGGACACCGACCCGGACGCAGAACGCCGGGGGCTTGGTACGCCTGCCACCCGCGCCGCCGTCATTGAAAAGTTAGTCAAAGGCGGCTTTGTGGAGCGCAAGGGCAAGCAGCTATTTCCCACCAAAGACGGCACAAACCTTGTCTGCGTCCTGCCGGATAGTCTGACCTCTCCGCAGCTTACGGCTGCATGGGAAAACAATCTGACGCAGATTGCAAAGGGCAACGCCGACCCTGCCGCTTTCATGCAGGGAATTGAAGCAATGGCACAGGAGCTTGTAAAAACCTACGCTTCCGTGTTGGGTGAGAAACAAGAGCTTTTCAAGACAGAAAAAACAGAGATTGGGAAGTGTCCCCGCTGCAAGTCCCCGGTCTATGAGGGAAAGAAAAACTACTACTGTTCCAACAAAGAGTGCGGCTTTACCATGTGGAAAAATGACCGCTTCTTTGAGGAACGTAAAACCGTCTTTACCCGGTCGATTGCCGCAGCACTCTTAAAATCCGGCAAGGTAAAAGTCAAAAAGCTGTACTCTCCGAAAACAGGCAAAACCTATGACGGAACGGTACTTTTAGCTGATACGGGCGGCAAGTATGTGAATTACAAAGTAACCATTTCAAAGGACAAAGAACTTGAATAGCAAGCATAGGAAGCGGGTACCCACTTCCGTAAAATCCCTGCCACTCTAACCGAGCTTGGCGGGGATTTTGCTTGTTGGGAAGTTTCCCAAACCCTCTAAAAATCCTCAAAAATCTTTGGCAGAAATGCGGGCGCACCGTAGTAGGACTATGTAACCACAAACGCAGCGTCCGCGCTGCCATACGCGAAAGGAGGTTTTACACATGGCAAGTTTGCGCGACAGCGTAAAGGACTATCAAGAGGAACTTAGGGACGGTATTGCATGGGTAGCATTTTGGAAAGAGGGACGTTCATGGAACGCCGAGCTGTTTCATCTTGAAGTGGACGGTACTTTAGAACCGTTTGACAGGAGCCGGTTAGAGGAAATCAAGGCGGCTGACCCCGCCGCCGTTATTCTAAACGGCTACTACTGCGGGCATTTAGGCGAGAATATGAGCCTTGACGAGCTGACCGCCGGAGTGCGCCACCACTACAAAAACGGCACAAATGACGTTGCCGGATTTATCGAAGCCCACGACGACAGACTTCCCCCGGAGCTTATCGAGGAAGCAAAAGCCGCCGCCCATGCAGCGGGGCTTCCCTTTTCCGAAAAGCCCTACCGGGACGGGGAAGATTTTGACCCTTATGTATTTGACGGGAGCATGAGTATTGAGGACTACGAGCTTATGCACCGCATGATTGAAAAAGAAAGGAGCGAGCAAATGGACGAATGGAAAACAGGTTATTCCTCATACGACCATGACAGACTGGAAGCCGCCGACAAGATGAAGATTGAGCGCGGTATCTATTTTGACACGAAAGGCGCGGATATTTCCCCGCTGACCGCCTTACCTCTTGCCGAGCTTGTGAAGCTGCGGGAGGAAAGCGCGGCTGCGGAGCAGACTGTTTTTGAAAATCTGAAAGTACAGGCTTCCGCATGGGAGGAACAGGCAGGAAAGACCCTGCTATTTGACAAGGCGATTGAGTATGCGAGAATACCCGAAGTGAAGCATACGGCGAACAAGTGGCAGGACGAGGACAACGACCGCCACACCATCAGCAACCGGGTATATAAAATGAGCTACCATGTGTATGAAAATACCCGCTACGACAAGGCAGCACAGAAATCTATCCCGTATTCCTATACGCTGTCTTGGAACATCTACACCAACAGCCCCCACGGGTACGGACAGGCGAAAATCGCCGGACAGGACAGAAAGGTATTTGCTGACCGGGCGGCTATGGAAAAATATCTGAATGGGCGTATCAAGGCGTATGAAAAACTTTTTACGGAAATCTCCCCGGCTATCCCGCCGGAATACGCGGAACAGTTTAGGGTAAACGGGCAGCTCTTACCGGGCTACACCGTAGAGGGCGAGGAAATCAAGCAGCCCGCCGCCGACATTCCCGCCGCTGCACCGAGAACCGAGCCGGGACAGGAAACGGAACAATTTGCAATCCTGATTGACAGCCGCACCCGCTTTGAAACGGGAGAACCGGGCGGCTACTGGCTTTCCATGCCCGCCACAAAGAAAGAACTTCACAAAGCTATGCAAAGCGTAGGCATTACCACTGACAATCCGCAGGATTTTTTCATTCACGGCTACTCTGACCGGGAGGACAGGCACATTGCCCTGCCTTATGACATGGTATGCGCGGCACAGGTGGACGAGCTGAATTTTCTTGCGGCACGACTGGAAACCCTTGACGCTGCCGGTATTGCCGCGCTGAACGCAGCCACGCAGCGAAAGAACGGTTTTGAGAATATCGGGCAGCTCATTGACTTTACCTATAACGAGGACTTTTTCGTGCATATCCCCGAAGTACATAATCCCCGCGAATTGGGCGATTATTACCTTAACAAATCCGGCATGGTGCAAATGCCCGCTGAATGGAAAAACAGCATTGACCCTATCGCCTTTGGACGAAACGCCGCCGCGCAGGAAAAAGGCAGCTTTACGGAATACGGCTATCTTGTGGAAAGCGGCGACGCATGGGAGAAACACTTTGAGGGGCGCGATGTGCCGGAGGAATACCGCATTATGAGCTATCCGCAGCCGACCGTCGAACGGGACGCAGCCCCGGCAGTACAGACAGCAGCTATTCCCGAAGCGCAGCCGCAGGAGCCGCGCCCGGTTATCCCTATCGTGCTGACGAGCGAGAAGCCCGCCGAAAAGCTCAAAGAGATTACCGACCGTTTGGAGCAAGGCATTACGGAACTGTTTGACAGCGAGCGTTACAAGGAATATCTGCGCGTCATGTCAAAGTTTCATAATTACAGCTTTAACAATACGCTGCTGATCGCCATGCAAAAGCCCGACGCTTCCCTTATCGCCGGATTTTCCGCATGGAAAAATAACTTTGGACGAAACGTGATGAAAGGACAAAAGGGTATCAAAATCCTTGCCCCGTCGCCGTTCAAGATTAAAAAAGAAATGGAGAAAATCGACCCGCAGACGGGAAAAGCCTTTATCGGCAAGGACGGAAAGCCCGTAACCGAGGAAAAGGAAATCACGATACCCGCCTTTAAGGTGGTATCTGTCTTTGACGTATCGCAGACCGAGGGCAGGGAAATCCCCAATATTGCCGTAAATATGCTGACCGGGGACGTGGAGCATTACAAGGACGTTTTCGCTGCCCTTGAAAAGACTTCTCCTGTTCCTGTCGGCTTTGAAAAAATCGAGGGCGGCGCACATGGTTACTACCACTTGGAGGACAAGCGCATTGCACTTGATGAGGGCATGAGCGAGCTGCAAACCTTAAAAACCCTTATCCATGAAATCGCCCATGCGAAGCTGCACGACATTGACCTTAACGCCCCGTTGGAGGACTTGGAGAACAGACCCGACCGCCGCACCCGTGAAGTACAGGCAGAAAGTATCGCCTATACCGTGTGCCAGCATTACGGGCTTGATACTTCTGACTATTCCTTTGGGTACGTTGCCGGGTGGAGTGCCGGACGGGAGCTTGCCGAACTGAAAAGCTCTCTTGAAACAATCCGCAGCACCGCAGCGGAAATCATCAACAGCATTGATGAACATATCGCAGAGCTGCAAAAGGCACAGGAACAGGAGCAGACTTCCGAGGTACAGGAAATCGGGCAAGACGCACCACCGCAGGAGCAGCCGGAAATCCCCGTACCCGACGCCTCTATCAGCATAAAAGAAATGCAGGACTACGGCTATTCTTGGGACGGTATGTTTCCGCTGCAACAGGAAGCCGCCGAGCATTTGTTTACACAGGACGGTATCGAGGTTTTCCGTATCTATGAGGACGGCACCGAGGGAGCCGTTACCAGTCTGACCGATTTACAGGAACACGCAGAAAAAGGCGGCTTGTTCGGTGTAGAAAAGGAAACTTGGGAAGCCCTGCATGAATACAACGCCATGAAGCAGCAGCTACGGGAAAGTGAGCCGACAAAGGAAGCTCTTTTACTCTATGGCAAAGAGGACAGCTACGGGATTTATCAGTTAGCCCGCGGCGACGCCACAAGGGACTTGCACTTTGAGCCTTACGACCGCCTGCAGGCGGCGGGACACACCGTAGAGAGAGCAAACTATGAGCTTATCTATACCGCGCCCCTTGCACCGGGAACTTCCCTTGAAGATATTTATACCCGTTTCAATATCGACCACCCGAAAGATTTTAAGGGACACAGCCTTTCCGTTTCCGATATTGTGGTGCTTCATCAGAATGGCGGGAACACCGCCCACTATGTAGACAGTATCGGTTTTCAGAACGTGCCGGAGTTTTTACAGGAGAAACAGCCGCAGCTTATCCCCGACGAGCATTTGACCGGGGAACAGATTAAAACGCCGCGCGGCAGTTTTTATGTATCGGATATGAGTGTTGAACAGATGAAAGAAGCCGGGTATGGACTTCATCATCAATCCGACGACGGGAAATATCTGATTATGGGAAACGGTACGCGGGCGTTTGCCGTTGCCGCCGAGCAGCCGGAAAAAGCTAACCCGTTAAAACATATCGAGGACACTATCGAGCAGAACGACAATAACTTTGACGGTATCATCAACAACACGCCGCAGACGCCGACCGTGGACGCTCTGGAGCAGAAAGCAAAGGCGGGCGAGGTTATTTCTCTTACTGACCTTGCCGAAGCGATTAAGACCGACCGTGAAAACGGCAGGGGCAAGAAAGCCGCAGCGAAAGAAAAGCCCTCTATCCGGGCGCAGCTCAAAGCGGATAAGGAACGGACGGGAAAGAAGAAACCCACGAAGCAAAAATCGCAGGATTTGGAAAGGAGCTGACCTATGAATAAGTTTGAAGATGTGGACGTTATCGCTTCCCTTGAAGCGATTATGAAACAAAATACCGCTTTTTATCAGAATGATTTTGACCTTGATAGAAACATTTTACAGAAAGCGGCGGCAAGCCCCACAGCCGAGGACAGGCGGCTTTTATGGTTTTCCCGTCCGTCCGGGACGAGCTGCTTCCGGGAGCGCGACGTTTTTCTAAAAGGCACAAGACAGCATAACACATGGCGGTTTTACGGGGAACAGACGCGCGATAAAGTCCTTGCCTATGCGGTGGAGCTGACCGGGATTGTAAACGGAAAAATCAAAGGCAATCTCTATGAGCTTGACTATCCGCAGCATTTCCGGCACGTTAAGGAACAGGCATTACCCGTAGATAATTACACGCTGCTCTATGAGCACGGAGAACGGGTGCAGCCCGCCGGACAGTATCTTGACGGCAATCCCGACCCGCAGCTTGGGAAGTTTGAACGCTTTGAAGCGCAGCCTAATGACCCGGAAGCATTGCATTTTCTCATGCGGGAGGAAAAGCGCAGCTATGACCGCTTAAAGCCGGGGGATTTCAAGGCGCATATTACCGTATTGCATGACAGCCGGATTGAAGCCGAAGCACAGCGCATTTTAGCGGAAATGAAGCGGCAGGACAGCCCTAACAGCCCCAACAAAACACATTTCATGGTGGAGCTTTCGCCTTACTTTATGCAGTTAGCTTCTACAAAGGACACCGACCGTCTGTTTGCTATGCTGCCATACAAAACACTTTCTTTTTCTAAGATTGAGGGCAGACATGGCACTTTTGCATTTTTAGATAAAAGCGAGGACAGAAGCCGGAATATCCGAAAAGCGCGCCCCTCTGTCCGGGCGCAGCTTACCGCAGACAAGAAAACAGCCGCCCCGAAAAAGGCAGCGGCAAAAAGAAAAAATCACGATTTGGAGGTATGAGCATGAATAGATTTACTGTTGAGGAAACAAACCTTTTGAGCATTTACCATGAGGGAAGCAAGGCGCAGCTTATAGAGAACATGACCGCTGCGCTGCCTTACATGGACGCGGGATTACGGGAGCTTGCAAAGCGCACCCTTTTCAAAGTAGGCGCGCTGACCGAAGCCGAGTACAGGGAGCTTGCCGTTTATCCTGCTGATGAAGTATGACCGGGATTAAGCGGCTGTCGTCGCGACAAAGCCGCAAGGTAAACACCCTTGTGAAAAAGGAGTGCTGCAACTGCGAGAATGGCAACTGTATTTTACTGGACGACGGGGACACTTGCGTATGCCCGCAGCTCATTTCCTATTCCCTGCTCTGTAAGTGGTTTCGGATTGCCGTACTTCCTCTTGATAAGCTGCTCTATGCGGAACTCTATCAGACCGAGGACAGAAAGAAATGTACCGTGTGTGGCACGTTCTTTGCGTCCACCTCTAACAGCGTCAAATACTGCCCGGACTGTCGGAAGCGGATTACCCGCAGACAGGCAGCCGAGCGCATGAGAAAAAAGCGTACTCTTGTTACGCAGTAGGGGCGAAAAAAGCCTTTGATTGCAGGGCTTTTCGGACACAAAAACAAAGAGGTAAAGGATTGATACCTTTACCCCTAAAATCGCGGTTCTACTGCGTAACATTTCAAAAGCTGCACCTATGAGAAAACGGGCGCGGTGGCCAACATATCGGCTGCCGCGTCCGTTCTTTTTTTGCGCTCATTTATCCGCGCTCTGCTTCTTTTTCCCGTTCAGGCTGACGTTCCACTTTCAAAATACTGTCGATATTCTTCTTGATAACGTCGTATTCCTTGACCTGCTTTTTCAGCTTCCCATAGTCGGCATACAGGGCTTCTTTCTGCTCTTGAAGTGCTGCGTACTCTGCTTGCAGGGCGGCAAGGCTTGGTAGCTTGGTTATCCCCGCCGCCTTAATTGCCTTTGCCGCTGCTTCATAGAGAATAATATCGCTCTCATGGGCTGTCCGGTATTTCTCCTTATCTTTTGCCTTGCGGTAGGCAGCATAGGCGGGCTTGGTCTTTTGATAGGTATTGATATTCTTGATAAGCAGCGTCATATCGGTAAGCCGCTTTTCAACCTCTTTCAAGCTGTCCGCTGCCTGTTCGCTTGCTTTGGCAACTTCCGTGATTTTCGCGGTCAATTCTGCGTACTGTTCAATCTTATGTTCTGTCAAGAAATTCATGGTTTTCGCTGCCTGTTTCAGATTATGGATTTTTGCCCATTGCTCATAGCCCCGGCTTTCCTGCACCTTGATACTGTTCTGAATATCAATGAGCAGACTAACGCCGCCGCGATCTGCGCGGGGAGCTTTCGCAGCGCGGGCGCGTTTGCCGCTTATCCGTTCTCTGATAGCTTCCTCTGTATAATCTGCGCCGAGGGTTTTTAAGCGGGTAAACCGTTCCTGTCCGGGAGCGCGGCAGGATATATATTTTCCCTGCTTTATCTCATAGCCCGCCGCCTGCAATTTGGATAGCAATTCTTCAAAACTTGATACTTGGGGAATGAGCGCGTCCACGGCAATTTTCAGCTTGCCTTTCCAACTGGTACCTGTTTTCTCTGCCTGGTACTCTGCATAGCTTTTTCCCTTGCTGCCCCGGTTCGGAAGGACAACTGATAAGCCATGTTCCCGGCACAGCTTATCGCTCATGTTCCGTATACCGTAATAGCTGCGCTTGTTGGAATTGTACTTGTGGTGGTCTACGAAATTGACCGCGCAGAAAATAATGTGGTTATGGATATGCCCCTTGTCAATGTGAGTAGTCAAAACATATTCGTGCTGACCTTTGGTTACTGCGTCGGCAAGCTGCCGCCCTATTTCATGGGCGGTCTGATAGTCTACCTCTCCCGGCTCAAAGGCTTGTATCAAGTGGTGGGCTAAATTGCTGCCCTTATCCAACGCCTGCGACAGGGTAAAGGCAAACTCAATGTCTGCCGTTTCATAGGAGCAGCCAAAGGAGGACACAAGCATTTTCCCGTCCGTTTTCTCCGGGTTTTGGATATAGTCAAGGGCTTTGTTTAGCGTTCCCTTAATAGGCTTAATCTTTGTAACCGCCATATTTCCGCAAGCACCCCCTTTATTTCCTCTATGTCCTCTTGGTAGACGCTGCCCGTACTGTTCACACGCTTTGCAATCTGATTGACGTTGACACCGATTTTCTGTATCTCCGCTGTCATTGCTTTTATGTCGGTATGGTCTACTTGCACGATATACCCGTCAATGGCAATCTTGCGAAGATACGCCGCCATATTCCGGGTGGGTATCAGCTTCATTTTTTCAAGAATTAAATCCCGTTCTGCTTCCGTTACTCTGAATTTGATTTGCACCGTCCTTTTTCGTCCGTCCATGCTTTGACGCTCCTTTCCATTCCGAGGGTTTGGGACACTTCCCAACAAGCAATTTTGCCGACGTTGCCGCAGAGCAGGGCGGGCAAAATACGGAAGTGGGTACCCGCTTCCTATGCTTGCTAAGAAAGTTTTTTATCTTTTATACCCTTATTTCCCTCTACGGAGAAAAAGCCATTTTGCCGAACTTATACAAAAGAAAAACGTTGTAATCTTAAAAAGATTACAACGCTTCCTAAAATCCATATTCAATTTTAACGGACGTTCTCATTTGTCCTCTTTTTCGACTTCCTTAATTTCTTTCGCCGTTGCGGTTACAATCCGTATTCCCTTATCGCTCATAGTATCAAGCAATGTATCGAGCTGCCGACGTTGCGTGTTTTTTGTGTCCGGCTTCTCTAAAAGAAACTGGTCTACGGATATATCATAACGGAGCATAAGCTCAAAAAAGATTTGCAGACTTGGGTGTTGCCCTTTGTTCTCAATATTCGCAAGGTAGCGAGGAGAAATAAACATTTCGTCGCTTACTTTCTTGCGGCTCTCTTTTCTCTCTGTCCGCGCTGCTTTTATCGCTTCTCCAAAAGCCTTGAAGTCATATTTTTCTACTGGTCTTTTTGCCATAATTATTCACCCAGTTACATTGTACTGTTCCTCTTTTCTCTTGGATATGTCTACATAATTCATAGCAGTAGCTTAAATAATTCATAGTTAAGCACTTGCTATTATTCGTCTGTCCGATTATAATTATACTGATTATGTATGAGGAAAGGACTGGTAAATCATGGAATATATGTCTTGCCCCGAAGCAGCCGAAAAGTGGGGTATATCTGAAAGGCGGGTACAGATACTTTGTAGCCAAAACCGCATACCGGGCGTTTCAAAACTGGGGTATATGTGGCTGATACCTACGAACGCTGAAAAGCCGATTGACGGTAGAACAAAGCAAGGAAAGGAACGAGATAAAAAATGAAACAGTTATTTCTATTAGAAGATGATATGAGCTTAATCAGCGGTCTTTCCTTTGCCGTAAAAAAACAAGGATATGAAATAGATGTTGCCCGTACCACACTGGAAGCTGATACTTTATGGGAAAATGGTAAATATGATTTGGCAATTTTAGATGTATCGCTTCCCGATGGTTCTGGCTTTGATTTCTGCAAAAAGATACGCAGTACCTCAAAAGTACCTATCATGTTTCTTACTGCCGCAGATGAAGAAACAGATATTATTATGGGGCTTGATATAGGCGGTGACGATTATATTACAAAACCTTTCAAATTAGCAATATTCCTGTCAAGGCTTAATGCACTGCTCCGCAGGAGTGAAAATTTTAATACCGAAGTTACAGAATTGACCTCCAACGATATAAGCATAAGGCTTTTGAAAGGCGAGGTCTATAAACAGGGAAAGTTACTTGAACTGACAGCAAGCGAGTATAAATTGTTATGTTTCTTTATGGAAAATCCCGACCAGGTACTTTCCGCAGAACAGATTTTGGGGAAACTATGGGATTGTAATGAAAATTATATAGATAATAATTCCCTTACCGTATATATCCGCAGGCTCCGTACAAAAATTGAGGACAATCCGGGAGAACCGAAGCGTATTGTTACGGTTCGCGGCATGGGCTATAAATGGAATACAGTAGATTGAGGTGTATGATGAAAATATTGGCAAACCGAAAAATTAAATTTCTTTTTTGCAGTATCTTGTCCTGTATCTTGGTTTTTGTACTGATTTCAACCGTGTTAGTGAACCTTGATGTTAGAAATACGGTGTATTACATCATATTTTGCAGCGTATGTATGGGAGCTGCAATCCTGTTATTCTGCTACGGATATTTTAAGGAACAACATAAAATAATGGAAAATGCTATATCGCAGATTACAGAATATATTTCCGGGAACAAAGAAGTTACCATTGAATGTAACGATGAAGGCGAGCTATACAGACTGTTCCATGAAGTTAATTCTTTAGTTGCAATCTTGAACGCCCATGCTGAAAACGAAAAGAGCGCAAAGAAATTTTTGCGAAATACCATATCGGATATTTCACATCAGCTAAAGACACCGCTTGCTGCTCTCAATATTTACAATGGTATTATACAGGGCGAAGCAAAGGAACTGCCGACCATACAAGAATTTAGCCAGCTTTCCGAGCAGGAGCTTGACCGTATAGAAACACTGGTACAAAGTCTTTTGAAAATCACAAAGCTGGATGCGGGTACGATTATATTGGAAAAATCTTTAGAAAATGTATCTGAGCTTGCAAAGAACATAAAAAAGCATTTCCTGTTTCGTGCCGAACAGGAGGGAAAAGAAATCTGTTTATCCGGCAATGAAGAAATTAAACTTTTATGTGACCGAAACTGGATTATCGAAGCTATCAGCAACCTTGTAAAGAACGCTCTTGACCACACAGAAAAAGGCGGACTTATCCGTATTGAGTGGCGGGCGTTCACTTCTATTGTTCAGATAAGCGTAAAAGATAACGGAAGCGGCATACACCCGGATGACTTATACCATATTTTTAAGCGGTTTTATCGTAGCCGTTTTTCTAAAGACACACAGGGTATAGGGCTTGGCTTGTCACTCACAAAAGCGATTGTAGAAGCCCATAACGGAACGATTGAAGCTGATAGCACAGTGGGAATGGGAACCTCTTTCACAATAAATTTTCTTAACCCTACAAAATTGTAGGCTGATTGTAATATTGATGTAGGGTTTCTCTGTTATATTGGGGCTATCAAAACAGAAAGAGGTGTTTACACATGAACTTATTGGAAGTCAACAATATTTGTAAAACTTACGGAAGCGGCGAAACCGCCGTACACGCTTTGAAAAAGGTCAGTTTTTCCGTTCCAAAGGGCGAGTATGTGGCTATCGTCGGAGAATCCGGCTCTGGAAAAAGTACGCTGCTTAACATGATAGGCGCACTTGATACGCCTACGTCCGGTAAAGTCGTAATTGGCGGCAAAGAAATTTTTTCCATGAATGACAACAGGCTTACAGTCTTTCGCCGTAGAAATATCGGGTTTATTTTTCAGGCGTTTAATCTTATTCCCGAACTGACCGTTGAGCAAAATATCATTTTTCCGGTGCTGCTTGATTATCAGAAACCGGACAGAAAATACTTGGAAGAACTGCTTACGGTTCTTAATCTGAAAGAACGGCGCAATCATTTACCGAGCCAGTTATCCGGCGGTCAGCAACAGCGTGTGGCAATCGGACGCGCCCTTATCACACGCCCGTCGTTAATCCTTGCAGACGAGCCAACGGGCAATCTTGACACACAGAACAGTAGCGAAGTCATAGCCTTGTTGAAAGAAGCGTCAAGGAAATATGAGCAGACCATTATTATGATTACTCATAACAGGAGTATTGCACAGAGCGCAGATCGGATATTGCAGGTATCAGACGGTGTGCTGACCGATTTGGGGAGGTGCCGCGAATGAAAAGCTATTTAAGCCTTGTGCCTATTTCTGCAAAGGTACATAAGCGTCAAAGTCGTATGACACGCATTTGCATTATCCTTGCGGTATTTCTCGTAACCTCTATTTTTTCTATGGTAGAAATGTGGACAAAAGCGGAAACCACAGCTATGCGCCACAATCACGGAGACTGGCATATAGCTCTGCAAAATATACAGGATAATGAAGCGGAGCAAATCAGAAAAGACAATGATGTAGCATTTTCTTCTTGGTACGACAGTATAAACGCAAACGCAGAACAAGATTATTATATAGGCGGCAAAAATGCTGTTATTTATGGTATCGAAGAAGCATACTCAACCAATATTATGAATTATCCAACCGAGGGCAATTATCCGCAGAATGAAAAAGAAGTGGTACTGAGTGCTGATGCAAAAGAACTTTTCGGAGTTAAAGTTGGGGACAGCATTACCTTAAATACTCATGCAGGGGATTTGGGATATACCATTACTGGATTTTATCAAGATGATTCTGAATTTAACAGTATGGTAAACGGAATTTGCGTATATGTGAACCGGGATACTTTTAATCATATCCGCAGTTTGAACGGAGAAACATCTGCTTCTCAATTCTACATTCGTTTTCAAAATGAAAACAGATTGAAAAAAACGATTGCTGATTTCAAGCTGAAATACAATTTAACTGACGAAAATGTAAAAGAAAATATGGCTGTTTTAAGTATGTTGGGAGCCAGCAGTAACGACAGTATAAATCAGCTATACCCATTAGCGGCAATCTGCTTTGTCATTATACTAATTTCGGGTGTGTTTATGATTTCAAGCTGCATGAATAGTACTGTGGCACAACGGACGAAATTTTTTGGTATGATGAGGTGTATCGGTGCAAGTAAAAAACAAATCATACATTTTGTAAGGCTTGAAGCATTGAATTGGTGTAAAACGGCAATTCCGATTGGTTGTATACTGGGAACAATAACCTGTTGGATATTATGTGCGATATTAAGATTTCTCGTAAAGGGAGAATGGGCAGATATGCCGCTTTTTTCCGTAAGTGTGACGGGTATTCTTTGCGGAGCTGTCGTTGGTATTGTTACAGTATTTATCGCAGCTCATTCCCCTGCAAAACAGGCAGCAAAGGTCTCGCCGGTAGCCGCAGTATCGGGAAACACAGGAACATCAAAGCATGGAGGTTGTGCAGCAAAGTCAGGCGTTTTCAAGATAGAAACTTCTTTAGGTATTCATCACGCAACCGAGGCAAAGAAAAATTTATTCCTTATTACAGGCTCATTTGCGCTTACGATTGCTCTTTTTCTATCGTTTGCCGCCTGCCTTGACCTTGTGCATAAGCTACTTCCGTCTGTAAGCGATTTTACACCGGATATAGTCATAAGTAGCGAAGATGAAACAAATTCCGTAGACAGAAATCTTGCGGAAGATATTTCAGAAATCCCCGGAGTAAAATCCGTTTTCGGTACAAAACTTCATGTAGCATATCCTGTTGAAATTAACGGCAATGCAGGAACAGTTGATTTGTTTTCCTATGACGAGTCCATGCTTGACAGCTTTAAGAAGTCAGTTATGAGTGGAGATTTATCAAAAGTCTATGGTAATTCTGGCTATGCACTGGCGATTTATAATCAAGATAATCGGTTAAATGTTGGCGACAAAATAAAAATCGGAGATACAGAAATTGAAATTGCGTGTATCGCTTCCGAGGGAGTAGGTAGTGTCAGCGGTGCTGCAACAATGGTCTGTTCAGAAGAAACCTATACACAGCTTACAGGAGAACAGGACTATGCCTTAGTAAGTGTCGTATTGGAAAAAAATATATCCGAAACAGAAGTAAGCAAAATCCGCAACTTATCAAGTGATTATGTGTTCGCAGACAACCGGGCAGAAAACAGTGATGTCAATGGTTCCTATTGGGTATTCCGGCTTGCAGCATACGGTTTTCTTGCAATTATTTCATTCATCACGATATTAAACATTATGAACAGTATTTCCATGAGTGTGTCCGCAAGAATAAAACAATACGGAGCAATGCGAGCAGTTGGTATGGGAAATCGGCAAATTACAAAAATGATAACGGCTGAAGCAATCACTTACGCTGCCTGTGGTACAATTATTGGATTTGTTTTAGGTCTGTTGCTTCACTATCTGATTTATGTAAAGATAATTGTTACGCACTTCGGAGGAACATGGAAAGTCCCTGTTGTTCCAATGGAAATCATAGTCCTTTTGGTTCTTGTTTCGTGTATTTTGGCTGTATATGCCCCGGCAAAGCGTATAAGAAACATGGCAATAACAGCAACCATAAATGAGTTATAAAATAGAAATATAATATCTGCCGCACGACGGCAAAAGAAAAAAAGCCGTCGTAAAGCAGACACATTTTCACGCGCCTATTCTATCGCGGCGGCTTTGATTTTTCAGAGCCGCCGTTTCTTTTCGTCTATCCCAAACCTACGACGACCCAAACACCGTGAACTGACACGGCGGCATTTTAGGAGGTTGCCGCCGTGTCTACTTTGGTATTCCATAATACCCATGAGCTTCATCAATTAAAAAAAGCATAGCTCCACCACCGGGCAAGTCTACCCATGAGTATGAACTGTCAAATCATCTGAATACTGCTTACATTTCCTTTGCGTCCGTCTGCGCCTTGCAGACGGGCGCATTTTGTGTTTTTCAAAACTTTTTTGAAAAACTTTTCTATTCCGTTTGGCAAATCTGCGGTGCGTCCGTGGAAGGCAGCCGAAAGGGGATAAATAACCCGCCCCCGGGACGAAAGGGGGTGAGAACATGGATTATCCTAATCGGTTGGAATGGCAGACAAGATGTGAGTTTAATGCGTACTGCAAACACACGCTACGCAACGAACTGATTGACGCCTGCCGGGAAAGCAAAAGTCGGCGAAAGCACGAAGTCAACTTTTCAGACCTTGCCCCGCATGAGGAAAAGCAGCTTTATACCGTTGACAGATATTTTGTCAATGAGGACGAGGACGCTTTTTGTGCAGGCGGTTTGAAGATTACGGCGAAGCTGCTTGCCGAAGCAATGCACTCCCTGCCGGAAGAAAAACGGCAAGCTGTTTTACTGTATTACTTTTTCAGCATGACCGACGCTGAAATCGCGGAGCTTATGAAAGTACCCCGCAGCACAGTACAGTATAGACGGACAAGCTCTTTTGAACTGCTAAAACGATATTTGGAGGAACGCGCTGATGAATGGAACGAATTGTAATGAAAATGAGCGCGGCTTGTTACCCTACCCGGTCATTTTAGCCGCGACAAAGGGCGACCCCGACGCCATGAAAATTGTAATGCAGCACTACCAAAGCTACATAGCCCATTTGTCTATGAAGAAAATCCGCGACGAAAGCGGCAATACCTATTACGGCGTAGACGAGGACTTACGGGAACGGCTGCAAGCAAAGCTCATGCGGGCTGTCCTATCCTTTAAGACAGATAATTAAAAACGCGAAGTGTTCCACCCCTTTCCGCTTTGCGTATTTCTGTCTTTTGTACCTTGACAAAGAAAGCGGCGCAAGATAACGGCGGCGCAGCATAGGGCAAATCAGATACGTTCCTTTTGCGCCGAGCCATGCGGCGGGTGCGCCATGACGTTATCCCGGCGGGACTTTCCCGCCCGGGATAACCGAGCGACCAACACCGACGCCGGAAAACAGGCATAGCAGCCTGTCGGCGACGAAGCGCAAAATACATAATGATACTCCCTTATCGCCATAGTCCGAGCGTTCAGAGCGTCGCAGGCAATGGGTAGGGCTGCGCGAGAACCGCGCAGGGGTGCAATTCCCGTGAGGTTAAGAAGCTAATTGACCGTCTGATTAAAGCTCCTTTATAAATTACCGGGAATAGTGGACTTGCCACTATTCATAAACTGAACTATTAAACGAGCGAAAGAAAGGGGGCTTTTCTTTTGTCGCAAAATCAATCTTCCGTTACCACAACGGAACACAAAATTGGAAAAGTTACTTATCTTGTATGTTCGGCGCAGAGTGAACGAGCGACGGATACACTCGACAAAAAGATAAAAAAGCTCATTCGTAAAGATATGGAGCTAAACGCCGCAAACGCCCGAAAATAGGGCGTTTTTTCATATTTAGGACATGACTTTAGCAGCGGTTCATGGTATAATTTTATCAGTACAAATACCATGCTTGTCTGCTGTCAGAGAGGAGGACAAAATGTTACAGGCAGACAAGATAACCGCTTTATATTGCAGATTAAGTCAAGAGGATATGCAAGCCGGAGAAAGCGAAAGCATACAGAACCAAAAGCTAATTTTACAGAAGTACGCAGACGACCACCATTTTTTCAATACGCGCTTTTTCGTTGATGACGGATTTTCCGGTGTAAGTTTTGAGCGTGAGGGGCTTCAATCCATGCTCCGCGAGGTAGAAGCCGGAAACGTGGCAACGGTCATAACAAAAGACCTCTCCCGTCTTGGACGTAACTATCTTAAAACCGGGGAGCTTATCGAAATTGTTTTCCCGGAATACGAAGTGCGCTATATCGCCATTAACGACGGTGTAGACACAGCAAGGGACGACAACGAATTTACCCCGCTGCGAAACTGGTTTAATGAGTTTTACGCTCGCGATACTTCAAAGAAAATTCGGGCGGTCAAACAGGCAAAGGCGCAGAAAGGCGAGCGCGTCAATGGCGAAGTGCCTTACGGCTACATAGCTGACCCTAACGACCGCAATCATTTATTGCCCGACCCGGAAACAGCACACGTTGTAAAACAGATTTTTGCTATGTATGTGCGCGGCGACCGTATTTGTGAAATACAGAACTGGCTGCGAGAGCATGAAATACTGACCGTTTCCGAAATGCGTTATCGTCGTTCCGGGAGCTGCCGCCACCCGCGCCCACACCCGAACTGTATTTACAACTGGCCGGATAAGACGCTGTATGACATTCTTACCCGTAAGGAATATTTGGGGCATACTATTACAGGCAAAAGCTATAAGGTATCTTACAAATCAAAAAAGACAAAGAAGAACCCGGAAGAAAAGCAATACTTCTTCCCTAACACACATGAACCTTTGATTGATGAAGAAACCTTTGACCTTGCACAGAAACGGATTGCTACCAAACATCGCCCTACGAAAGTAAACGAAATCGACATTTTTTCGGGACTTCTCTTTTGTGGAGATTGCGGCTACAAAATGTATTTGCAGCAGGGAGCCGGAACATTGGAACGTAAACACGCTTACACTTGCGGGAAATACCGAAACCGTATCAGAACCGGGGAGCTTTGCACCACGCATTATATCCGTAAAAGCGTATTGAAAGAACTTGTCCTTGCCGACCTGCAACGGGTACTGTCCTATGTGCAGACCCATGAACAGGCATTTATCCAAACGGCGAATGAGTGCAGCGAGCAAGCCATGAAGAAAACAATGGCGCAGCAGCACAAGGAGCTTGACAAGGCACAGGGCAGAATGAGCGAATTAAACGTCTTATTCCGTAAACTGTATGAGGACAACGCTTTAGGGAAACTCTCTGATGAACAGTTTGCTTTCTTGACTTCCGGCTATGATGAAGAAAAAAAGACGCTGACGCGACGTATCGCGGAATTGACACAGGAGCTTGACACCGCCGCCGAGCGCAGCGCAGACGTGAAAAGGTTTGTTACCCTTGTCCGTAAATATACGGCGATTGAGGAATTGACTTACGAGAACGTCCATGAATTTATCGACCGTATTCTTATTCACGAACTGGATAAGGAAACGAACACCCGAAAAATTGAAATCTTTTATAGCTTTGTCGGCAGAGTTGATACAGGCGACAAGCCAACCGAAAGTATCTCCTATTTCAGACAGATAGGAGCCGACGTAAAGAGTTATGCTATCTAACATATATCAAAAAGAGGTAAGATAACCGCCCCTACAAAAAAGGTTACGTTATCTTACCTCAACAAACAAAACTCCACTATAACCATCGTCAATTTTTTCTGCCACAACCTCAATTTCCGGGTGTCGGGCTATGTAATCATCGATCAGGCGCCGCTGATTGGCAACGCTGTCACTTTCTACTGTTTTATCATCCGTATAAGAAAGACGGATGTACTTAATCGCTTTGTAAACCTGCATAAAAAAACACTCCTTTCGTTGCACAGAAAAATCCCCGCAATTCAAGAAGTGTGGTTATGCCATATTCAATTCCTTTTCCGATTCTTATTCTACCATGCTTTTACGGAAAAGTCAGCCCCTTTCTTAAAATTGCGCCTATCGTAAAATACCCTTGATACATTCTTCCAGGGTAGCTCCTTCAGCAGAAAAGCTGGCCTGTACAGTAAAACGGCCACACTTAAAATGGTATGGATTTTTTATCTGCTGAACAAATTCTGCAATCCGTTCATCACGGGAAAGTTCTTTGTTGACAGAGACATCCCGAATGTCTACCAGCGTACCCACTTCACTGACAATGGTGTTCAATTCCATAGTATCAACTCCCTTCTGAAAACTGTGTTATCAAAACCACATGAATAGGTCGGATCTATGGTTATTGCACACATAAATCCGGCCCATTATATCTGATTTCGATTTTACTGCCGTATTTGCCACGCACCCCGGCAAGTCCTTCTGTTATAAGGACGGGGCTGTTACAGGCTGCGGGTAGCGTCACCGCATCATAGTCCCACATACGCCGCCGCTTTGCCAGAGCAAGCAAACGCCGCAGGAACTCTCCCCAAGTCTTTAGGAAGCTGTGAAGAAGTACCATTATGATCTGTGTCGTTATCGCGTCCGGCTTGCCACAGCCGGTTTCGTAGGTTGCGTTTATCGCTCGGACAGCTTGGATTCATCACCTCCTTAGGCTGCCTGTCACCGCGCCGCCCCATCTGCCGCTCGGAACACAGAATGAAGTACCTGTAACAGCGTATATTCGGTTGTCAAGGAACAAGCAAGGGGCATGGCAGACAAATTGATATTGCAGTTGGGGTGGGAGGATGTATATGCTTCCTTACCACACCCGTCCAGCTTGTCCCACCGAATATGTCCCTCTACTATTCAGTACATTTTTAGGGGCAAAGTTGCCGTCTGTTATAAAATTTCTTTGAAATATTTTTCCAGACTACGCAATCCGGCTTCAATAGAACGGGTGATCCGGCTTTTGTGTGTTCCTTCCGCTTTGGCAATATCTGCTTTGCTCATGCCAAGAAAAAAGTGTGCATAGATCCGTTGGCGCTGCTTTACCGGAAGTTTGGAAAGACCTTTATAAATCAACTCCGTCATTTGACGCTGTTCCCAAATTTCTGCCGGGTTAAGAGGCTTTTGCAATATCTCACGCTCAATACCTTCGTCTCGATCCAGAGAGTAAAATGCTTTATAGCGGTATGTACGAATCCGATAGGCTTCTTCCAACAACATATATTCCCGAAGCAACAAAGCAACTTCATCCGGCACCTCAACGATCATGTCCTGTGTATAATACGGGTAATAATCCCGAAGATTGATTTTCTTCATAGTAATTTCCTCCAATTTCGATGTTTGAGTTGATGGCAAAAATCGAAACCAGAGGGTGGGCTGCGGCAGCGATAAGGTCTAAGTCTCTTTCTGATTAAAAAAAGGGTACAAAAAAGCGCGCCCGTACAAAGAACAGGCGCGCCAAAGCAACAGTATGAAATTTTTCCGGGAGGTTGACAGCGAAAATGCTCAAACTTTGTCGAAACCAAAAACGCCACAATCCATACGAGCTGGACTACGACGTATAGGTGACTGAATGTAAAGCAGTTTATCTGCGGATCTGTGTTGCATAGACGCATAGGCATTTCCTCCCATCAAGGAGGGGCCTGAATCGGCTGCTTGATACCTCCTTGGGAGAAAATTATATCGATTATGTTTCCTGTATCAGTCCGCAGACATTCGCTTTTTACTCTTTATATTCGCAATTTTCTACATATTCTGCTCCTTAGAATATATGCTGCAAAAAGCAAGCCCACAAGGGGAACCGACACCTTGTGGGCTCATATTATAGTTGTTCAAATTTATAGCCGATCCCGGCGACACTCTCAATGTAGTTTGGAAGATCCGGTTCAAAACGCAATTTCTTACGCAACTTACTCATATGATTATGAATCGCTTTTCTCGAATAGAAATCACAATCCTCTTTCCAAACCAAATCGGTAATCAGTTCGTAAGTAAAAACACGTTTGGGATTGGCAATGAGCAATGCCAGTATATCAAACTCCTTACTTGTCAAGTTGATAATCCGTTCCCTAACCCTGACAGTGCGGTGTTCCAGACATAGATAAAGCTCGCCTTCTTGTATTTCTGTAAGAGGATTCTTCTCTGCTGCGGAGAAAGTGTGACAGGAATTGAATACTGTTCCATGACTGACTCCTTGTTCCAAAATATATTGCATTAGAGCATTCTTTTGTTCCTCGTTAAGAAGCAGAAATAACTTTTCACCAATCTTCTTGCCGGATTCTTCAATATCAAAAACAGCTAATGTCCCATCACATCATCACCTCCATATTTTGATAAATTTATTGATTAGAGCTCAATTCTTGCTTTCGATGGCTTATCTTCCCAATAGGTAACTTTAATCGTTGTTCCCTTGTCAGGAACGTTGTTTCCTGCACCAATCCATTTTCGGCAGATGTAATCTTTACCGTCTATCGTATATTTGACCTTGATAGTATGCGGAAAGGCTGCGCCATCCATCGCATGAACGCGGGCAGGTTTACGATTCACTTTTAACCACCATTGTTTTGTAACTGAAATTACAGTTCCCATTGTTTCTTTTTCCATAAGTTATACCTCCAATGATATTTTTGATTGATGATACCTATTTTCTATTCAGCCTTTTCTTTGTTTGTAGTAAAAGCGGAACGCTGCTGCGCCGGTGGCCGCCAACTGTACCAGAATCAGCACAGCAAACAGACCGAAGCTCTCATAGTAGAACAGTTATTTTAAAAAAATATAGTCTGTTCAAATGATGCCATTTATTGTATTCTAAATTTGTAGGTAAGCTGAACGGGTAACTTACCAAGGGATAGCGGCAACAGATGTCTATCTAACCATACTACCATTGAGATCGAAAAGTATGAATTGAAGAGTACAATAATAGGGTTGATTGAGGATCAACTTTTATTTTTTGTACCTTCATGTTAGAAGCCGTTGTGGACTATTACCTAAAAATAATAGATATAACACAAAGAGAATTATTCAATCTGTCCAAGCATAACAGGAAGGAAAAGATTGAAATTCCATAGGTAGTGGCTTCGTTGACGCGACTAAGTTCAATACGGAAAAATCGGTCTGCAGGTGTGTCAAACAGAAGACACTATTTTTTTATATCTGAGACCGATTGTTTCCGATACAATTTATGGAACATTCAGCACATCATGGACAAACCAAGTCTGAGCCGTGACCATAATGGCAAATGTGCAAATAGCAAAGAGAAGTACTTCAGCCACAGCATTGACACGGCTGGATTGAAGTTGCTTTTTCAGATTGGCAGGCAAGATTCTTGACAGCAGACAATAAACTAAAAATCCAATACAGGCTCCAGCGGTATTTGTCATCAAGTCATTGATGTCGGAAGAACCCCAGCCAAACATCTGGACAATTTCAACAGCCAAAGAAAACAGAAAGCCAGTCAATGCAACCGTCTTCATGTGATGATATTTCTTGTACAGCAGCGGCAGGAAAAATCCCAACGGGACAAACAGAATAATATTCAGAATGGTATCAATTGGCCCAGTTATCATACCGATAAATGGAGTCCAAGAAATGTTCGGGCGAAAGGTCATTGTGCTTGTAAAGCCGATGCCTGTGACGGTCAAAAGTCCGAATAAATAATAACCAAAAACAAACACTGCAGCGGTATGGAGAAAACTTTGTGTTCTCCCCAATTTTTTGAGCCACAAGAAATACAGTACGAAGACTGGAACCATAAACACATACCCACTAATTGAGCGGATGAGAATATCAGAAATTGGTATCATTATTATCTCCTTGTCAAATTCAAATTTATTGCCCATTCCAGCATTGAGCATTTTCTCATAAAGCAAACAGAATACTGTCATTAGTAACGACGGTATTCCCATAATGCTAATCGTAAGTCTAATTGTTCAATGTCGATTAGACATTCACTTTTGCATTTTGGACAAAAGAGAGGAAAATTTTTAAGTACGGTATCTTCCCGAATTTTGTCGCGTGTTTTATTCCCGCAGACTGGGCAGCGGATGAACTCTGTTTTCTCCATATTGTTCACTCCGAATTGCGATCATTCTTTTTCTTATCCCGATATTTCCGTATGAGTTTATTACGGATAGGAACGCCAACACCAAGCAAAAGCACAACTACCAAAATTGTAAAATCCATACAATCACCTCACATTTCTTTGTTCTTCATAATCCGAATGGACAAGAAGATTGAAACCGCATACATCACAACAATAGCAAAAACCGCAAGGAAAACGAGAAGTATCGGAGAAGATTCAACGACTGAAATAATTGAGTTCCCGATAGCTGGCATTTTAGAGAGAAGAAGTAAAGTCACCAAAAAACCGGCCACTGGAATATACATAAATACCCGTCCTTTGATTGAGCCGTACTTGTAATATCCCGGAATCTGGAACACGGTATAGAGTGCAAATAAGAATACTCCTGCAATAGCGGCAGTTACAATATCAAATACGCCAACTGTTTCACCCAGCACTTTCAAGACAAGCGGCTGTGCAATCAAAGAAATAATCAAGGAAAGAAGCCCCATTGCAAGGACAAAAACATAGCGTCCGATCACAAGCTCGCTTTTACGAACAGGTAAAATACCAAACAGACGATCCATGCTGTTTTTTTCTGTGATGGAAAAGGTATATCCCGTCGTCATGGCAATAAAGCACATAGCAAATGATACCCCTGTCAGCAAAGAACGATTGATTGCGGCAAACACAATCGGCAGGAGCAGGGTAAAGCAAATCGTCTTAAAATATGGTTTTACCAATGCAATATCTAATTTTGTGGATTTCAAAATATTACTCATAATCGTCACCTTTCTTGCTTGTAAACACTACAATTTCATCAATGGTGGCAGGATCAACGGTCAGGTTAGGGAAACCGCTAATATCTTCGGTTTTCATCAGAGCCTCAAATCCCGTAGGGAATGTACGAATACCAGCCGCCTTATTTTTCAGATCATCGGACAGTTCCTCAATTCCACCTTTTACAATGCGGAACATATCTACAAAATCATCTTTGCTGCCAGTAAAGTACAGCTCGCCATAACTGATGTAGGTAATATAATCGGCTGCACGCTCCAAATCGCCTGTGATATGGGTGGAGAACAAAACACTATGCTCGCCATCTTCAATATACTCTGAAAGAATTTTCAAAAGTTCATCTCTGGAAACCGGATCAAGTCCACTGGTCGGCTCGTCGAGGATCAGCAGTTTGGCGTCGTATGAAAACGCACAGGCAAGCATTAACTTCATCTGCATACCTTTGGAAAGTTCTTTTACCTTTTTGGTTGGTGCAATGTGAAATTTCCGTAACATATCCGCAAATTTCTGGCTGTCCCAATTTGGATAAAATACCGAAATGGATTTTTCAACCTGCGACACTTTCCAATCATCACTGAAATAATTTGTATCGAAAACAACGCCCAGCTCTGATTTTACTTTTTGTTCTTCTGCGATATTATCCAGCCCCATCACTTTGACTGTGCCACCGGTGCGCTTGAGCATATTCAAAATCAGTTTGATTGTCGTTGTTTTGCCAGAACCATTCGGGCCAATCAAGCCCATAATATATCCCTTTGGCAAAGTAAAGCTGATATTGTGAAGCTGAAAAGAATCAAAAGATTTCGAAAGATTCGTTACCTCTAAATAATTAGTCATCTGTTTTTACCTCCGTTAAAATGTCCAAAAGGCGATGTAATTCCTCTGTGGATAGATTTGCCATTCTTGCAGCTTTTATTGCTTCGGTGAGATTGTTTTCTACTTTGCAAATAAGCTGCTCCTTAATCAGTTCTGAACCAGACCCCATTACGAAACATCCACGCCCCTGCACATTTTTAACAAAGCCCTCTTGCTCTAATTCTGTGTATGCCTTTGTCACTGTTAAGACGCTGATCTTTAAGTCTTTGGCAAGTGTTCTAAGGGAGGGCAAAGTTTCTTCGGCTTGAAGCTCGCCAGATAAAATAGCCGCCTTGATCTGCTGTTTAATCTGCTCGTATATGGGGACGCCAGATACATTTGAAATAATCAGTTTCATTTCTGCATCCTCCGTGTGTTTTAACTGTTATGCTGTTGTGTATAACAGTATAGCACAAACGCGGCTAAGATGTCAATACATGGAGCTAAACTTACTGGCAAGCAATGCAATCTTACGTAAGATTGCGTATTTAGCAGAAATCCCGTTTCCGGAATTCCTGCTAATGCTTGTTGGTGACATATCCCCAAACCCCTGAGATCATTGCCGGTGGCAATGGCTGCGCGTTCCGTTGGAACGCTGAAAACCAAAAGCAGACAAATCTTATTGACGGGATTTTTCTGTGCTGCGCTGCGGTTGTGCTGATTGTAGTTTACGCAAGGCTTCTGCCAATTCATCATCATAAACACGAATATCGTAACCGCATACATTGAAAATCGTATAGTCCGTTTCATAATCGTCCCAGACAGCCAGATTTTCTACAACGATTTCTGGGAGTTCGCAAAAGAGCGTTTCTTTCTCTTGTCGTCGTTTTAATTTCTGCTGGTAGTCCTTAACAACATGACGGACAACTTTCTTCAAACAACTTTCAAAACGGCATTGAACTGTTTTCTGGAAGTCAGACGGTTTCATCAATCTCACCCCCTTTCCGCTATGACGTGAAAAGTGGTTCTCCCTCTTTCCGCACCATATAGGGAACGGCAGGTGTGATTTGTTAAGTTGAGAACTCAAAAAATCCAAAATTTTTCCAGAATGAAAAAAGCCCGCACAAAACAGACTGTTTGCACGAGCGAATGAATTTATATATCTAATTAACGATTTTATTGATTGCTTTTTCCATTTATAGCCGATAGATTTCTTTAAAACATTCCATGAAACATACTCCTTGATTTACACATCAAAATTATTTTCCAAAATCATAAAGTATATTTCTAAATAATTTCTAAATGTACCATAGACTTCTTTGTTTGATGTGGATAGCATAAAAACCTTATGATACAATATCTAATTAAAGGAGATGAAATCACATGAATAAAATTGCTATTATTGAAGATGATATAGACATTTGCAATATGATTGCAAAATTCTTAGAAAATAATAAATATATCGTTCATTATGCCTTGAATGGTGCAGAGGGAATAGAATTATGTAAATCGCTTGTTCCAGATTTAATAATACTTGATATTATGTTACCGAAGTTAAATGGAAATGATGTATTACAGAGATTGCGTAAATTTACAAACGCTCCTGTCATTGTTGTTTCCGCCAAAACAATGGTACAGACAAAAATAGATTTATTAAAATTAGGTGCTGATGATTATATGACTAAGCCGTTTGACCTGCATGAGCTTCTTGCTCGTATTGAAGCAAATTTGAAAAGGACTTCAAATACGTCCTGTCAAAATGATACTTTGACATATAGAGATATTGAAATCAATAACTCTCTAGTTTATATCAAAGAGGTATTAGTATCTTTTACATCAACCGAGTTAAAGATTTTAAGACTATTATTGCAATATCCGCAAAAAATTTTTTCAAAGCAAAATTTATATGAATCCATTTGGAATAAAACTTATGCTTATGATGATGATACGATAAATACCCATATCAGTCATATTCGTAAAAAAATTAAGGCGATTACAAATGAAGATTATATACAAACCATTTGGGGAATCGGTTATAAAATTAAATAACTTTAGATTTTCTTTAGACTTATTAGATATAGTGGCATAGAAAGGAGTGTTTAGAATGACAAAATTTATATGCGAAACAAAAAATCTAAGCAAAAAATATAAAGATTTCTATGCTTTAAAGAATGTGAACTTAACTATTCCAAAAGGAGAAATCTACGGTCTTGTAGGCGAAAATGGGGCAGGAAAAACGACTTTAATCAGGTTATTAACAGGTCTTAATTTTAAGAGCGAGGGAGAAATTATCCTATTTGGACATAAGGATAATCTGCAACATGAAAGGTCAAAAATCGGTTGCACGATTGAAATGCCTGCGTTATATAAGGATATGACAGCTTCTCAAAATTTGGAAGTACAAAGAATACAACGAGGTATTCCAAATAAAAAATGTATTACCGATACTCTAGAGTTGATAGGCTTATCCAATGCTGGTAAAAAAAGAGTAGCAAACTTTTCTTTAGGAATGAAACAAAGGCTTGCTTTAGGCGTTGCATTATTAGGCGAGCCAGAATTTTTGATTTTGGACGAACCCGTCAACGGACTTGACCCAACAGGAATTATTGAATTAAGAGAACTTCTTAAAAAATTAGTAAAAGAACGAGAGGTAACGATTTTAATATCCAGCCATATATTAAGTGAATTACATCAGCTTGCTACCTGTTACGGATTTCTTCATAAAGGAGAACTTTTGAAACAAATTTCTACCGAAGAATTAAACGAAGAATGTAAACGCCATATTTGTTTAAGGACAGATAATATCCAAAAAACCACTCTTTTATTAGAGCAAAAGGGAAATATTAACAATTACTCCGTTTACCCCGATAATTCTATTCGGATATACGAGTGCTTAGATAATGTAAGAATGATTTCTAAATTACTATCCAGTAATGGAGTTATTATTGATGAAATTTCTGTGCAAGGAGAAAATTTGGAAACATACTTTGAAAATCTAATAGGGGGACGAAAAAATGTTTAATCAAATAAGAGCAGAATTTTATAAGTTATTTCATACAAAGGCATTGTACTTAACCTTTGCTTTGATTTTAGCAGTCTTTGGAATTTTCTCCATAGGCGGTCAGCAACAATTTGTGGCATCAAGTTCAAGTTTAGACAAAACATGGAAAATAGGAGAAACTGTTGGATTTCTTGCTCGTGCTTATAGCGATACAGCACACCCATTGATTGAAGAAATAATAAGGACAGCCACATCTTATACTGTATTTTTCTGGCTGATTGTTCTTATATTTTCTGTCATTTTCTTTTCAAGAGAATATACGGATTCAACAATTAAAATTGCAATCGCAAGCGGACAAAGCCGAATTAAGTTTTTTGTTGCGAAATATATTGTGATTTCGATTACCAGTATATTTCTATACTTTTCATTTATTATGATTGCATTTATAATAGAATGTGCGAAATTTAATATTCCAATACAACTGTTTCCAATGCTGAAAATTGCAGGACTAAATTGTATGATTATGGGAGCATTTATCGGAATTACACTTATGTTATGTGTAATATTCAAACATACGGCAATCGTTGTAGGTGCTATGTCATTGTTTACATTTAGCGGACCGCTTATCTATATGATGACATGGGATAATATGTCAACTCAATCATGGAGAGTTCTAACCTATTTAAAAATAAATCCTATGTATTACTGGATGAATACCTGTTCTTATAATATGATAAATAATTTAGAAATCAATATTTTGATTTATTTCGTGGGAACTGTAATTATTACATTTCTTGTTTCAGCATTGATACTAAGAAAGCAAGAAATACGCTAATCATAACAGAAAGGGGAAATGCGAATATGTTATATTTCTTATTGATTTGCTTTATTTTCATATTAGCATTTTCCTTATTCTCTATTATCAGAACAATTCGCAACATAAATAAGCAAATAAAGCAACAACGGAAAATACGAGTATCTTTATCAAATAGGGACATTGAAGAATTAGCTTATGCAATCAATCAAAAAGATAATCTACATAAAAAATTACAGGTTCAAATTAAGCAGGAAGAAGAACAGTTAAAACAGTCTATATCTAATATAAGCCACGATTTAAGAACACCTTTGACATCTATACAAGGCTATTTAACACTTCTGCAAGAATGTGAAGATAAACAGGAACAAGGACAATGCATTAAAATCATTAAGGCAAAAACAGATTATCTCACGGATTTAGTACAAGAGTTTTATGATTTATCTGTGATAGAAAATGAGCAAGTTGATGTTGAATGTGAGCGTGTTGACATAAATAGAATTGTTACAGATTGCTTAATTGAAAAGTATTATGAATTTGGAGAAATCCAACCAACCATTCAAACAGAAAATACTCCTGTATGGATATACGGAAATAACCTTATCTGTAAACGAATTATTGAAAATTTAATTGTAAATGCACTTCGTTATTCAGATAATTACATTGAAGTTTCTATCAATCAAAAAGGAGTGTTCACAATTAAAAATTCAACAAAATCCCTTGATGATATTGATGTAAACTTATTATTTAACAAGTTTTATACTGTTGATAAATCACGCACCAAAGGAAGTTCTGGTCTGGGCTTGTATATTGTAAAGGAATTGCTGAAAAAGATTGACGGTAAAATTGAAAATGTAAGTTACGAAAAAAATATTTTGTCTATTAGCATTTGTTTTCCCTTGTATAATGATAAAAAGTTACTGTGATCAGAACATCTGAATACAGTAACTTTTTTAGTAGCTTTAACTCTCTTTTATAAGTTTTTCAAAATATTCTCTTTTCTTCTCTGGAAGTTGATTTAAAAATTCTTCCAGCCATTTTTCTTCTTCTTCTAAAATTCCCTCGTCCTCATAATACTCTGGATATTCCAAATATATTTCATGTTCTCTTTCTTCTCGTTCTTCGTCAGCTTGTGCTAAGTCCATATATTTTCCAATAAGGAATTGAAGATATTGACTATACCCAAGAGAACTAACTAAATAAGTAATTCGTTCATAGTCTTTCAATGTCATTTCTTTTTTTCCAGTTAAAAGGTCATGGTCGTAAGAAGAACAAACTTCTAAAAATTCCTGTTCCTGCGTTTCTGCTTTTTTCATTGTTCATACGGAATTTTCCATAAGGTAAGAGGTCAGCAGAAGTAGAAGCGATACCCTCAATATCGGTACGAATTATCTTTACCACTTCATTTTTCTTGTATAACTTGCCCTCAACCAATACCGCATTATCATTTAAGGAAATGATGTCAAAGGCAGTATCTTTCAAAGTAGCACTTCCTTGTGGCTTTGTATCGCCCGTTTCTAAATCTCGTTTCTGAATTTTGACACCGCCACGGATAACCTTGTCTGATACGGAAAACTGGTTACTTCCAGTAAGTACGGCAAGGTCGCCGTCCTCTGTAATTTGTGTAAGGTATAAGCCCTTAATCTGTTCGGACTTATCGCCAGCCTGCATATATGCACCGTCCAGCAAGTAACCGTTTGGAGCTTTTGTTTCTTCTACGGTTAGTGTTCCAAGTGGAAGAACTGCCTTGCCGTCCTGCATATAGAAACTGTCGCCAGATACTTTGTATGTGTCCGCTAATTTTGTAACATAATGGATTGTACCGTCGCTGTCTGTTTCGGCGATTGTCTTTGTAACCCATGTTCTTGTAGCTTCGGCAGGGAGATTGTCTTTATTGTAGAAGCCAGTATAATACTTCCATGTAAATTCCGCACCTGCTAAAGAAGCGTTCCCCTGCGGATTGTCTTTCTGTGTTTCCATATCAATCTTGAAGAGTTCAATCAAAGTGTCTGTTACCTTTGGTGTATCTGATACGTTCAAGGTCGCTGTCTTTCCAGCTTCAACCTTTAAGGAATATATATTTGTATCAACCTTATATCCTGCTGGTGCGGATAATTCCTTGATATAGACTGTGTCAGCCTTTACCTCTACGACATCTGTATTTCCGTTTTCATCAGTCGTAAGGGTGGCAAGCTGTTTCGTGCAGTCCTTATCAGCAAAGACACCGTATGTCGCACCAGCGATAGAGTAATTCCCGTTACCGTCTGTAATGCTGGTATTACTGGAAGTCTTTTGAAGTTTCGCATTTCCAACATTGAGTTTCGCCCAGAATTGTCCCAATTCCTGCCCTTCGCCAGAGTAGATATAACCGCCACATTCATAGCGTCCTTTATTCTCTTTGACAAAGGCTCTTGCACCAGAGAAAACTTCGTCCTGCGTAGCTTTTGGAATTTCATCATAAGAAGCTCGCACGTTGTCGCACTGCCAGCCAAGATGTACGCTCAATCTCTGCCAGACCACACATTGTTCCAACAGATAGACTTGCTTGTAGTTCAATTCCTTGTGAGTTTCGCCATACTGTTTGACATACTCTAAGGATAACGCCACATCTGAAATCTGGTCGGCACTCATACGTGAGCTTGCGTCAGCTCTGGTCTTGTAACCATTCTTAAAATCTGTATTGATGTCGATACAATAGGCAGTTTCGCCCTCGACTTTCATATAGCCCTCATTGAATGTCGAACCGATAGAACCGTCATTCATTACTTTTTCAATGATACCGACACGCTCTGCACTTTCCGTCCAGTATTGCTTACTTTCTGCATGGACGGGTGTAGTCGGTAAAGCAGTAACGACAGTTGCAAGAGCTAAGAAGCCCGTACACAATCGTTTTAACATCTTTTTCATAAAATCTAATGCTCCTTTCATTTTGGGTATAAAAATAGACGCTCATTTCTGAACGTCTACATTATTGAAAGGCTTGTCCTCTCACACATATTCTATTTTAATAGGTACAACAGTTGCCTTTCTCCTTGTATTTTCGTTGTTTTCATCACTTGCGTTATCTACAACCTCCATGTGGTGGGGAAGAAATCTCTAATAGATATTCCACATTGGCCCGAACATTATGAAGTTCTTTCATATCATTTTTGGCCTGCTTATAGGCAGAATAGGCTTTCCGTTTTTGTTCCAGAAGATCGGTGTATTCCTCTCGGAGAGATTTGACAGAGGGGAGCTTTTTGATTCCCAGTTCGTCAAAATGATTCTTCGCTGTCTGGTGCAGTAAGATTTCCGCCTCATGTGCAACACGGAATTAAAAGGCTGAGCGCCAGCGGAAAAGATACCTCCTGTCTACGCATTTAGGGCGTTAAAAGTCCACGGAAATCAAGGGTTTTTCCGCATGGCCGGCAGGCAGGTGGATAAAGTTATCCTGTTCCCCGCAAAACGGGGTTCTAAATGCGGGAAAAAGGACAAAAAAGAAGCGCCAGATGCAGAGGCTTTGATACCTCTGCGCCCGGCGCTTTTTCAGCCTATTAGCTGATCTACATAGGTAATTAGAGGGTGCAGATGTTTCAGGCGAAACATCTCAAATAACTTATCTGGATTTACCCATTGAACATCCACAACTTCTGTTTCCTGTAAACGCATTTCTTCAATCTTTATATCCTTATGAAATAGCCAAACATCGTAAAAATCCTGCACATTTTCCCGTCTGCTCTGATAAATCAATTTTTCACTTCCGGGAGTAAGCAGTATTCCTAATTCTTCTTTTACCTCTCGGATTGCTCCTTGTAAACTGGTTTCCCCGGAAAGTACAGAACCACCCGTACATTCCCAATAAAGAGGGTATTGCTTTTTCGGATGCCGCTGTGATAAAAGATACTGCCCCTGCTGGTTGACGATCCATACACTCACAGATAAATGATACAGCCCTTTGGGTATGATTTCTCCACGGCACACTGTTATTCCAGACTTTTCCCGTTTTGCATTATATAAATCCCATTTTTCCATTTTCATACCTCTTTGTGTGGGATCGGTGCTTGCCGAAAATCAAGTAAGTAAATATCCGCAATCCTTTCTATTTCTGTACGCTGATCTGCGGAATACTTATCATAAATCCCGCCTGCTAACATACGGGCTGCCTTTGCGCTTTTAATTGCTGGAAGCACATCATCAAACACAATACAGTGTTCAGGTGCAACCCCTAATTTTCTTGCGGCCAATTCAAAGACATCCGAATATTCTTTTCCCCGCTGAACCTCATCTGTTGAACATAGAGCGTCAAATAATTCTAAAATAGAATTGTTCTTTAAGCATGGAATATAGAGCTTTTCCGGCAACCCCGTAGCAACTGCAAGTTTTATTCCATGTTCTTTTAAGCGCAGAAGATAATCAAGGGCATGGGGCAGCAGACCGACATGGTTACTGTATTCCTCGACCGCCATATTATTCCATTCCTCAATAATTCCCTCTACCGTTTCCTGCAATCCAAAAAGATCAATGGTATATTGTGCGGCTTCCTCAAAACTCCTTGCACATATTTCAGTTACATAATTTTCCGGGACAGGAAGATTTCTCTTTTTCAAAAACTGAATATCTATATGCTCCCATACATCCATTGAATCCAGAATTGTTCCATCTAAATCAAAGATTGCCGCATTAAAATCCATGTTTCTTTTCCTTTCCGCAAAATAAATCTTTCAGTTCCGCAGCAGCAGCTTTTATATCGGACTGCGCTATGATGGCAGATACAACAGCCAGCCCGTCAATTCCCATGGGCTTGAAACGCCCTGTATTTCCTTTATTGATACCGCCAATAACAACGATCGGCAAAGAAACGGCTGTGCGGATTTTCTGTAATTCCTCCATTGATACAGAATCAGCGTCGGTTTTAGTTCCAGTAGGGAACATTGCGCCAACTCCCAAATAATCTGCACCATCCTGTTGTGCCTGTATTGCTTCTGCAATGGAAGATGCAGATACTCCCAACAGCATATTTTCCCCAATTACTTTGCGGACGGCAGCCGCAGGTAAATCATGCTGTCCAATATGTACCCCCGTAGCCTGCACAGCCATTGCAATATCTATCCGGTCGTTTATGATAAGGGGAATATGGTATTTATCCGTAACCTGTTTCACGGCAACAGCCTGATTGTAAAATTCTAATGAGGACAATTCTTTTTCTCGGAGTTGTATCATTGTGCAGCCTCCTAAAATTGCCTGTTCTACCGCTTCTGTCAGGCTATCGCAGCTCATTAGTTGACGATCAGTAACAAGATAAAGTGTATAATCAAAGTTCATTTTGCACCTGCCTATTCTTTAGATAAACCATGCTGATACAATTCGTAGAAATGGTGCGTTGGGCCACAGCCTTTTCCAATCGCAAGAGAGTGTTCGATTGCCATTGTGACATAAGCCTTTGCAGATTCGACTGCAAGCGGAACACTTTTTCCCTTTGCAAGCTGGGAAGCGATTGCAGAAGAAAAGGTACAGCCTGTCCCATGAGTATTTTTCGTATCAATGCGGGATGTTTCAAAATGGTAGAAATTTTCTCCATTAAATAGGACATCAACAGCATTTCCTATATGATGTCCACCCTTGACAACAATCGCCTTACAACCCATGGCATATATTTTTCTTGCGGCAGCCTCCATATCTGAAACTGTGGAAATCTGCATATCTGCTATTTTCTCTGCCTCTGGAATATTCGGAGTAAGTACATCGGCCAGTGGAATTACTGTGTCTATCAAGGTGGAAACCGCCGTAGGATTCATCAATGGGCAGCCATTTTTGGCATACATAACCGGGTCGATTACGACATTTTGGGGCTTATATTGTAATAGTTTCTTTGCCACCGCTTTCATACATTCTGGTGTAGAAAGCATACCGATTTTTACTGCGTCCACTTCAATATCTTCAAATACGGCGTCAATCTGTTTTTCAATCATATCCGGGGTAATATCTTGGATGTCGATAACACGGCTGGTGTTCTCTGCAACAACAGAAACAATAACACTCATTCCAAATACACCGTGAGCAGAAAAAGTTTTCAAATCAGCCTGAATACCTGCACCTCCGCTGCAATCTGATCCGGCAATGGACAATACTTTTTTCATTTTGCATTTTCCTCCATTCTCTCGTTCCGATAGGCCATCTTCCAAAAAGCAAGCTCTAACAAACTTGCTTTTTCAAAAATATCAGCCAGATACTTTTTATTTGCTACTGATAACCCGGCACATTTATGCTCTGCAAAAGCAGACCATTCTTTGCAGCTTTCTGCATATTGTTCATCCGCATAATCTTTGATAAAGTCCCAATATCTTGACTGTCTGCTTGTAGGAACAGCCGCCAATTTGCGGAATATATAGCTGTAACTTAGCATACAGGGAAGAACCGCCATTAAAATTTCTTCATTCTTTCCATGTGACGCAATCTCAAACATGAAATCAATGTAATTTTGATTTTCAGGCAGAGGAGCGATCAGTTCAATATCATTATCCGTCATGCAAAATTGCTTTAGATAATCCAGACGCACTTCTGATTCCGTATCATTTACAAAATTCAGCATGGAATAGTAAAGCTGAATTTCTCTTAATGTATCAGCATGAAAAATTGCCTTGCCGTATATACGGGCATAGTTTTTCAGATAGATACTATCCTGAATCATATATCTCTTGAACTTTTCAAGAGGTAGCTTTCCAGTTTGCACTTCCTGCACAAATGGGGTAGCTGCACATTCTTCCCAAATGGGGATGTTGCGGGTTAAAATGTCTTTCATAAATGCCATGTTTGTTCCTCCTAAAATAAAAAAATAGAGCCTCTAAAACAATTAGAAGCTCTTTCAGACGCAATACGAGCGTAAGAAATTGCTTCCCTACGCCGGTATTAGCCGACAGGTCCAGAGGTCAGGTCTTACCTTTTTCAACTTGTTCAGTTCCCTCGCAAACACATATCATATCTTATTCAATTAAAAAGGACATTCCCAAAACAGAGAATGTCCAAAAAATACGAATCTGTATTCTTTAGCTCCCTGCGTTGGTATTAGCCAACAGGTTCAAAGGGTCAGGTTTTAACCTTCTCAACTACAAGGTAGTCCCCCTGCTTGAGTATTATTATAGTTAAGAAGTCCCGGAAAGTCAAGGTCTATAGAATTCAAGTTAGCAAACCTTATTGACGGGATTTTTCTGTGCTGCGCTGCGGTTGTGGTGGGGAAGAAATCTCTAATAGGTATTCCACATTGGCCCGAACATTATGAAGTTCTTTCATATCATTTTTGGCCTGCTTATAGGCAGAATAGGCTTTCCGTTTTTGTTCCAGAAGATCGGTGTATTCCTCCCGGAGAGATTTGACAGAGGGGAGCTTTTTGATTCCCAGCTCGTCAAAATGATTCTTTGCCGCCTGGTGCAGCAGAATTTCAGCTTCATGTTCTGTTCGGAATTTTTTGCTGTACCCGGCTTTGCGATATTCTACATAGACAGCCCGCGTTTTCGCATAGTTTACGATCTGTTTTTGCAGCTCGGCATTGGCGTTCATTTTTGACTCCAGATCTTTGATCTGAACGGATAAGGTATTGAAATTAGTGGTAGTGGCGTTGGCTTTTTCCAGAAGATCCTCATAACCCATATCGCCATGTTCTTTTAAGTAGAGCACTGCCTGAGAAAGCTGCTTTAGGTTGAACACTTTTGCCCAGCGCTCATAACCAGGGCCCTTGCCGGAACGGATTGCAACTTCAATATCAACCAGCAATCCAACTTTGGAAACCGTTTTTTTAGAAAAGGCATGGCGGGGTTTTACTGTCCGTGTACCGGCAATCCGTTCTTTGATGGCTTGTTCTGTATAATCGCCTTTGAGCGTATCGCATCGGGTATAATTTTCTTGTCCCGGAACTCGGAACCGAAGATGTTTTCTTTCACGGTTGACTTCCAGCCCAGCAGTTTCCAGCTTCTGTAGAAGTTCCTCAAAATCTTTTGGCTTTTCCTCTAATGCAGCATCAATAGCAATGCGTATCTGCTCCTGAAAGGAAGGCTGCTTTTTATTCCCCAGCCATGTGCCATAATGCTCCCGGCTGGGTTTCGGATTTTCTACAATCGAAAGTCCATGTTCCAAACACAGCTTGTCATTCATTCGCCGGATTGCCCAGGTAGAACCCCAGAAGTTGCGAAATTTTTTCTGACAGTCCAGTGTAGTAGAGTTGATAATGATGTGATTATGGACATGGTGCTTATCCACATGGGTGCAGACAACAAAGGCATGGTTTCCTTTTGTGAGCTTCAGTGCCAGCTCCCTGCCGATCTGATTAGCTTCTTCTGGCGTAACTTCGCCGGGCTTAAATGCCTGACGGAGATGGTAGGCGATCACATCATCTGCACCCTGATTTCTGCCGGTCAGATTTGCATACTGTCGTTTGGACAGAAGAAACTCTGCATCAGCAAGCCGGGTATCACACTCATAGCCATAAATGAATTTTCCAAAATCGGTTTTCTGCGGATTTTCTACATAATCAATAATATCTGCAATCGCAGTAGAGATATTCCGACCTTTTCCTACATGCAGAGGCATCAGTCTTGTGGTCGCTATTTTCGTCACCTCCTTAACTTAATTTCAATCAGAGAAGTTATAATTGCAGAAAAAGAGCGGGGCTGCCTATGCGCCCCGCCAAATCTGCTTAACCAAATATAAAATCCTTTAAGGCACTGTTTGCCCCGCCAATGATCCCTACCAGCCATGCAGCCGCCAGAGGCAGACCGTATGGACTGATAAGAAAGGCGATCATAAGCCATGCAAGACCCGGCAAAAAACCTGCGACAAAGAACAGCACCAATGCCGCCAGAAAGATGATCCCGGAAAGAATCCCAAGTACCGCACCGGAAAAAACCACTAAAAATTTACATACCAGATAAAGAATCCCCGTAACCAGCATAAAGGGAAGTGCCAGTAATTTACCTATCAAACGCATACGCTTTGCCTCCTTTCAGAAGGGCATCTGCCCTTATAAAAATTTTACCGTGACGGCAAAAAGAAAGCAACGGCTTTCCGGTTGTTTATGAAATGTTTGCAAATCCCCGGATTAGTTTATCCATGCCATCCCAAAGGCTGTCCAGACGGGTGCGGATGTCCTCTATATCTGCGGCATAAATACTGCCGGTCTCATTGGCCCGTCTGGTATATTGGTTTAAGTTATTGGAACAAATGCGGAGAAGTCGGATCATTTCTTGAATGTCTCCCATATCAAGGTGAATGATGTAACCGTCTACGGCCATCTTTCGCAGATATGCCGACAGGTTGGTAATGCCAAGTTCCGCCATGCGTTCTTTTACCAGTTCGGCCTCCGCTTCGGACATGACAAATTCGACGCGGACGGATTTTTTGTTATGCCTGCCCTTCATCGTTCCAACCCTCTTTTATGAGATGAGACCTCCTGTGTTGAAACCACCGTCTTTGCTCTTTTGAGTTTTTCCCGCAGGGTGGTCTTTTCCAGCTTATCAAGATATTCCTCCAGATTTCCGGCTGTCGCATGATAGCTGCGTTTGAAGCGTTCCCGTTTTAGGATCATCATCAGCTCCGGCTCATTTTCCGGCAGATAAGTCATTGTTTTAGGGACTCCATGCTCTGGCATAAGCCGGTTCATAAGCTGTCTCCGTTCCTGATAGGGAATCGTGATAACATTTCCATCCTCAAATGCAACGGCTACATTTCCGATTGGACAGGTCAGCTTTTTCATCCGTTCCACATGTTCTCTATAATTTAGCGGATAGAGATCGCCAAATATTTTTCCGTCCCTGACTTCTTTCGAAGAGATGGCATAAGCCAAAACTGGATCATTTGTCTGTTCATGGTAAAACCGCCACACTTTATTTTCATGGCTTCCATCCAGATAAACTTCCCGTTCGCGCAGGGTATAGGTTCCGCAGGAGCGTGACATCCAAAGAAGCTGTTTATCCTCTGAACGTTCTGACACAGCCAGTTTTGAGATTAGTTCTTTATCCAGGTCAAAGTCCTCTTTATAATGTTGGGTATGAAGATCTACGATACGGGAAAGAGCACCCAGAAGATCTACATCCTCAAATCTTACCTCGGCCATCAGCGTTCCCTTTCCGGCACAGGAGGGATCATCTGCCTTGCTTCATGCTCCGGTTTGTCTGCTTTCAAACGGTCCATCAAAGACGGCTTTGCTTCCGGCACCAGCTCCCGGATTTCTTCATCCGTCTGTCCGTCTGTCAGATCCGGGCGCACAGGAGGTTCGTTGTTCAGCCTGCCATCCAGCATATTGTAGTTGCCGGTCTGACCTTCCTCATAAAGTTCCGCATTGCGCAGATAACTCTCCGGCGCCTGAAATGGCTGTCCGGCAAACAGAATTTCTCTTTGGGTGGTAAACTGTGCAAGGACCCCATTTTGCAGTCTTGCAAATTCTTCATACTGGCGCAGGGTAAGCCCTCGTTCCAGCATTTCCGCCTGGGTATGCGCCCAGCCTTCTCCATAGAGAAAATAGTACATGTCGGGCTGATCACAGACAAAACACAGGGAACCGTCCTGATTGTCATAGTAAGATGGCTGCATATTCTGGTAATGGCAGCGTTCCTCACGCCCCAAATACACACGGTTGTCCGCACCCAGCATAGCGACCATACCCGCGTAATTACTATGGACCGCAGAGCGGATTTCTACCAGCGGATCTGTTTGAGAAGGAATCTGTCTGCCCGGAATCTCATTTTGTTTTTCCGCTGCATCATTTCTTGGTATCACTTCTTCATGGCTGCGTGCATCCAGCTCCGATTGAGATGTTCCTTTCCGAACAGCACCGGGCTCCGGTTCTTTTTCTTTCACATAGTATCGGACATTTGCTGTCGTATGTTCGTTGGCTTCCTTTGCATAGTTTTCAGCAGCAGCTTTGGTATCAAACTCCAACGGTTTTCCATTTTCCTTGCACCAGCTTTGTGCCGGTCCGAAAATAGAAGTGCTGCTTCGTACTGCCCATACACCATAGGTCCGTTTCCTTTCCATTTCGCATCCCTCCTTATCGTTCCTGCTGTTTGGAAGTTTGTTGCTTTTTTACTGGGTCTGCCGGTTTTGTTGCCTTTAGCTGCTGACGGAGAGAATTCTTATGCTCCGGTTCGGAATCTGTGATGTTGACATATTCGCCAATGATACAGAGCGCTTCTCCATAACTGCCGGAAACAAATACCCGATCAGACATTTCTTTTGCCTGTTCTTTCAAACCATGCTCCCGCAAAGTACGGGAAGCAATACCCAGCAGATTAAAAATGTTCCCATCTGCTCCGATCAGCGGACAATCCGGTTTATCTGCCAACGCTTCCGGTGTTTCTATAAATCCGCCTAAATAATTCGGCACAAAGTCCGACAGCCATGTGCCGCCATAGACTTCATGGGTCTGTAAACGCCACAGGGCAAGTTTTCCTATATCCAGTTTCACATCATCAAACGGGTAAAGCAGACAGGTCAGTTCGCCGTGCTGAAAAGCAGCCACATTCTCAAACTGACAGCCATCTTTCAATATGCCTGCTTTTGTCAGCATTTCATTGATCCCGTCCACCCACTCTGTCAGATCCCAGCCACAGCCCTGTAAAATCAGTCCTTCCTTATCCGGCATGCGGCGAAGGTCCTCCGCGGTAATCGTGTTGATATTCAAAAAATCGCCTCCTATCGTTTTTGTTAAAATATATGTTTTGTCTGCAACTTAACCTCATTTCAAAGCACCGGAGTATTCTTATACAGCTCCCTTGAAAACAGGTGCAAAAAGCCCTTGAAAATCAAGGACTTTTAAGGCTAAGTTGCGGACATATCATGGTTGGTTTTGCCGCTTCCGGCGTTTGCGTTCCCGCTCGGATTTCCGTCTTGCATAGACCCGGCAGGCAGCGGAACAATATGCCTGGCTGGTTGTAGGAAGATATGCCTTTCCACACACAGGGCATATTTTCTGTCTCATGGAGGTGTCCTCGCCGGTAATGGCTGATTCCAGTGCTGCATCCACCGGCAGCACCGCTTTTTCAAAGTACCTGCAATAAGCACCGGTCCACCATTTATTCAGCATGTAACAAGGGCTGTCCAGAGGAAGGCAGATCTTATCCTGGGAGTCATAGTTGGCGCAAAGCTCCGTAACCAGCTTTCGGATCGTAGCCCGCTCCGAGCGGTTCAATTCTCTCTCCGCCATAACGCCTACCTTTCCGGGGCTCTGCTTTGCCGACCGCTGGAAATTTCGGTTGTATCAGTAACATTCCTGGGCTGTGAAAGGGCATCGGCGATAGAGTTCCGCTTTTTCTGTTTTGGTTCATGGTAAATAAAAAGTTCATTTTTTCCTGGTACATACAACAATCCATTTTCTTCGCAGCGGAAAATATCACATTCTTTGTCTGTTGAAACGGTATAAAAGTCTTTGTAATCATAAGGTGCTTTTTGCCGATCCTGATAGGTACACAGCCCTAAGTTGGGGTCACTTGCCAGCCGTTTCGATATGGCGAAAAAGTCGCCTTCTTTTTTGTGAAATTTTCGTATGGGCGTGAAGTGATAACCGCCATATTCAAAGGTTTTTCGATCGCTCATTTACGCCTGCCTTTCTTTACTGGAAATTCCAGCTTGAAATTCACATATTTACCGCCGGTATCATCCAGAATCACTTCCGCATCATAGGTCCTTCCTGTTTTTTCACTGTAAAGCCCGGACATAGAAATGCGGCCCTCTTTCAAAAGAGCCGCTGCCACAGACTTTGTGATAGATTTTTTCTTGCTGGAAAAGAAACGGTTATCTTTCCAAAGAGCAAAAGAACATTCCCTGTTGCCGCAGAAAAAACCTTTCTTTCCTTCAAATACCGGGGCACCGCAGCGGGGACATACCCCCACGGCTTCGTGTGCAGTTCCTTTGGAAGAAGGAAACAGATCCGCAAAACGTTCTTCCGGGGTAGTATGTTCTTTTACCAGCGTCCGGCTCATATCTGCAATCTGATCCATAAAAGATGTTGCCGACAGTTCGCCATGTTCCACTTGTTTCAGCATGGATTCCCATTCTGCAGTTAAGATGGGAGATTTGATATTGTCCGGCAGGACTGCGATCAGGTTCTTTCCTTTTTCCGTAGGAATGAGCTGCTTTTTCTTTCGCTGTACAAATCCGGCAGAAACCAGCTTTTCCAGTGTTGCCGCACGGGTAGCCGGAGTACCCAATCCTTTACGCTCGGCATCTTCCGGCATATCTTCCGCACCGGCAGTCTCCATAGCGGACAGCAGTGTGTCCTCCGTATAGTGTTTCGGCGGTGAAGTTTTCCCTTCACGGAGACTTGCTGATACAGCTTCAAAAGTCTGTCCTTCCTGCAGCACAGGGAGAGCGACAGCTTCATTTTCTTTGTGTTCCGTTTCACTCTGCCTGATACTCATACGGTGAATCCGTTCCACCTCTTTCCAGCCGGACTGTAAAATAGTCTTTCCTTTTGCCGTAAAAGTATATCCCTGGCAGTCCAATATAGCGGTGACCGCTTCAAATCGGTGTACCTGCGTTGTGGCACAAAGCAGTCTGACGGCAAGCAGGGTAAGCACATCCCGCTCCCCGGAAGGAAGCTCTGACAGGTCTGTCCGTGCGATTTCCACAGTTGGGATAATGGCATGGTGGTCAGTCACTTTGCTGTCATCTGTTACCCGGTCAATGTCCGGCTCTCCGGCGTAGCCTTTTCCAAAGGTCATATTGTCACGCAGCCACAGGATCAGGGAAGCGGCGGTTGCCTGCATGTCCTTCGTCAAATACTGGCTGTCCGTTCTCGGATAGGTTGCCAGCTTCTTTTCATAGAGAGATTGCACATAATCAAGGGTCTGTTGAGCCGTATAGCCATAAATACGGTTACATTCCCTTTGCAGAGTTGTAAGGTCATAAAGGCGGGGAGGCTGTATAGTTTTTACCTGCTTTTCCACAGAACGCACAAAAGCGGAGTTGTGGTCACAGTCCATACGGATTTTTTCAGCCTCGGATCGTTCCGTCATTTTTTCGCCGGAAGCAGTAAAACCTCCGCAGGTGATTTCCGGCACATAAAAAGGCTTACTGATGAAGGATTCAATATCCGACTCACGCTGTACCAAAAGTGCCAGTGTCGGTGACATAACACGGCCGACATTTAGGGTGACACCATACAGGACAGAAAAAAGCCGGGTGGCATTGATCCCGATCAGCCAGTCGGCTCCTGCCCGGCAGACCGCCGCATCATAGAGCTTATCGTAATCACTGCCGGGGTGGAGATGGTCAAAGCCCTCACGGATCGCCGCATCCTCCATACTGGAAATCCAAAGGCGCTCCATAGGCTTTTTACATCCGGCATATTCATAGACCAGACGGAAGATCAGTTCTCCTTCTCGTCCGGCATCCGTAGCGCATACCACGGAATCCACCCGTTTGTCCTTCATCAATCGGCACAAAAGGGCAAGCTGCGTTTTCTTATCCTTTGGCACTTCATATTTCCAGTTTTCCGGTAGGATCGGAAGATCCTCATACCGCCATTTGGCGTACTGTTCTTTGTAAGCCTCCGGCTGTGCCAGTTCCAAAAGATGTCCCACGCACCAGCTCACCAGATAGCCGGAACCTTCGAGATAACCGTCTTTTCTTTCCGTTGCGCCTAATACTGCTGCCAGTGACATAGCAACAGAGGGCTTTTCTGCAATCACAAGTTTCAATTTTTATTCCTCCTTCATAGTTTCAAATTCTTTATCCGCAAGTTTTCCGGTTTGCATAAGACACATCAACATAACGCCGGAAGCCATTCCTCCGGCAAAGGTAAGGAAATGTGAAATCAGGTTCCACATAAGCATTCCTCCTAAAAATGGGTAAAGAAAAACGCCCACTTCAAAGTGAGCGCATCAACAGGTATCTATTTTGTTTTTGGTTTCAAGTGATCCGGCAGGACGATCTCTCCAACCGGGATTTCCCGCAGTTCCTTTTTCATCCGATGGGTGAAGCGGATCGTCTTTGCCGTACCGCCGGTTTCCCGTCCGTCATATACAGCGATCACTCGGTCGGAGTGCTCCACCATATAGCGGTTTCTGTGGGAGTAGACGCTTGGGAGATATTTTTCCTGTATGACAACAACATCCGCACAAGCCTCCAGCAGTTCACGGGTTCTTGTTTTCTTATTCAGGCTGTCCAGACGTTTGCGGTAAGGGATCACTGCGATCAGCTCCAGCGCCGGATTAGTCTGCTTTCTTTCCAACACCAGCTCTGCAAAATACTGATCCACGCCATCTGCAAAGCCACTCATAAAACAGGTAAATCCATCTGTAACGGCAGCATCGATCTCATGTTCCAAAGCGGCTTTTATTTTGTTGATCTCATTCTGCGGCAAATCCCTGTGTCCGGTAACACAGCAAGTCTTTCCTTTCATCGGTCATCCCTCCATCTGATAGGTAAAATTCTTCACTTTTCATATAGTAATAGATTTAATTTAGCAAGTCAACGATAATACCCTTTTTCCTTTTGCGGATAATAAAGGGGCGTGAGGTACAATCTATTACAGAATGGGAGGTGAAGGCGATGTATGAAGATTTTGTCCCGGAACGATTAGCGAAGCTGCGGACACAAAAAGGAGTTTCCGCACGCGATATGTCTTTATCGTTAGGTCAGGCAAACAACTACATCAATAATATTGAGAATAAAAAGTCACTTCCCGCTATGCAGTCTTTTTTCTACATCTGCGAATATCTGGGTGTGACACCGCAGGAATTCTTTGATGAAGGAAATACCTACCCGGAAACCTTAAAGGAATTCATTGCAGAGGCAAGACAGCTTGATCCTCAATCCATGCAATATATCCTCGGTATTATGAAAGAACTCAATAGCAGAAAGTAAGCGGTCACGGTAATGGCCGCTTTTTTCGTGACTTTCTTTATTATATTTTATAATGTTCTCGAAATGTCCGCTCCCTATACCGATAAGTATTCAAAAACTGTTCTCCAAACAGCCTTTTTCTATTCGCCGGTACTGCCAAAGCTGCCGGTTCCTCGTTCTGTTCCCAGATCGGTTACAAAATCCGCAATGACGATCGGCGTGATCACAAGCTGCCCGATACGGGCTCCCTTAAAAAGAGACTGCGCCTGATTGCTTACATTGCTGATGATCGCATGGATCTCTCCACGGTAGCCGGAATCCACAGGCGGCAGTTCACAGACCAGACCTTTTACCGCCATGCTGGTACGGGGAAAGATATATCCCGCATATCCATCCGGTATTTCCAGTCCAAAACCCAAAGGAATTTTGGCGATTTCTCCGGGCTGTAAGGTACAGTCATAGGGCAGATAAACATCCGCTCCGGCATCATTGCCATGCGGACGGTAAGGACGCTGGTGCTCCGGTACGCCAAAGTCGATCAGTTTTATTTTCATCGGCAGTCTCCTTCCCAAAGAGCAGGATAATCTTTTTCCAAAATATCCTCTGGCGTCATATTTGCCTGCAGTTTTCGTCCGCAGGTCATTTTCCCTTCCAGACATCGATCCATCTGACAAAAAGGCCCGGTCAGTGATGGGGCAAACAAAGTAGGGCTTAGTTCATAAAGTTCTTTCCAGACCTTTAGCAGCACGATCCTTGTTTCATCTGTATTTCTCCGGCATACCCGCTGGCTGATGATATGTTTCCACTGATAAGGGGTGGCGCTGATGAGCAGTACATTCCGCAATCCCTGGGGCGTGGCATAGCCGGCCGCATCGTGCCCGCTTCCGGCAGTGCACAGGGCTTCATAACATTTCATGCTTTCATTACAGCTTTTTAAGTACAGTTCCCGTACCACTGCCGGAGCCGTCATAATAGAATACGGGACAGCGAAATCCGCCTGTCCCGTATAGTTGCTGTACTGCAGCGATGCACTCATAAATTTTACTTCGTTCTGGTGGCGGGTGATCTGCGCCAGAAAACGCCTGCTGGCGCCGACAATGGCTACCGTGATCACCGCAAATTTCTGGATGGTAGGATGGGGAAGCGCCCCCATAGCTGCTACTGTCTGAACGCTGAATGATTTTTCGTAGAGCTCCATCAGGTCGTCCATTGAGGCAATCTTATGTCCCTGCTGGGTAAGCCTTGCCGCAAAGACCATGTTTTTTTCTGCTTCCGCTACCGCCTGGCAGTTCAAAATTTTTACTTCAATCTGTTTAATTGGTATGTCCCTCCTTTACAATCGCTTTCAGTAAGAACAGATAGTTAAGACTGTCTGTGATCTTTTCGTCCCATGTGTCCATCGGATAAACCACTTCTTCGGCAAAGCACATATCGTATAGAGAAACAATATGCTTTGCCAGCATACCGGCAAGGGCACGCTGGGGCGTTGTGTGCTGTAAAGCTGCCGCTGCCTTAAATGCACCCAGCCGGTCCGGGTCATCCCCGGTGTATTCTTTGGTTTTCCGTTTCAAGGTATCAGCACAGAGCCGCACCTGTTCGTCAAAAACGGCATTGACTTCATTTTGCGTAATATAGCATCCCTCCTTTGAAAACAAGAAACCGGCTATTCTAAAGCATCTTAGAATAGCCGGCAAATAAATGGATATGTAATTGTTTATAGTGTATTGATCTCTTTTTCCAGTTCCTGGACCGCTGCTATGACTGTCTCAAATGTCGGAACATCCCCATACAACATATCCTGCATAGAGTTATAGTCCGCTTCCAATGCTGCAAACCGATATTCCGGCGGGAGTAATTTTAATGTGCCCGGCACAGCCTCCGGGTACTTCGCCCATGATCTGGGATAGAATTTCATTTTGAAATCTACAACTTTCTTCAGGAGGTCAAGCCTGGAAAAAGCAGCTTCTTTAACCGGTGTTGCAGCCATGCGGTAGAGATCATAATAATGTCTGGAATACCGCTGCGGCATTTCCAAATGTTCCGGTCTGTTCGCTTCATGGTGCAGGATTGTGGCTTTTTCCCAGAAGGTCCGTTCCGGGGCAACGGTAAGGATTGCGGTTTCTTTTTGCTCAAAAATCTTCGGATAATATTTTGCCGCGTATGGTTCGATCAGCGCTGTTTTTGCAGGAGTCCACGCTGCCAGCGCACCAATCTCTAAACGGATCACCTGTAAAGTCGCCGTATTCGTAAAAAGGTGCGGATAGGCGAAAATGACCGTCTGTTTATCCTTTTCATCTATGTAGACATTTGCTTCACAACCGATTTCCTGGGATAAGCCGGCTTTGACTGCCGGGCAGAATGTTTCGGACAGAAATACCTCTGCACGCACATTGGCTTCTTTGTTAAAAGCATCCTGTTTTGTATTGGAACGTTTCTCCCATGGTTCATCTTTGCCATATCCCAATACACGCCAGTCCAGAATCAAATCAATATCTTCTGAAAACCGGCTGATCAGGTGAAAGGCTTTTGAAAGGCTGGTACCACCCTTAAAGGTGATGGACTCTTTCCATGGTGAGCGGTGAAATAAATAATCCAGCGTAAAACATACCCAAAAGTCTTTTTCCACGATGGCATCATTCAGCCCCATTTTATCTGCTGTATTTCTGAACAGCTCCCTGCGGTCGTTATCTGAAAGTCTTGCTATATTTCTCATTGTACCTTTTCACCTCCACAAATCTGCCGTATCGTATCGTAAACCCAATCCGTAGACTCGGTTGCTTCCTTCAAACAAGCCTGTTTATCCTTGTCTGTCAGTTTTTCGGAAAGCATCTGTATGACTTCTGGCGTAACATTCGATCTGCCAAGCGTTTTTAATGCCTGTATAACCAAACTTGTCATATAGGACAATCCGGTAATCTCCTTATTGGTCCGGTGCTTAAATTCCAGCTTTGTAGAGTTCCACTCGTAGGTCTTATATGGACCATCGCTGATATAGGACCATACTGCTGTTACCTGTGTTGAAAGACCTAACAGGTTCAATGCTGTATTCCCACATGGGGCAATCGTCCAGTGATAACTTCGTGCCAATGCGTTCGCCACCGCTTCCGGGTCTGCCGCCACATATTCATCCAGAAGTTTGCTATATTTTGGTTTTTCATAAACTCCTTTCAAAATACGGCGCAATGTTCCTGATTGCACTAAACGGCTTAAACTTTGACGAATAGTGGATGTATCTGCAATATCCGCAAAATCAGACATCACAAAAACAGTTCCATCTTCAAGAGAAAGAACACGCTCTCGTATTCGTTTTGTATATCCGTTGTCCACAATACCGCCTCCCTTCATGTCACGAATATTATATATTATTCGTGACATGATTGCAATAGGTCCTATTCCTCTTATTTTGAGTGTTCCCATTAAAAATCTGATTTATACATCAAAAATCAAAAATTTTGCAAGGCAGTACAGTTTTCATATATGTCACATATTTTATATATTATTCGTGACATCAGGCAGTTGGCAGGTAGATCCAGTCGTGCATCAGGCACACGCTGGGTTCATCCTCCCTGGGAACCAGACGGTAGGTACATTCCCCATAGACCGTGCGTTTGTCCTCGATCTCCATGCCATAGGCTTTATAAAAGCGGTATTCCAGATTGGAGATAATACAGCGCAGGGTTTGCAGAGCCTCCCTTTGAGCTGATACGATCAGGTCACGGTCAATGCTGCGCTTCAAAAACAGCAGCGATTTGTAAAGCTGTACCTCTGTGCGGTAAGGGCGGCAGTCTTTCGTTTCCAGCCATCCGCAAAAAGCGACCGGTCCGCTCTGGATCACACTGCGGTCCGGGTGATAATACTCATAGCAGTCCAGGTTTGCCGTATTCAGAAGATAGAGCATTTCCCGGACTTCATTTTCCGGCATGTCGTAAAACCGCAAAAGCGAGCGGTAAAGATGGACATAGCCGGGAATGGAAATCATGGTATTTACCATAAAATAAAATCCTCCTTGTAAACAGCAGGTGCGGGAGCTTTTGCCCCCGCACCGTCTAAAATCTATATTTCGTTATCTACTTTCACGAGTTTTCCCATGACAAGAAAGCGTCCTGTGCCGCCCGGCGTACAGGTAGAAAGGGTCAGTACCTTATCGCTGCAGGTCACAGTCACATCACTTTCCACCGCAGAACGTTCCTTCATAGCTGTAAGCCAGGTAGTATAAGCACCGTCATCCTTCCAGGAAAGCTGCCAGGGAGAAGTTTTACTGCCGGATTCTTCCGGTTTTGCTGCAAATGCCGTAAAGATCTCCATGACATAACCCCCCTTCGGAGTAACGAGATACATCTGCCTGTGAGTATCAAAGTAACTTTGTTCATCGTACCGGTTCAGCAAGGCAAACATGGAACCATCCCGCATATTATGACCGTAAATGATCGTATTGCGGTCTGAAAAATCTGCCCGGTTTTCATAGTCGGCAAACAGGCAGCCAACCTTGTTATAGGTCCCGTCATAAAGATGGTTCAGGTAATACTCGTTGTTGTCGGTCTGCGTCACCGGATAATTGAGCACCGTATCAGGAAGAGAAAGCCATCCGATGATGTCCGGTCCATTTTCACGGAGCGTTTCAAAGTCTACCGAAGGCAGGACAATATCGGTATCGTCCCGTTTTGGTTCTGTCGGATCGGGTGCCGACTCCGGGGAAGCTGTCTGCTCCGGCACTTCCACATATCCGGCAAGATCTCGATAGGCATCTTTACTCTCAGCATACTGGTTCAAGTCACGGAACACCAAAAAACCGCTGCCAAGAGCCACCAGAACGCAGAGTGAAAGGACAGAAACCCCGACAGCCGTTCTTTTCAGGGAAGTCCTGCTGTATTTTCCCTTTTTGAAATAATACACAGCAAATACGCTGCCGCCGATCAGTGCGGCTGCCAGCAGTCCGCCATACAGGAAAATATACGGATCATCCCCGGTCTGCGGTACCGGCTTTTGAGGGGTGGAAGGATTGGAGGGAACAGAAGGCTTTTCCGGGTTCTTTGGGTTATCCGGCTTTTCCGGTTTTTCATTAAAGAACTGGACCGTAGATGTCTGATCTGCCTTGATCTCCACCGTAGCGGCATCAGGAATGATGTAATCCTTGCTTGCCCGGTTTGCAACTTCTGTTACGGTATAAATACCGACACGAAGGCCCTTAACTTCAATCACGCCGGATTTTGGAGTGGTGAATGTCTCGCAGTAGGAGCCGTCCGCACTCTTAACCTCGATGGCAAAACCATCTTTGCGCCCGTCGCTGGAATCCTTTGTGATCTTTAAGTTGCCGCGGTAAGCCTCATTGGTAAATCCGTGCCCGGCTTCTCCATTTTCCACAACTGCGACCTGTCCATCTTCTGTGATGGAAAAATAGTAAGCGTTTGAGTCAGGCTGATAGCCCTCCGGCGCTTTGCTTTCTTTGATAAAGTAGCCGCCAGCCAGAAGGTTTTCCGCCGTATGATAGCCTGCATCGGTTTCTTTCAGCGTACCGATCTTTTGATCGTCAGGATCATATTCCTGGTTGGCGTTGGAATCCGCATACAGGTCGAACACTGCACCGGGCAGGAAGCGCAGGAAAGAATTCTTGTCTTTCTTATCCTCCTTTTCCACAGGGGACGGTTCCTCCACAGCTTCGGTTTTAGTTACCTGCACACTGCCGCGGATCAGGGTGTTTTCCACACGGATCTCGATATGCTGTCCGTCTGCACCGATATATACATGGTGCTGCTGCGGGCTTACCGTATAAAGGTCAGGGGCAGAGATCTCCTTGACGATCCAGGGTCCGTAAGGAATGTTCTCAAAGGAAAAACTGCCGTCTTTTCCGGTAATAGCAGTAAGCAGCGCATTTTCTTCAGTAAATTCTTCGGTATCAGGTCTAAACAGACCCATGAGCGCACCGGCAAGCGTGACATCCTCGCCGCCTTCCGGGTTTTCCCCGACTTTTACACCGTCTACACGCCCACGGAGAAGTTCATTGGAAACAGCCTCGCCTTCATTGACAAGGATCTGTACCAGGGCGGTTTCCTGACCAGCATACTCAAAGACAACCGGATATTCCTGATTCGAAAGGATATAGGCGCCGTTGGTTGTGCGTTCCTTGACATAATAGCTGCCAAAAGGCAGGTCGGAAGCGAAGGAAGCGCTGTAACCGCCGGATTCCTCAGACGAAACAGAGACCACTTCCAGAAGTCCACCTGCCGGGATTACGCTGCCATCTGCCGCCGTCAGGTCTGCGGAAGCATAAAGTCCAAAGGAAATATCCTTATATTCCTCGTTCATGCCAAGACCGAACAGGTCATCGGTCTCCATTGCCTTGAAAAGTGTGACATCCACTTTCTGGCGTTCGTCATAAAGACCGGCCGCTGTCTGTGTAACCTCTACGGTCTCACCCGCATAGGTCAGTTCCACATATTCCGGTTGAGGATTCAACACACAGCCGGAAGGCGCCTGACGTTCCTCCAGACGATAACGGCCAAGATAGAGAGACCCGCTTTTCGCTGTGCCGTCCTCGCCGGTCGTAAGTGTTTCCACAACCGTATCTTTTTCTGCCCGCAAGGTACCGTCACCGGTATAAATATCTTCATCTGCGATCACATCATAGACCGCTCCAGGAAGTCCGGCAACCTCATATACCGGTTGGTACAGTCCGTCGTTTTCCTGGACAGAAGCAAATACTTCTCCGGTCTTTGTGATGGTAAGCTGGCCTTTCTGCGGCATATTGTACTGAGTGACCGTCACAACCGCCTCGCTGCCGTCAATGGTAAACGGTACCGGCTGATCGGAAAGCACATAGCCATAAGGGGCAGCCACCTCATAAAGTTCATAATCCCCGGCGGCCAAAGGCTCCGGCAGCATCAGCCAGCCCTCGTCAGAAACATAGAAGGTATCCAGTGTTTCCGGGTTCGGATAGTAGACGGTCTGGGTGATAAATTCCCCGGTGGAAAGATCCTTGATCTGAAAACCGGTTCCGGTCACAGGGATAATCTTTCCGGTCTCTGCGTCACATTTTTCAACTTTCAGACGGGCTGTGATGGTGCGGTTGTTCAGGATATAGCTGTAAGTCTTTCCGTCAGAGGAAATGAATACCGTAAAGTCCGGGACAAAGGCTTTGCCTTCCTCGCCTGCGATCTGATGGACCGTATAATGTCCATAAGGAAGCGGTTTACTGGAAGCAAAACCATCCGCATCCGTGGTAAGAAGGTCACGTTCACTTTCCTTTGCCGCGTCATAGCTCCCGGCTGCCTTTAAGTAAACTTCAAAGACTGCGCCTGCTTCCGGGCGTTCGATGATACCAGCATTGGGATCGTCGGTATTTTCGCCCTCAGGCACATCCGGGTCCAGGTCATCGGTGTGCTTGACAAGCTGGATATTTCCGTAAATAACCGTTTCCGTCACCTGATTTTCTGTGGTATTGAGTTCCACTTCATACAGGGAAGGGGATGCACCCACTTCATAAATGGTTTCATTCAGAAGATACCCGGTGCTCGGTTCGATTTCCCGGATCGTCCAGCCATCCCCGCATACATAATAGCGGGTCATAAAGCTGCCATCCGGTCCGGTAGTATAAGTGTCGATCAGTTCGCCATCACGGAAGATCCCATAGGCCGCCCCTGCAAGCGTGGCATCCCCCTGAGCATTTCCGGTGTCAGCATCACTCTTTACCACATGGACGCGAAATTTCTTCAGAATATTGCTGAAATGTACCGAAGAAGTCTGCCCGCTTTCAATGGTCACGTACTGTGCGGAAGGGGTCACATAGCGGTCCACCGGAAGTTCTTTTACCAGATAGGTTCCCGGCAGGAGCTTCTTTTCAATCTGGCCGTTTTCTCCGGTCGTAACTTCCTCATTGACTTCATTTCCCAAAATGTCCGTACCGGAGATATGGAAGGTGATACCGGAAACAATGCCGTCCTCACTGGTCTTGACAAGTTTTGCGGTACCGTAAGTTTCCGTTTTGAATTTTACAAAGAAGGAAACCGGATCGCTGGCGCCGGTCATCATGGTCTGGTAGCCGGGTCTGCCCCAGATCAGCATGTCGTTTGCCACCGGGATATTCTTTCGGAATTCAAACAGCACCGGGTCCATCATCATCTGCCTGCTGGTAAAGGTGTATTCATTTCCGTTTCTTGTCACAGAAACGCCGCTGCCTTTCAAAGCCTCCAGATCGATCTTCAAGTTATTGGTATCTGTGACCGTCAGGGTATAGACCTTTTTTTCTACATCCCATTTCAGTTCCAGTTCCGGTGCTTCGCTTTTCTTAGAAGAAGTAAAGGAAGGTACTGTGGAATGGGAAGCGACCTGTGCAAGAATCCAGTCATAGGCTTTTTCTGCCGGTCGTCCGGCGATCACGCTGAAATACTGGTCGGCGTCTGCGTGGCCGTTTCCGTGGCGGTTGTACGGATCGCTTCTAAGTTGCTGCTGGTATTCCCAAAGGATGATCTGGGTTGCCATCTTATAGTCATCCTCGTTGATTCCGGAAACAGGGAGCGCCGCACCGGGTTTCCAGCCATAGATCGCAGTCAGGGTGATCCCCCTCCTTGCCTCGGCAGGAAGCAGGTTCAGGTATTGGCTGTTGGTCCCGCTTTCCGAAACATAGGTATTTTCCGAAGTATGGTAAGGAATCCCGCTCTCCACACAGTAAACCTGGTGGCTGATCCCGTCAGAATCCGTCAGCATATAGTGCCGGTAAGCATTGCCCCCGGAACTGGTGTGTACATCGATGGTTCCGTCTGCATGGTAGGCAAGATAGGTGTAAGGCGCCGGGGCACGGTAGTGGTTCCCATCAGAGCCCACATACTGGTCGCCCAGCCAGGAGCTTGCCGTCTGTCCGACAGACATGGCAAAAGCCTGAGCCGGAAGAAGCCCCAAAATGCTTGCCATACAAAGCAAAAACGCCAACAGCTTGCGAAAGCCGCGGCGTCTGGTTATGATATGTTCCATGAAAAAATCCTCACTTTCATAAAATCTAAAAGGACAGCCTTATTTGCTGTCCTTGTCGTCAAAATCATCCTCGGAAAGATATTCCGGTTCCCCGTATGCCTCATCCGGGTCAAAGCCTTCGCCATAACCGTCATCCTCAAATTCCGCATCGTCCTCGGCCTGCTGTTTCGGACGCACGATTTTTACATAGTAACCGATCCCGCCGACCGCAAGTAAGGCAGCAAGGATAAACAGGATCGTGCCGACGCTGCCGGTTTCTTTCTTCGGCTTTTCCGGTTCTGCCGGTTTTTCAGTTTCCGCCGGCTTTTCTTTTCCTTTGCAGCCATTTAAGTCATTTTTGCAGACCGGACAGCCGGTATTAACCTTTCCTGCCTCACATTTTTCTGTGCAGTTACAGCTTTCTTCCTGGGGGATCATGCTCATGCTGCCATTGTTCTTTTCTGCAAGTGCCATCAGGTCGGACTCTGTGACGCCGTTTAAGAAGTAGACATTGTTATCTTCCCGTTTCCCGTCGATCACCAGATAAAAGACATTGCCCGCGTCCGTAGTGATGGTGTAAAACTGTTTTTCCCCATCCGTACCGCTGATGTTGTCCTGTACCGTTCCGGTGCCTTCCGGGGTAAATGCACCTTCCGGGATCGCAGAAGTATTTTCCTGCTGTCCGGTACTGTTATCTGAACCGGAAGAATTTCCGCCGCCGGAAGGGGTTGCAGCGTTTGAGCCGGAAGGTTTTTCTTCCTTAGGCGGTTTTGTCTGTGTACCGGACGGACTCTGGGGTGCTGTCGTAGCAGGTTTCTTTTCAGGAGCCGGTTCTTTGTAATACGGATTATCCAGCTTTACCACATCAGAACGGTTGCCGGCATAATCTTTTGCGTATATGCTTACCTGTTTTTCTGTTCCGGCATAATCTTTCAGTGCGACCGACGCTTTCCCGTCGGTGAGGGAGTTGATACGGTTTTCATCAACAAAGACCGCCTCCACGCCGGATAGATCGTCACTGCTTTCTATTTTCAGGGCATCGCCCTCCATGGAAGCAGTCAGCGTTGGCGGTGTGGTGTCTTTGGAACCGCCGGCATGAGCCGTTACAGGTAATGCGCTGACACTTACAAGAAGCGTAAGCGCCAGCAGCAGGGAAAGTTTTTTAAGCCTCATGCACATCCTCCTTCTCCTGCGGTAAAACAGTTTCCGAAGGGGCTGCCTGCTGTGATTTCAAAAAATCCGCAAGCTGCTGGGGCGTCAGTTTGAAACTGCGCGCCACCGCTACATAATCGGTATTTTCCAGCTCTGTTTTCTGTTCCTCCAGCTTATGGAGCTTTGCCTGCATTTCCGCAATCCTTGTTTTGGTCTTTTCAATTTCCTTTTCCAGTTTTTCAATTTTAGGATTCAATTTATTACCTCCAATCTGTTAAGGCAGACGCCCAAATGTATAAAAATGCTGCTGCCAGTAGCTTGTATTGATGTTTGCATAAGAAATCGGGTCTCCACAGTGGATCATCATTCCATTTCCCACATAGATCCCTACATGGCTTGCGCCGCTGGTGTTGTAGGTCCCCTGGAAGAAGATCAGGTCGCCCGGTTTTGCATCCGCACTTGATACCGGCGTACATACACCTAAAAGACCATCCGCGGTCAGCCTTCCGAAATTCCAGCCAACGCCGCAGTTGTTGATCACCCAGGACACATAGCCGGAACAGTCAAAGGAAGTGGAAGGGCTTGCGCCTCCCCATACATACGGATAGCCAAGATATTTTTCCGCCTCGGCCATCATTGCGGCAAACTGTTCATCCGCAAGGGCTTCCGGTGGAATGTCATAATCGAAGTAGTTTCCTGTGCCGCCTGAACCAACTTCCGGCAGGTGCCGTTCGCTGGTATCGCCGGTATCGGCAAAATACAGGGGATTCAAATACTGGCCGTCAACCAGGACTTCTAAGTGCAGGTGGGCCCCGGTAGAATTTCCGGTATTCCCGACCTTTGCGATCACATCCCCGGCTTTGACCTCCTGCCCGGCAGAAACAAGGATCTGGGAACAGTGCCCGTATTTGGTCGTCAGGGTATGTCCTTCGTATGCCTCGCCTTCAATAGCGACACACAAGCCATAACCGCCGGCATTTCCCGCAAGGGTGACCGTTCCGTCATGCCCGGCAAGGATCTCTGTGCCCTCCGGCATCCCGATGTCCACACCGGTGTGATAGTTCTTTTCCCCACTGATGGGATGTACCCGGTAGCCGTAATAACTGGTCACATAAGGGAGCCAGTTGGTGCCAAAGACATTTTTGACATACTGGCGGTTTCCTTTTGTCTGCAGCAGGATCTCGCAGATCTCTTTCTGGTCTGCGTTCATCCGGGAAACGACCAGGTTTTCTAGAGGTGTGACTGTGAGCTTGACATTTAAGATGCGCCATTCATAAGGCACTTCCTCCTGGGTTTCTTCCCCGGTTTCCGGATCAACGGAAGTTTCGGTGCGGTAACGGATCTCGGTTTCTTCTGAAAAGGACAGGGTATATTGTTCCTGGAAAAGCTGCCGCAGCACGCTTTCCACTTCATCGTAAGTAAATCCCTGATAAGCAGAAGTCAGATACCCCATCAGCACATACGGGTCATGCTCGATTGCGCCCAGGTTATACCGGTATTCGTCATAGCCGGGGCGGTCTGATTCCACCCGGTCTATTTCCATTTGCAGATCCGTTTCCCATTCGGTATAGGTAAGCTCCGCCTGGTTGATGTCCTGATCATCTGCAAGATAGGTAGAAGCAGCCAGACTTCCCAAACCGCCGGTCCCGATATTGGAGAACGTGGAAAACAGGGATGTGATCAGGAAAATTACCAAAAGGAGAAGCAGGAGGACAAGGCAGATTACAGGGTGCCGTTTGACCGCATGGACAATACCGACGCTGACCCTCTCTGTTGCGACTGCGGCATTTTTTGCCTGTTTCCCGGCTTCACGGGCAGCCTTGGCATACTGCCTTTTCAGTTTTTGTTTCTGCCATATCCGGGCAATCGCATGTTTCTTCAGCTCCGGGTGGTCGCTAAGAGCCTGCCGGTAAGCAAGTCTTGCGTTTGCTTTTGCTGATTTTTGCTGTAATTTCGCTGCCTTTCGGTAGGGGGCAGTTTTATGCCGGTGATATGCCGTGCGAAGCCCTGCCTCGCCCACAAGTTCAGAGCGGTGGGCTGCCTTGATGCCCACATTTTCATCCTCTGCCTCATAAATCTTTTTATGAGCGTAACCAATGGCAGTATTGGCGCCCGCCTTGACCGGACGCAGGGGTACAGGTCCTTTTACATGGACCTTTTGGGATTTGACCTCCTTTTCAAATTTTAAGTGTTTTTTGGCTTTTCCGGTCTCCGGGTCGGAAACCGTCTCCATGCGCAGTTTCTTCCGGGCAGGTAGACGATTTTGCGCCTGCTCTGCTTTTTGTGCAGTCCGTTCCGCCTTCCGTCTTGCATGGGTGAGCTTTTTATCCTTTGTCTCCGGCGGTAGTTCATCCGCAGTAAATTCCAGCTTGGATGTTTTCGGCGGTTCGCTATCCATACCCTTTTCCTTCTGCGCTGCCTGTTCCTCCGCCTGTGCCGCTTCCTGAAAACGCTGCTGATATTTGTTCCCATGCTGGTGTGTTCGGTAACGGTGTTCCTGACCGGATCTGTCTGTGCCGTTCGGTGGGGCTGAGCCTTCGGAAGAAGGAGCATATTTTCCGGTATCATGGTCTGTCACATCCTCTGTTACAAAAGAACGCCTGGAAGCCTCCTGCCGGAAATTGCTTCGCACGTTGTCCTGTATCGGGGGCGCTGTCCTGGTAGCATCCGGTGTCTCAAAGTGTTCCGAAAAACCATCCAAAGCGGTTGCATACGCTTCGCCCTGTTCCAGCAAGGACGCCGGTGTTTCCGGTGACAGATGGGAAAATTCCGTCTGTACAGGGATGTCCTGCCTGTGTGTCTTGCCGTTGACAGAAGAAGGGGTGTCCCGTGCCCTGCGCAGGTCAAAATCCTGTTCGGTCTGCCTGGCTGCCGGTTGATCCTCCCCGTGGGAATCACGCACCGGCATCCGGGTATCTTTGCGCTTCCTTTGAAATTCCCTGTCGTGTGCCATTGTTCTCACCTCCGATCCATTTTAATTTTTGTCTCACGCTTTGGTCCCCGCTACTTCATCCGGTCTTGTGGTAAGCACGCTGTACAAGAGTGTGTCCTTCGGGAAGTGGTCCACAAAGGGGATGATCACATTTCCAAAGAACAAAAGCCCCTCGCCGGGACCGGAATGGGTCACATACGAAAGCTGGTGCGGGGAGATTCCCAACTGCTTTGCCAAAATCTGACGGTCTCCCTGGGCCTGGTTGAGCATATAGATAAAGTCCGAGTTCTCAAAAATATTTTCGATCTCACGGGAAGCCAGAAGGTCCTTGACATTCTGCGTTAAACCTGATGGGATTCCGCCCCATTTACGGAAGCGTTTCCAGATCTCCACGCTGAAACTTCCTGTCTGCCCTTTCAAAAGAAGATGGAATTCGTCGATATAGAACCAGGTTGTTTTATGTTTGGAGCGATTGGCCGTGACACGGTTCCACACCGCATCCTGCATGATCAAAAGCCCGATTTCCTTTAAGGCTTTTCCCAGTGACTTAAGCTGGAAACACAGTACCCGGTGTTTATCCATCTGGATATTGGAACGGTGGTTGAACACGTTAAGGGAACCATTGACATAGATTTCCAGCGCCGTTGCGATATTCTGTGCCTCCGGTTCAGACTGTTTCAAAAGCAGCTCGTAAAGATCACCTAAGATCGGCATATTTTCCGGGCACGGGTCCTGCAGGTATTCCCGGTACACCAGTCTGGTACAACGGTCGATGATCGTCCTTTCAATGGGGGAAAGTCCTTCTTTGCCGCCGATGATAAGGTCACACAGCGACAGGATAAAATCACTTTTCAAAGTGATCGGGTTTTCATCATCGGAATAGTCCAGATTGATGTCCATCGGGTTGATGTAGTTCGTGGAAGTAGGGGAAATATCAATGACCTGCCCCTGGGAACCGAACTGCTGTACCAGCGGCCCATACTCATTTTCCGGGTCGGCGATAATGATGTCGTCCTCCGTCAGAAGGAACACATTGACGATCTCACGCTTGGCAGAGAAAGATTTGCCGCTTCCTGGGGTACCGAGAAACAGCCCATTGGGGTTTTTCAGCGTTTTTCTGTTCGCCATGATCAAGTTATTGGAAAGGGCGTTCAGGCCGTAATACAATGCCTCGCCCTCCTGGAACAGTTCACAGGTCGTAAACGGTACAAAAATCGCTGTGCTGCTGGTCGTAAGCCCGCGCTCAATTTCAATCTGGTTCGTACCAAGAGCAAGCGAGGACATAAGCCCCTGTTCCTGCTGGTAATCCAGCCGTTTTAAGGCACAGTTGTATTTCTGTGCCACACCCGAAGCGGCAAAAATATCATTGAACAGCTTTTGGCGTTTGGCAGCGATATTTTCCACCAGTACCGTCACAAGGAACATGCGCTCATTGCGGCTCTGCAAATCCTGCAAAAGATTTTTGGCTTCCTCTCCATAGGTGGCAAGGTCGGTGGGAATGATGTCCATGTCATACCCGGATCGGACCGCTTTCTTTTGTTCCTCAATGGTCATTTTCTGCAGGTCCGACATTTTGCGCTTGATGTTTCGGATCGCCTGCGCCTGGTCGATAGACTGGATATGCAGGTTGACGGTCACGGCGTCGTTTAAGTCAAGAAGATCCGCTAAAAGCCGGTCAGTAAGCTCCGGCGCTAGAATCTGCAAAAAGGAGACAGCACCGGAATGGTCGCCTACCCGAAATGTCTTTCCATCCTTTGAAAAAGACAGCCCGGATGGGGAAACGAAGTCTTTGGTAGAAAGACCGGTCTTAGGCAGATCCGACCACTGGAAATGAAACTTTTCCTGGCCGTCCGGGTGAAGCTGGCTGTGAAGAAGTTCCAGACGTTCCAGTCCGTTTAAGGATCTCGCCTGAACTCCCAGAGTCTTGAAATTTGCCAGCACATCCGTTTCAATGCGTTCCAGACGCATTTTCGCAGTACGCAGGTCATCTGCCTCGATCCCAAAGGTAATGTATTTGCGTTTGGTGAGACCGTTATTTCCTTTCTGCAACTGGTTCTTTAACATATCCCCGTATTCCTTGCGGATTCCGTCATACTCGTCGCCGCGGGGAGGGATGTCAATGCTTTTGGTAAAATCCTGCATATTGGCTCGCTGGTTGATAAAGGTAAGCTGCACATGGATCGAGGCGTCGAAGTAATTTAAGAAATCGCAGTAACCCTCGAAGATCTGTGCTTTATCATCTGCCTGTGCAAGCTGATAGTTAATATCAAAAAACTGCACCGTTTTGGTGTAAAGGGTATCGGTCAGCCGGCAGATCCCATCCCGGTACATTTCACGGTAGGGAATGCTCTGCTGGACCGTCTGCGGGGCATCTGCTTTCAGCCCGGCAAAAAAGCCGCCTTTTTTAGACGGCTTGGAACGGGCAGACTTAGTTTTGCCCTGCTTTGCATCGGCTCCGGTCTTTTTGGCCTGCCTGATGTTTTTTTGCAGACGCTTTTCCTGAGCTTCCTGCTGCTTGTTTTTTGGCAATCTTTGTAACCTCCTTCTTTGACATAGATTTATACAGGTTATCCGTCCTGTATGGACGGTCCTTCGGCCAGAGCTTATAACGGAGCCGGTTCTTCAAGATCTTTTCTGCCGGCTGCCCGTCACGCTCATACATGGCGAAGAAGAAAAAGGGCATCATCAGCCCGATCATCAAAAGTACAGCCGCCGAATTGCCGATCGCCCCGCGGGTAAAGAAATACACCGGAAGGCCGACAAGTCCGGCAAGGCTGAAACAAATAAGCTGGCGCTTCGTCAGATTGAAGGCCAGCTTAGTCTTAACTTTGGTTAAATCCTTTGGTACAGGTACATAAGGCATCTATACACCTCCCATCGTAATATAATTTCCGGCCCATTACCGTGCACCGAAATCGCGTACCGGTTTCTCCACAGCCGGACATTCCCGCACTTCCTGAGCCGCATTTTGCAGCCGTGCCAGGACAGAAACAGCCGGCTCTCTCTGACACAGGTATTCCTGGCTGTCTCGGATTCCGGCAATATTTTCCCGAATATCCATATCCACGTCGAGCACATCTGAAACCGGCATAAGCCAACGGTCTGCAAAGTATTTCAAAGGATTCTCAAGCGCCAGCACATCATCCAGCATTTCATCCCTGAACTCAAACTTTGTTGTCAGATAGGAATACGCCTCCTGCATGGCTGTAATTTCAGCAGCTTTTTCAATTAAGGATTCCTTATCTCTTGACATAAGGCTTTCCCTGTAAGCAAAGTAATTCTGTCCCAGCCGTTTCATCAGGAGCGTATATTTGTCCTGTGCGGAAGGTTCGCTTGTGAAATGTTCAAATTTTTGCGCTGCATCAATTTCTTTGAGAAGATCGCAGATCGGGAAACTGTGTTCATGGTTATTTTCTTCCCAACACCATCGGGCTACATCCAACGGGTCCTGAAAAGAAAGAAGCGCCTCTACTTCCGCCGGAGTAAATACATGCTCAACCTTCAGATAATAGTGGAGTTCCGAAAGTCCCTGTAACTCGTAAATACTGCCGATGTTCTGTGCATCCAGCATATCCGCATGAACCTTCAAACACTCGTCCAGCCGTTCCATAAGCAGCCGCTTTGCATCTTGTTCTATCAAAATCACCCCTTTCGCTCCGGCATAGTCAGCGTACAGTTCACTTCATTGCCCCATACATCCCAGCCGGGTGTCTTTTGTCTTGCAAACAGTTCCACTCTGGGCTGATCGCCCATGAGTTTTACGATCTTATCCCGCACCTCGTCCGGTTTCTTGCTGTGCTGCTCAATATGGGAGATCACAAACTGATGGATTCCCGCACATTGGCGTTTCGGACGGCCTCTGGTTGCCAGCAGGCAGACCTCCGCGTTTGAGCGGGTCCAAAAGCCCATGCCATAAAACCAGCTATCCGCTTTCCGGTTCTGTTTGAGCCATAGAAAAGCCAGCGTTTTATATTTGAATCCCCAGGCATCGATCACCCGGAAGGCTTCATTGAGCTGCGGGAAGGTCGCCCACAGAAAAAGGGCACTGTCTTTTGCGGCAAGTTCCGATACCGGCAGGGCACAGATTTCTTCAATGCTCATTGTGGGGTAATGGTTTTCCGCAACGCCGCTTCCATGTTTCCTGTCATAATGCCAGGGCGGATCGGCATAGATAATGCCGTACTGTTTCGTTTCCGGCATTAGCGAGCCTGCTCATTCTTAGATGTGGCCGGTTTGGCCGGCTGTTCTTTGACCTTACCGGCATTTTCTTTCAATGCACCGGTCAGGGAAGGCTTTTCCGCTGCTCCCTTTGTCGCTTCAAGAGTTGCCTGCAAATTTTCAATAGCCTGCCCGTACCCATCGATTAAGGCATCGTTGAGCTGCTTGCGGAACTCTGCCGTAACCGGCCAGCAGACATCTTTCCAGTTGCCTCCCTTATCCTGGGTTGCGGGCATATTGACATACAGCCCCTTTTCACTGGAACAGATACGGAAGCCGTCAATCTTAAAGCATCCGCCAATCGTAACATTGGCAAACGCCAGCAGGTTTCCCATTGGGGCGATCGGACGCACGCGGACATCCAGCTTCATGCCGTTTGCCATTTCCGGCGTCTGTGTCTCCGGCGCCATTTTTTCTGTATTGGTTTTACTCATATATAAAATCCTCCTTTTTAGAATTGGTTTTGTTCATGCTATCTTGCATTAAATATGGATTTGGATAACGAACCTGTCTTAAACAGGGCAAAAGCCAGCAGTACCGTATAACCCGCCGTTCCCCAGATCGCGCCGTGCACGTCGCCGGACGATGGGATAGACTGGACCAGCACTGCATAAATGGCAACACAGATCAGGATCAAAAACCCCTGAAAGCCCAGGGCAAAAAGGGAACGCAGATACCCGGTTCCCATTTGTCCCCATTCCCGGTTTGCCATTGTGGAAAACGGGATCGGTGCAAGGCTCACGGTTAAATAAATCTCGATCATACGGCCATATACAATGACAAAGATCACGATGGACAGTACCCACATACACAGATTGATGATGTTGGTTTCCAGCCACAGTCCAATCAGTTCCCACATTCCCATTGCTTCAAGCTGGGTTTTCAGATCAGACAACGCCGCCTGCACATCCAGGTTCCCGTTTATGACACCGGCACTTTGCGACACCACATTTTGGGCCACATCAAAGACCGCCATCACAATCGTAAAACAGTTGGTGAGCAGGTAAGTGGCAACAAAAGTCTTGAAAATCCACTTGAAGATGTTGAATGTATCGAATTCGTGCATGTTGTTCTTTTCGAGAATCATCTGGATCAGTTCATACACCAGAACAAAGGTCAGGATCATGCCCGCAATGGGAATGACGACGGTTTCTGAAAGATTCTGAATCATGGAAAACACGCCGCCATTCCAGCCCTGCGGGGTCTGTCCTACCTGATTTGCCACATCCGCAACCTGATTGTTGACGGAGTTGAAAATACTGGTGTACTGTCCGGTGATCGCATCGATCAGGCCCTCTTTAATCCAGTCTGTTATCCATTCAAACAGACTGCCCATAAGTCAGCCCTTAACCGAACAGGCCGGAAAGCAGCGGGATCAGCGTTGCACCAACCAGAGCGATACCTCCGCCTGCCATAAGCTGCTTGATCCCCTGGGATTTTGCACCTGGGTTATCATTTCCGTAACCTTCGAGAAGGTTTACAACACCCCATGCGCCCAGACCTGCGCCCAGGGCGATCACAAGGATCTTCAAAGTATCAATCGCGCTTGCAAAAAATGCCATATAGTTCCTCCTTTAATTTCAGAAATTTTAATTTGTGATATGGCCGTATCAGGCCGGAAACAAAAAAAGCCGCCGCACTGTTTTTAGAAAAAAATCTGTTTCAAACAGCACGGCGGCATGGGGCAGGAAAAATCCTGCGGTTATTTACTTTTCAGGGAGAATCACGAATCCTCAAAATATCCTCCTTTCATCGTGACAAAAACAAAGCCTGCCAGGGCGTCATGCTTTGACAGGCAGGAACAACTCTATAAAGTCTGGGAAGCCAGATCTTCGGCTGTGACTTCATAATTACGGTATCGTTCACCGGGACGCATCGGCATCCGGGTAGAAAGAAACTTTTCGATATTAAAAGCGTTCTTCTCATTAAAATCGGAAAGCAGTTTGTAATTTGGGTGTTTGGTTATATCGTATTTCCGGGAGAGGAACGGCCGCACACCCCTGATCTGCAGCAGACATTTGCCCCCGTCCATAACTGCCAGTTCATCCACCGACATCAGGTCCTTTCCCAGCTTTTGAAAATTTTGTCCGTGGGATTCCTGATTTCCCTTTGTGACACTGGTGTTATACAGATCAATAGTCTCTTTCCCTAATAGGGAGTTCCAGCTTTTTAAGGTAGTTTCTTCTTTGCCTCCTAAGAAAAGAGAGGCGTCACAGTTACCGATGATGGTGTCCATGTTGTCTTTATACAGGGCTTTGAGCTGGCTTTGCGCCTGCAGCACCAAGCAGGCAGAGATCTCACGGCTTCGGATGGTCGCCATAAGACGCTCCAGGTTCGGGATCTGCCCGATATTTGCCGCCTCGTCGATCAGGCAGCGCACATGGATGGGAAGCCTGCCCCCATATACATCATCCGCCCGCTCGCATAAGCGGTTAAACAAAATGGAATAGATCAGACTGATCAAAAATGCAAAGGTTCCGTCCGTATCACTCATAATAAGGAAAAGAGCGGTCCGTTCATCCCCCAGCATATCCAGATCCAGCTCGTCATACATGGTAATTTCCCTGACTTCTTTAATGTCAAAAGGAGCCAGTCTGGAAGCACAGGAAATAAGGATCGACTTCGCTGTTTTTCCGGCAGCGAGCTTATATTTTTTATATTGACGCAGGGCAAAATGATCCGGGTCTTTCTGTTCCAGAGCGTCAAAGAGAAGGTCAACGGCATTTTTGAATGACTCGTCATCCTCACGGACCTCCATTGCGTTCAGCATTTCTACCAGTGTGGCAAAATTCTGTTCGTTTACCGGAGCTTCATAGTAGATATATCCGATCAGTGCCGTATAAAGCAAGGTTTCTGCTTTGACCCAGAAATCGTCTCCGGCTTTTCCTTCGCCTTTGGTATTGGCGATCAGGGTAGTGACGATCTTCAGAATATCTTTCTCGGAATGAATGTAGGCGAATGGGTTAAAGTGCATACTTTTCTGAAAATTGATCGTATTGAATACCCGTATTTTATAGGGCTCATAGATAATCTTTCCTTTTTCATTACGCATAGGCTTTCCGTCCTTGTCCAGCTTTGGTGTGCCTCGCTGCAACATCTTTCCGCATTCCACAAGGACTGTACCTTTCGGATCGGTGACGACGTAGGAACTGTGCATTTGCATCAGATTGGGCTTGATGAAAAAGCGCGTTTTTCCCGAACCTGATCCTCCGACTACCAGTACATTTTTATTTCTTGCATTGGCCGGATTTTTGGGCCGTCCGTTTAACATCAGTCCTTCACTTTGGGTAAGAATGATATTGTTTTCCGGCTTTGGGTCCATAAATGGGGCAATATCGGCTTTATTTCCCCATCTTGCAGAACCATATTCCACATTTTTGCGGTATTTCTTAGCGTCTTTCCCTCTAAGATAGACTGCCAGCCGCATAATGGCTGCACCGCATAAACCAATCAGCCAGTCCATTGCCGCTCCCGGCCACATACTCTGAAACGCAAGGGCAAAGCCTTCGGACAGTCCTAACAGCTTTTGGGAAGCGTCTGCTCCGGGAGCCAGACGCACCGCCTCGCCCAGCTTGGCAAATACCAGAAGGAACAGAATATAAGGCAGATGGAGAATGACCTGTTTTTTCAGTGTTTCTGCATCAATCTTCATCGTTCCGGTCCTCCGTGTTCTTTGTTCTTTACACGGTCACGGCCAAGCGACTGCGCCAGTTCTTTGAACTTATGAAGCTGTGTAAGCAGCGACGGTCTGGTGCTGCGTGTAAGGTCTTTCTTCGTATATTCCTTAAAAGCTGCCGTCAGTGCATCCGCCTGGTTTGCCTTGAAATATACCGTCCATTTTGGGGGATCGGTCCCAAGTTCCTTTTCTATATGGTAGCGTACCTGATGTTTCCTGGCATACCGTTCAAAAGAGCGGATTCGCCCTGAAACTTCAATGGTATTGGCTCCGGGGTCTTTATAAGTCAGCCGCTTCATGCTGTTGCGCCCGACTTTTGGCATTGTGCGTTCCTGTTCCATCTTTTGGAGTACCGCAGCAATAGCCGCACGCAGTACCCGCCCTGACAGTTTTGCTGCCTGTATAGAAACAGAAACCGTTCGTTGTTCGAGATCTTCCTGCAAGAGCATCCTCCTTTCTGATAAAATCGGTATTTATAATATGGAAATAACTTTTTACCGGCTTTCCCCAAGAACCTGCTGTCGGGAAGCGTGTTCAAAGGCTTTTGCTGCCTGATCGACCTGAATTTTAGCATGTTTCAAAAGCGTCTTGATGATCGTAGCCGGGCGTTCCTGTTCCTCCAGATGATCGACCATCCCTTTGCACTCATCCGGGAGGTATTCCGCCATATCTTTCAACACATCGGAAAAGTTACCCATAAAGCCCCAGCAGCTATCCGACAGCTCCCCGTTTTTATAAAGCTCAAACCCATAACATTCGCCATGCAGATAGGAATCGTAAGCGGCGACTTCACTGCGCATCAGTGCGTCCGCTTTCTGCCGGATGGCGCCGGTCATCTTGTCAGCGTCAAATTCCTTTAGGGCATCTTCTTTGGAAACATAGATCCAGCCGACCTGTCCGCTGTCCCATTCTGCATGAGGGGCCCTGCCTGAGAAACTTTCTGTACTCATGGCAAGACCTGAGTGGTCGTAGAGATAGAGGGGGAGCATCAGATACTTTTCCGAAATTACTTTCTGCATTGCTTCATCGATCGCCCGTTCCTCTGTCTTTGGTCCATGCCGGAAACGGCTGCTTACAATGTTTACCATCCGTTCATAGCGTTTCATGCCGGCTTCATCATGTCCTACGGTATCTAAATACATTTCCCGCAGGAAGTCGTCTTTGTCCATATAGTTGTGATGGTCGCCCAGCGCATAGCGGGGATGGAAGCATACCATCGTCCCAAAATGTTCATCTACCTCACGGGGAGAGATCAGAATATCGTCCGGCTGCACCATAAGGGCATAAGGTTCATTTACTGCCATTAACATAATTGGCTCCTTTCTTTCTACAAATCCGGGCCGGAATGGTGCATCCTCGGTTTTTCCCGGTGTTCATTGGTTGCAGGCTGCTTGACTGCAATGATCTCGCCGGCAATCCTTGCAAATTTTTCAGGGTACTTGAACTGCTCCCCGTATTTCTCCATCAAGTCCGGGGAAAGGTCTGTAAAATCTTCCTCGCCAAGACCAACGATCAGAAAATTCCCGGACACAATATCATAAACGTGGCCGTCATCATCAAAGAGAGCCCGGTTCAGAGGCAGTCCCATCAGCTTGCCTTCATCATTGCAGATCAGAGCCACCGGGTCCTCATACGGATAGACCGCCTGAATGTCTCCACCCACTGCCGCCTGCAAAGATTTCAGACCGCTTTCAATCTCCGCAGCATAAGGGGACTTGCCCGGCTCTACCATTAACACTTTCATAACTGTATATCCTCCTTCTTTTTCATTGCCATACCGGGAGCGGCTGGCGTTTTTTCCTGGGTTTTTGCCACAGAGAGCTTCCCCAGGACGGAAGGCTTCTCCTGGTTTTGGGGCGTAAAAATACCGCCCTCCGAAACCTCGGCGGCGGCATGTTCCGTTTTGGTCTGTTCCAGTCCTTCAACCGTATAACCAGGTAAGAGAGTGCCATGAACCATAAAATGACGCTCATATTCTTTCGGAATTGGCGGGGAAATTTCCGTGAATAAATGGGAATAGGCTTTCTTCCGCCCGTCCAGGTATTTTATGGCTGCATTCTTATCTGTATATCGTTTCTGGTTTTGTCCGGCAATCTTTTCTCCATATCCCTGCTTCGGGGAATGAATACGGACTTCCCATGTCACATACCAGGCAACCGGAATACTCTGTTTTGTTTCCCTGTCATATTTCGTATCTTCCCAAATACTGCAGGTCATCTGATAGACCCGGTTGCTGATTTTCTGATCCGCCCTCCAGTTATCGGTGTCTTTCCACTGATTGCCGGTATGTTCAATCTCAGGTGTACGAAGATATTCCAAAGCCCGGTTGATCGTCTGTGTTGCCGCTGCCTGCTGTTCCCACTGTTTTGCGGCAGCCACCACGATTTCATAGGCTTTCTGCTCCCCGTCGATACTTCCCTGGCGCATGGCTTCCAGGCTATCGGTTCCCATTGTGATCAGTGTAGAAATATCCACATTTTCACAAACTACGCTGTGCTCAATTTTAAGCTCCGATCCCGGCGTCAAGTGGTCGCCATACCGGTAGGCACGATAATCTTTATTTTCTTCCAAAATGCTGTTCACCTCCTGCTATATTTCCGGCTCGTGGTTTTTTCTGGAAAACGTCTGTGCCGGTGATTTTTTATCTGCCGGCCTGTTTGCCGCAAGCTGATCCATCACGGAAGGACGGCCGACGCCGAACATGGATAGCTGCCCGTCCGCCGCCTCACGAAGTTCAGAAACAGAGAGGGGAAGCGTTACATCGGCATGGGTCAATAGCTGTTCCCGTTTCAAATCCTGAATGATCTCGTCAAAAACAGCGTTGATTGCACGGCGTTCTTCCCCCACAGGGAAGGCTTTCAATACCTCCATTTCTCCGTCTTTACCGGAAACCAGGGTAAGGGCACAGTCGGCATGGCCTGCCAGATAATCCGATGTGTAGGGCAGTTTGTCCTTGATATAACAGGCAAAGGCTCTGGCTGTCATTTCCACATTGCTGTCCCAATAACCGCCGTCTTTTTCACATTCTTTTCCCATGCGTACCGAATTACGGTAAAAATCAGTTTCCGTCCGTCCAATCTGCGGAGCTTCCTGCGCCTGCATCCCGGAAAGCATACGCTCAAAAATTTCCAGCCGTTCCCGTTCACTTTTGGGAATTACCCGGCCGGTAACATTCTTCTTAAATGCGCTGATCTGTTCCACAGAGCCGGGTTCGCCGGACAAAAATGCTTCCCGCAAGACTGCGTAGGTTTCCATCTGTTCCTCATTGCCATACCGTTTCAGGGAGGCAAGAACCGAGGAATCCAGCCAGCTTGCCGCATTTTTCCGGGTGCGTTCTGTTTGTGCTTCCGTGCGCTTTGCTGCCTGTTCCGGTGTTTCCGGTTTATACTTCATGGTGTCAATGAGTTTTTGGAACGGCGCATAGAGGTGGGGCTGTTCTGACAGCATCCCTTTTGCTCCCATCTTTGTACCAAGATAATCGTCAAGTCCATGCCACCATTCATGTGCCAGGGAACCGGCCCCGTGCATTTTTGTAAGATTGATGACTGTACGCAAAGGTTCATAATGAGCTGCAGCATTGCCACTGCCTCTTGCACCAAAAGCGATAGCAAGTGTTCCCTGATAAGCAATATCTTTATCGCTGATCTTAAGGGCTGACGCCAGATCCTTTAGTGCTTCAAATCCCATGTTAAGGGAGGTCTGCCGGTCGTTCTGGTTCATCCAGTTTCCAAACTCACCGCCGCGGAACCCAAAGGTATCAAGATAATGCTGTCCGGTGATCTCCACGCCATTCCGATAATCCGGTCCGGTACGTTTGACATGGGCAAGCTGTGGAGGGACAAAACGGATCTTTCCGTTTTTGTTCCTGCCTTTGGCAAGTTCCTGCACCCATTTCAGGGCAGCTTCTTTGGTCTCAAAATTGGTCCGCAGGATCGAATAGCCTTTTGTCACATAGTAGGTACCGGGTTTCCAGTCCCCATTTTTAGAATAGGTCTGTTTCCCGTCGTTGAAGTGGATCGCATAACCTTTCGGTATTTTCTGCTCTTTGGAAACACAAAACTGTTCCTTTTTTGCTTTCTGAGCAAAGTTGCGCTCAAAATATTCAGCCGAGCGGATCAGCATGGTATTGGACAATTTGTTTGTAATCACGGGATTGTCCTGACCCTTTTTCGTTGCCCGGTAATGGATTCCGCTTACCCAGCCCTGTACCTTTTCTAAATATCCATTGTCAACGAAAAAGCGGTCATAGGCTCTCATGGCATCCTCCACAGTACGGACATCTGAAAGCACTGTCTGCAATTCCCGGACTGTTTTTATATACTCCTTTTGCCTCGCAGTCCGTTTTTCCGGGGTGTCATCCGTGCGGTAATACTGAGGAGAGGCGTTTAAGCCGTCCCTTGCTTTTTTGATAAAATAGACCACGCCAAGAGGAATCCCTTCCTCCAGCATGGCTGCATAGTCCGGCTTTTTCCAGACATTATCCTTTTTCACAAATTTTTCGGCTTCGCGCTCATTCATGGCTTCCAGATCATCCGCATACAGCCCGCGGTCTTTCCACAGGTCTTTTTTCGCACCGCCGATCTTTTCACCGAAATCTTCATGCACTCCTGCCAATCTTCATCACCTCCAGTCAGTGTAAAATTCTTATCGCTCCGGGGCAGGGCGACGTTCTTCGTTTTTGTGAAGTTGTGGGAGGTTTCCTGTGAGCCGGTCAGTTTCCCTGCGGATCAGTTTGTCCAGAGCGCCTAAATCCTCTGGTGCAATGGCAAACTCCCGGTAATTTTCATACCACAGGCCCGTAGAGATTGCCGCGATGGGCGCAATTTTCTCCGAACCGGATGGAAGAAGGCGATACACAGGGGCTTCGTCATAAAGAAGCATCTGCTTTGCCGTTCCCTGTGGTATGCGGTACTTATCCATATCCGGGTTCTGGGCTGCCTCCATATATTGCATATTCAGGCGTTCTTCTAAATCCTGGGGCATATAACGAAATGCCTGATCCATCCACTGTCTGAACATCGTGGAATAGTGGTACTGCCATTCCGTAACTTGATTCGGGGCATAAGAAAACCCCCAACTTTTCAGAGCATCTTTTTCGTAAAGCTCCATTTCAGTCCATTCTTTCAGGCTGACCGTAGCCGCTGAACCATCTTTGCGTTCGATATTGACGCCGCAAGGATAGAGGATATTTCTTTTTATATCCTGCCGCAGCGTGTCTAAATCCATCATCAGGACATCTCCGTACAAGTGACCGCCCTCTCTGCGATCCGTATGAAACAGGAAAGCCCTCGCTCCGATAAACTCCGTTGTTGAGATCATTTGATAAAGATCCGCCGTAGAACAATAAGCAAACAAAGCGTCGGAAAGCCATATGTGATTTTTTCCCATGATGGCAATGGAATCAGCCCCGGTATTTGTCGCCAGAGAACGCATATTAAATTCGCATTCCCTAAGAAAATCTCCGGCAAAAATATGGAGCTCATACGCAAAGACGGATAAGTCTGTATCACGGATCAAATGAATCTGCGGTAGTGGTTCCTGATTCAATCAAATTCCTCCTTTCATGTGAAGCAGCTCTTTGACCTGCTCATTTTCCGCAAACGGCTGGCTATCTGTCTCCGCCATTTAATCAATCCCTCCCATCTGCCGGTAGCTGCCCGCCGGCAATCTTGCCGACAATCTCCGGACCGGTTTCATAAATCTGCATGAGGCGTTTTGCTGTGCCGCAGGGCTGTGCAGCTCCGCTGGTCCAAAGACGCACTGTGGATGGGGCAACATTCATCAAAAGAGCAAAGCCCTTTTCGTTCATGTCCAGCTTTTTCATCAGCGATTTAACCATATCGGGGCCGTAGTCTGGACACCGGGAAGCCTCGGCAATCATCTGCAAAGCGGTATTTTCAATTTTTTTCATTTTCAAATCCTCCTGTTATTTGTTTTCCAGCCTTATGCCGGAGCAAAGCTGATCTGGTTGTGTTTCATCCTTTTGGCAAAATCCGGCAGCGAATAATTTACCCCGTCAATTTCTGCATGGGTGTCATCCAGACGATGACAAACAGCAAAGTGCCTGTCCCCGTTTCCATAGAACAGGCAGAGTAAACCATTGTCGGGAATGGAAAACAGCGCTTTTCCGGCGCTGTCTGTAAAGCAGATATGTTGAGATCCATTCATGTTGAAATCCTCCCTAAATTGAAACAGCCGCCTCTTTTGGGCGGCGTTGGTGCTGGCTGGTTTGCAGTTGTTCCCGAACCAGCAGCAATTTCTCATTGTAATCTTTTCCCATCCGGGGAGGGTTGACACTTACCCGGATATGACGGAAACGTTTATCCTCGTGAAGCATGGTCTTGATTTTCCGGGCATTGACAAATCCGGCAAGGTCGTGGTCCATATAAAGGGTAACACGCCGGATCTCCGGGTGGCGTTCCAGGAAAGAAGTCAGCGCCACATGGGAAGTACCTCCCAAAGACAAGCGGTAACCATTCCATTTCCATCCCTCCAGCTCTTGAAGTGTCGCATGGGAAAGCGCATCAATAGGAGCTTCAAAGACTGCCACATGCCGGCTGCCCGGACTTTGCGGGGGATAACAAAAGTTATATCCTTTGTCGCTGCCATAGACATCCTTTTTGAGATTGCCGCTGATACTGCGCATACAGGCAAACTTCGCTTTCCCGGAATCATCTTTCCCAACAAACACACAAACCGGTTCTCCATGATACCGGGCTTCGTAAAAAATCCCGGCTTGTAAACACTGGCGAATGACTTCTGAGCTGATCCCCCGTTTCTGCAAATAGGAGACCGCAGCGGTCGCGCAACGTCTGGCCCAGGGGAGAGCGAATGTTTTCTTTTCCGGCTCTTTTGATACCTGTATTTCTGCCGTACTTCGGTAAGCCGGTTCCTGTGGGATTTCGCCACCTACCAGAGCATGAACCGCATCCACAAGACCATATCCCCGAATCTGGATCAGGTAGTCCAGCGCATTGATACTCCGTCCGCGGCTGTTCCAGTACCAGTACCTTTTCCCGGTCACATATACCAGACTGTCATGCTCCTTATGCCGGAAATTAGGTCCATCCTGTTTCAGCACGCCGGGTTCATGGAATTGCAGGTAAGTAAACAAGTCAGCTTCCCGCGCTGCCTGAATCTGTTCTTTGGTTACGCCGGGCATAGTACCGGCACAGTGTTTCTTTTCATTGTGCTTTGCCTCCTTCCTGTGATGAAATGAAAAAAGACACCCAAAGGTGCCTAACAGCCGTACAGGTCGTGATTGACCTCGGCACGGTAATAGCTGTCCATTGTAGCCGGGGCATTATACAGCGCCGCCAGCAGATACGCTTTGATGTTTCCGACCTTCGTTGTGTTCTTGTCGATACAGTCAAAGACATACTCTAAGTGGCCGGAATTGATCTTCAGGAACCGGCTCTTGACGATCTCCCTCGGAAAATCATCTCCGGCAATGCGAATGTAAGGGCGTTTCGACAAAATCACTTCAAGCATAAGTTCAAGGGCTTCATCCAAACGTTCCCTGCCATACCGTAAGACCAGTAAGTCATATTCAATATTTTCTTTGATGATTTCACGATAGGCTTCTATCAGCTCTATCCGATCCATCCCATCCGTGCGGTTTGCCGCTTCCGGCTCTGCCGGATAGATTGATGGATAAGTTATTGATTTATCTTTTTTTGATTTTTTTGTTTTTAATGGATTAGTATTTAATTGTGCCGGATTTTCCTGTTCAGGTTCCGCCTGTTTAGGTTTTGCCTGTTCTGGTTTTACCTGTCTTGGATTTTCCCGTTTAGGTGAAAGCCCTGTGTTTTCGGTACTTACAGGCTGCTCATGGATCGTATATTCAATGTCTCCCAACTGCCCGTTATCATAGCGGAGGCGCTGTCTGGTGAGATAACCATGCCGCTCCAGTTCCTTCAGGGCAGTAGTGATAGAATCCACACCATCCTTGCAGATATGGGCGAGTCCCTTTGTGGTATAATCCCAATCTTCCGGCAGCGACAACATAAGTGATAAAAGCCCCTTTGCCTTTAAGGACAACTCCGTATTGCGCAGATGGTGATTGCTCATTATCGTAAAGTCCTTTGTTTTCTCTACACGGAATACTGCCATTGTACCGCCTCCTTTCTTCGACTATTCCGTTACAAGGCATGATCCCTGCGGTCATAATGGAGATGACCGTCAGAGACCTTCGCATGGTTTTTCAGTTTCACTTCGCCCCGTTCCTGGCTCTCTAAAAATTTCTGATAGCCGGCATCTGTAAGGAACAAGCGCATCTTATCGCCTTTGTCGCCAACAGGGGAATCGTAAGACAATACATCAAAGACGATCATGTGCTTTACTTCTGGATCAAAGCGTTCAAGTGCCATGATGTCATGCCCCTTCAATTTTTCTGCCCCTGATTGTTGTCTGGCCTCGGCGATCTTTTCTCCAATCGTCCGGGCTGGATAGGGCAGACGGTAATTCTTCTGAATATCTTTTACCAAGTCCATGCACTCTGCATTTGACAGAACACGAAGTTTTGCCATAAGACCTTCTGCCGCCTCCCGCTGTTCGGAATTATTTGAATACCGCACGGTCATATAAAGTTCATTCAGGATCTTTGTCTGATAATCGCCCTCCACTTGAAAGAGCAGCTTTTTTTCCATTTCGTTTAATTCCATGTGGATCTCCTTTCTCTCGAAAATGAGTATGAAAAAAGGGCGTCCACCTATAAAAGTGAAACGCCCACGGCAACCAGCGGTCAGACATAAAGCCGGACCGCTGGCACTATTAAATTTTGTCGTTAATAAAACAGCCTCCTTTTTTCTTTATAGTTTTCGTCAATTTTCAACTTGGAAAAGGAATTGAATAAAAGACGACAAACGCTCAAACCCCTTGAAAATAAAGGCTTTTTCTGTTTGTCGTTATTATACCGTAACGGCACAGCCACATTTCACTCTTGATTGATATGGGCTTTTCTGCGGTGGCGATTGCTGACCGAGTTGGTCACGAAAGTATTGATATTACTTATCAGTACGCACACCTCTTTCCGTCAAAGCAGATTGAGATGGCAGAAAAATTAGATGATTTAGGGAAAGGAGATTTTGAAAATGTCAGCTAAGAACAGAGATAACAAAAATCGTTGGAGGAATATCACAGTAGGGTTTCGAGTATCGCCCGAAGAAAACGAACTCATTAACAGAGCTGTAGCTCTATCAGGATTGCCAAAACAGGAGTATTGTTACCGCCGTTGCTTAAATCAGGATGTGGTGGTACAGGGCAATCCGAGAGTGTATAAGGCGTTGAAAACGGAATTTGCCACAGTCCTTGCGGAACTGAAAAGGATTGAAGCAGGAAAAGGTGTGGATGATGAACTGCTGAGTGTAATAGAACTGATTTCCATTATTCTCGGCGGTTTGAAAGGAGAGGATGCGAATGGAGAATAAAAAAGAAATGACTATTCCAAATGTATCTGCGGCAACAGATGCGGAACAGTCACTTTCCAAATGTACTGACAATAGTATAGTCAATCAGGATACGGATTTCAAGGGGTACGAGCAATCTTTTGAAGAAATGCAAAGGGAAATACTCAGACAGTTAGACCCTTCCTATCTGAAAACAGTATCAATGACAACGCTGTATGATACGGTGTTTGAGGTTCAGACACCACTTATCGACGGTCTGCTCCAAAGGGGAACTTACCTTTTCGTAGGTTCCCCGAAAGTGGGAAAGAGCTTTATGATGGCACAGCTTGCCTATCATATCAGCACAGGCACACCGCTTTGGGAGTATAAGGTGCGTAAGGCAACGGTGCTTTATTTTGCCCTTGAAGATGATTACCCACGTTTGCAGAAGCGATTGTTTCAGATGTTCGGTGCAAAGGAGACAGGCAATCTGTATTTCGCAACGGAATGTAAAACGGTCAATGGCGGACTGGAAGAACAGATAAGAGGGTTTATGAGGGAACACCCAGACACAGGCTTGATTATCATAGACACCTTAAAGCGTGTGCGTGAAGCAGGCGGAGCAGATTACAGCTACGCAAGTGATTATGATGTTGTGGCAAGGCTGAAAGCGTTGGCAGACAGTTACAAGGTTTCAATGCTTATTGTTCATCATACACGCAAACAAAAATCGGAAGATATATTCGATATGATTTCAGGCACGAATGGTCTGATGGGTGCGGCAGACGGTGCATTTGTTCTCAGTAAGGACAAGCGTACTTCCAACAATGCCACACTTGATGTTGCTGGCAGAGACCAGCAGGATATGAAAATCCATCTTGTAAGGGACAGCGAGCGATTGGTGTGGAACTTTGCAAAATCGGAAACGGAGATGTGGAAAGAACCGCCCGAACCTCTGCTTGAGAAGATAGCGGATACGCTCTTTTCGGAAAGTGACAGATGGGAAGGAACTGCTTCGGAACTTTGCGAAAGGCTTGCGGTGGATATAAAGCCGAATGTACTTTCTTTAAGGCTCAGTATCAACGCAAGCAGGCTGTTTCGTGATTACGGTATCCGTTATCAGAACAGCCGCACACACGACGGAAGAAAGGTTTCACTTTGGAAAGAAACCGAGCAGACGGCGTGACAAACGGTGTCAAAGGTGTCAATGTTTTTGAGAGCAGCACGCTGTGAAAAACATTGTCACCATCGTCACACTTTGACACCGGATAAAGTTTAGGGGAGTGTGCAGAGAGTGCCTTTTCAAAGGCGGCTCTTTGGTCTCGCCTGCTGGCTCGGTCGGTTCGCAGGCGTGTGTGCCACCGGCACACGCTCACCCCTCGGAGAGCCTTCGGAGAACGCAAAACCTGTTTACAGGTCGCATTTTTGATGGGTGTACCCGTCAAAAGTGCTTTTGCGTTACTTTTGACAAAAGTAACAAAACCTGAGAATGTTGAAATTTACAGATGGGAGATGAAAAAATGCAGAGAACGATAAGTGCAATGGTCGGTAAAGGCTCGGTCAATCACAATAGCCGAAAGTTCCGAGCAGAAAATGTAGACGGAACTCGTACTCATCTCAATATCGACTACTGCAATGAAAATATAAAGACAGTTTATCACGAATTGTTTGATGAAGCATTGGAAAGATACAATGCCAAGCAGATAAGGTCAGACCGAAAGATAAAAGATTATTATGAAAAAATCCGAAGTTCCAAGCAGGAAAAACCGTTCCACGAAATCATTTTACAGGTGGGCGGTAAGGGAAATATGAACGCCGATACGGAAAACGGAGAACTGGCAAAGCAGATTTTAGATGAATACTATCAGGGTTTTCAGGAGCGAAATCCACAGCTTCGGGTGTTCTCGGCTCATCTGCATATGGATGAAGCTACACCACATCTGCACATAGATTTTGTACCTTTTACCACAGGCAGCAAGCGTGGACTTGATACAAGAGTGTCACTAAAGCAGGCTCTTGCAACGCAAGGTTTTAAGGGCGGCAGTCGTGGCGATACGGAGTGGTCGCAATGGATACAGTCCGAAAAAGAACAGCTTGCGGCGGTGATGGAACGTTATGGGATTGAGTGGGAACATTTAGGCACACACGAAAAACATCTTTCTGTTTTGGATTATAAAAAGCAGGAAAGAGAAAAAGAAGTGGCGGCATTAGGTGCGAAAATCGAGCAGAAACAGATTGAATTTGATGTGTTGTCGGAACGAGTATTGAACTATGATAAGGCAAAAGACGAGCTGTCAAATCTTGAAATAGAGCTTGATACTGCACCGAAATATCAGTTGCCAGAACCAGAGAAATTTATGACTGCAAAGGCATATAAAACCAAAATGGCAGAGCCGGTTGTAAGGAAATTGAAGCAACTTGTCAAAACGGTGCTTGCCCGCTGCTTTGAGGGGTGGGACAACTATCATAGGCTGAATACAGCGAATGCACAGTTATACCGCACCAATCAGCGTTTGGAGAAAGTCAATGAAAGATTGACCGAAGAAAACAAAATCCTAAAAGCAGAAAATAAAGATTACAGCCTGCTCCGTAAGGTTTTTGGTCGCAAACAGATAGATGATTTGTTGGAGCAGGCAAGAACAGTTAAAGGTCGCAAGCGTGATAATACACGATCACGATAGACAAAAATCACAGGAGGAAAAGGAAAATGACAAAGACAATTTTTGAAGAAATGGGCGGAACTTATAGACAGGTGGGTGATTATTTATTGCCGAACATCACAGTACCAGCCGAAGAAGAAATAGAGCCGATTGGTTTATGGGGGAAACGACATGCAAGGCATTTAAAGGAACACTATAAAGTGTTATATATGAACCTGCTGACAAGCGGAAAGCTGCATAGTTATCTTGCAGAAGTCGATAAGCAAGCAGAGGATATGTTTCTTCGACTGGTAAAGGAATATGCCGACAGACAAGATGTGACGGAACAATTAAAGAAAGATAATCCCTACGAATGGATTGGAAGAATGAATAATATTCAGGCTTGTGTGAGGGAAGTTGTAGGAACGGAGTTGATTTACACATAAGCGTTTTACGGTATGGTGCTCCTGCGTTTGCTGGAGTGCTGTGGTTGTGGTTGTAAAGAGGTTGTGAAAGATTGAATTTCGTAATGGTTGGATGTATAATTAGGAAGTGAAAATTTTAATTTGCACTTCCATAAGGTGAAATGTATTGACACAAAAAATACAGTATGATAGTATTGCCATTAGAAGAAAGAAAGGCACATTTTGTGTAAGGTGAGGAAATGATTAATAGATAATTTGATTTAAGTAAGACACATATAGTTATTGAGCCTGTAGAGAATAGGTTTGTTTTGTGTACGCTTAAGTTGGATTATCGCAAGAGGCATTTCCTTTGTTTTCCTTTTGGAAAAGAAATAAGGGGCTATTTAGCGAGTCTATTTTTGCGTATGCAAAAAAGACTCGTTTTTGTGTGTTCAAAATAATAATTGGCTCAGACTTCGAAAAGGAGAAACTTTAATGTTGCAGATAAAAAAATTAAATTTAACACATAAAAAAGACCTGAGAATAATTCTTAATGATTTCAACCTTGTGCTAAATGATGGAGATAAGGCAGTTATTATTGGAGAAGAGGGAAATGGGAAATCGACATTAATGAAGTGGATATACAATCCGTCGCTTGTAGAAAACTATATAGAAGCAGATGGGGAAAGGATAATGGGACACGAACGTCTTGGTTATCTTCCGCAGGAGATGCTCGATGAAGATAAGGAAAAAACAATATACGAATATTTTTCTGAAGAGGAAATATTCTGGGAGAAAACGCCTAAAGAATTGTCTGTTATTGCGGGAAAATTTGGAATGAAAAATGATTTTTTCTACAGTAACCAGACAATGGGTAGTCTTTCAGGAGGCGAAAAAGTCAAGACACAACTTATGAGGCTTTTCATTCGCGATGTTTCTGTGCTGTTGTTGGACGAACCTTCCAATGACATCGACATTGCGACGCTTACATTACTGGAAAAAATCATAAATGACTGGAAGCACATTGTGCTTTTTATTTCACACGATGAAACGCTGATAGAGCGTACTGCCAACATGGTGATACATATCGAGCAGATTATACGAAAAACAAAGGCGAGATATACCGTGGCAAAGCTTCCCTATAGACGCTATGTGGAAGAACGGCTTCATAAATTTGAAATCCAAAAACAGCGGGCACTGAGTGACCGTAGGGAGAAAAAGATTCGCGATGAAAAATATCAAAGAGTTATGCAGAGTGTACAAGGTGCATTAAGAAGTTGTACCAGACAAGCACCGTCTGTTGCCAAAAACTTAAAGGACAAAATGCATACGGTTAAGGCAATGGAACGAAGATTTGAAAAAGAAGATGAAAATATGACTCAGATGCCGGAACAGGAAGAAGCAATCTTTGTCAAATTAGGGGATGAAAACTCACACATTCCCGCAGGAAAAACGGTCATAGAATATGAACTTTCAAAGCTTGTGACTCCGGATGGCAAAAGAATTTTAGCAGAAGGAATTCATTTAAAAATAAAAGGTTCAGAAAAAATCTGTATGATAGGAGCCAACGGGGCAGGAAAAACGACTCTTCTAAAAAAGATAGCGGAAGAACTCCTAAATCGGAATGACATTAAAGCAGAATATATGCCTCAAACTTATGAAGACCTGCTGGATTTGGATGTTACACCGGTTGATTACCTTGATAAAACAGGAGATAAAGAAGAGCGTACAAGAATTAGAACATACCTTGGTTCACTTAAATACACACCAGATGAAATGGAGCATCCGATTCGGGAGTTATCAGGCGGACAAAAGGCGAAAGTGCTTCTCTTGAGGATGAGCTTAAGTGGTGCAAATGTTCTTATTCTGGATGAACCGACAAGAAATTTTTCACCATTGTCCGGTCCGGTAATAAGAAAAATGCTCCGAGAATTTCCGGGGGCTGTCATTAGCATTTCTCACGATAGAAAGTATATTGAAGAGGTGTGCGATAAAATATATCAGCTAAATCCTAATGGATTACAGCTAATTGGTGATTGATAACAAAAAGGATGAAAGACTGACAAATTTCAGGCTTTTAGTGAGTTGGAAAGCATACAAAGATTTGAATTTGGAGGATAGATTATGGTACGTACAGAAGATGCATGTGAAATTATAAAATATGCTTTGCAAAACGAAATTAAAGTATATTTAGATGGCGGATGGGGTGTTGATGCACTTCTTAAAAGAGAATCAAGAATACACAATGATATTGATTTGTTTGTTGAACTGAAACATTATCATGATTATATTTATGTGATTAAGCAGCATGGATTTGAGGAAGTAAATACTGATTATACAACGGATGGTCATACTGTCTGGAAAGATGATAAACAAAGAATCATTGATTTACATTGTTTTGAATTTACAGATGACGGAATTGTTTATGAGGGAGATATATTTCCATCAAAAACTTTTTCCGGTATTGGAAAAGTTGGAGATATAACTGTTTCTTGTATTGAACCATTGAGTCAGGTAATGCTTCATTTGGGATATGAACACGATAAAAATGATGTGCATGATGTGATGCTGTTGTGTGAAACATTTCAAATAGCAATACCAGATGAATATAAGGAAAAGTAAAATTTCAGTTTTGTGTTGAATCTCTAAGCAAAATAGCTTATAATTTGACATGCTACATATAGTTATTATCCACAGTTATCGAGTAGGTGTTATCAATGCCGATAACAAAATGATAACATTAGCTCGTATAGGCAGGATAATATGGATATATCAAATAATCAAAAGAACGAGAAACATTACAGAGAATAATTCCTAAACAAAAAGCGTTAGTCTTTGTAGAGTTTGAGTAAAAAAATGGAGCTCGGAAATCCAGTGTTTATGCGGGTTTCCGGGCTCTTGTTATGTGATTTGAGTACAAATTGAGTGTAAAATTTAGACAATTGGGGGATCTAAAATCAAATCTGATATTTCGATTATTTTATTAATATAAATGGTATAATAGCTACTAGAGGTTCTACGATTTATTTTTGTTAAATAACTATCTGGTTCAATAAATGTTCCATTTCCTAAACACGTTTTGATATATTTTGTTCTTGATTCGTTACTTTCATGTGCTATGTAATTGCGTAAGGTAATCATTTGGTTAAAAAGAGTATTATTATCAGCTACATTGAAAATAATGTTAAAGGGGCTGTTTACAAAAATGTGAGGTGCTAATGTTTCGATTTTTTTGATATAATCAATGTATTGCTTGTCACCTCGTAGAATTGCACGTAAATGTTCCTCATCGGTAAAAGCTAATTTCCTTTGAGGGCAGTATCCCTTACTGCTTGGAACACCAATACAATAACTTTCAAAAATTTTTGAGAGATATTGTTCGAACTTTACATATATTTTAAAAAAACTGGCTTCATATAATAAGGCTATATTAGGTTGCAAGGAAGCATTACATTGTTGGATATAGGTTTTTAAAGCGTCATTTTCCATTATAAATCCCCTGCAATATAGTTGCTTAAGAACTTGACTCGTTCAAATCTTTCTGTTTTATTTGTTGTTCTAGTACGATGTAACTTCTCAAATTCAGTAAATTCAACATACATATCGTACCATGAAGCTTTGTCTATGATACAGCGTTCAAAATGATTTTCAAACTGTGCAAGTCTATCTAATAAACAAGGCATATGTTCGCTTATGTGTTCACTTGAATATTCGGATTTGCGAGGTGCATCTAAGACTGGCAATCCATATAATTGATGGACTAATGCAGCAAAAAGGGTATAAAAATATTGTTTTCCAGAAAAACAATGAATGTTGCCATTAAGGTATTCATAGATAGAATTTATTACCTTCATTGTTAAATCAAATTTGGGCTTAATGGTTTCATAATCATCAAAAGATTTATCAAATTTGCCGTAAAGCCTGTCTATGCTTGTAGGAGTATCGGAATCAATACCATTAATAAAAATATTCAATAACATTGAAACTAATTCAACATCATCCATTCTAGAAAACTGTTTGTCGGTAAAAATTTTGTTATTGTAAAAAATATCACGATATTCTGCAGCCGTATTGTATGCAGCGACTTTAAATTCGCCCCAGAATTTTGAGTTTCGGATTTCTTGGCGATTTAATACGCAATTGTTCGTGTTTAAACGTGCAAACATATCATAAATAACGGTATCATCTTTTTCACTAATTACTTCTACAAACAAATCATAATCTAAAAATTGCTCTTGGACATCTTCATCTAAATCTTTATAATACATTCCGCCAAATTCTTCATTGTGAGATTTTGAAATTGAAAATTTATTATCAACGAATTCCGTAATAGCACGTAATCGTTGTTGGCCGTCAATGATTTCTCTATAAGTTTTTTTTGTGGCAACATCTATTGCTTGTCGCATAAAGATTGGAGGAATAGGCAAACCTCGAAGAATAGTATCAATTAAGTATGATTTTGCCTTTTCGTTCCAAACGCTATTGCGCTGATATTTCGGAGATAATTCTAATTCCCCATTGTCATACCACTGTAAAATATCATTGATTTGAATTATTTTAGGTGCTTTTTTTTTGAGCATAGCTATGACCCCATTGATTTTCATGATTTTACCTCCTCATTTAAGGATATAGAATAGTATGTAATCCTATGAAGAGATAATACATATATTATATACGATTTTATGAAAAAAAGAAATATTAGACAAAAAAATAGAACGCCGTCGCAACGCCGTCCTTACAAAAACACATAGGTTTTTATGATTCTGAAAATATTATATGCGTGTTGCTCCGATTTGTCAATATTTCCTGGCCAAAATGTCTTGACAAATTATAGCATTTTTTCAAAAGAACGCAGAAATAACTTTGCATGCAAATTCGTAATTGCTTTTGATTAATTCATTACTTTTAAAGAAACTTTTTTTCTCTGGCATTCGATTGAAGAACAAATATTTCAGTTCTTTTATTCTATGATGCCTCACCTTATCGGATACTACTAATTTGTATACATAAAGTAGGCAAAAGTCTTTTGATAACAATTTGATAACGGTTGCATGAGAGCCATTATTCTTGTAATCCAGTGGTTTTAGGGTTAGAGAATGATGACAGGTGGTTGTGCAACAAATAAATCCATATTTATCTAAAAAGCCCTTAGCTGTGGGTATAAAACTCATAGCTAAGGGCTTTTGTCGTGCTTATTTATCTGGTTTGAGTTTGTCTTGGAACATTTCGACCGTAAATGGTAAACCACACATCTCTAGAACTACACCTCCAAGTTTGAGATAATGTTGGAAAAGTTGTACAATACACTTTTCCCATTTTTCACACTAGGAGGTTAATTATGAACACCAAACTTGCCACAGCACAGATCCGTGTAAAAAACTGGGCTGCTATTATTCAGGAGCGCAACGAATCTGGTCTGTCTGTCAAAGATTATTGTGCACAGCATCAGCTTTCATGAGACTCTTATTATTACTGGCTCCGCAAAGTGAAAGAGGCCCTGCTTGTAGAAAGCGGCTTTGTTGAAGTAACGCAGCCAAAGCAGTTCCCTGTGCAGAGGTCTGTAACAGCTGATCCAAATGAAATGTTAACGCTCAAATTCTTCTGTGGTTCCAGTAACCGGAAGATCAAAGGGCTGGCCTGGGAGGAAGACGGCTTCCTGCTTATTTATAAGCGGCTGGAGGTGGGAACTTTTCAATGGCCCCGATCGGAAGCGGAAGCCCGGAACATCACTTCGGAGCAGTATCATCTGCTCATGAGCGGATACTCCATAGATCCATCTGTCCATAAGATCGATCCAAAACATCCAGTGTGACTTTTGTACAAAACAGAGAAGTTTTCTGTTTGATTCGAAAGCCTGTATGGGGATAAAAAGTTCTGTTTTTTATCCGCTTAACATGAATTGTGGACAGTCTTCTCTGCCACATGAAAAGTAAGCCGGATCCACCTGTTTTCAGGCAGCCTGGAAGGTATTCTCTACAGAAAGAACTGCTTTTGGAGCAGGAGTTTTCCACCGTCAAAATACCGAAAAGATATCGGTCTGATTTTTGTGTTTTTTCGCTTCTTCTGTTATACTGGATCCATAAAAGCGAAGGAAACTGATCGTCCGTATGGCACTTGCGTTATCAAAAGAACAGCTGGCAAAACTGAATAAAAAAGATATCCTGCAGCTCTTGCTTGAAAGCATGGAGCAGGAAAAAGAATTACGTAGCCAGCTGGCTGTTCTTACGGATGAGTTGAAACGGACAAACCAGCAGATGCAGGTGATCCTTGAAAAATGGAACCTTGCGCAGGCAACTCGCTTTGGACGTTTTTCTGAAAAAATGACATATGATACCGGAGCCTGCCAGCAGTTGGAACTAGCCATCATGTACGCGGAATGTTTCAATGAAGCAGAAGCATGTTTTTTACGGCAAATCTTGCTAATAACCCCAGGTTTCGCCTATAATAGGATTCAGTATGAATAATAGAAAGAAGGGGGTTAAGCAATGCAGGCATATACATATATTTCTAAGGGAAAGTTTGAATTAGTGGAAAAACCAAAACCGGTGCTTATGCACGAACGGGATGCGATTGTAAAGGTAACACTGGCCAGCATCTGTTCCAGTGATCTGCATATCAAACACGGAAGTGTGCCGCGGGCGGTCCCTGGAATTACAGTCGGTCATGAGATGGTAGGAATTGTGGAAGAAGTTGGGTCAGCGGTGACCCATGTGAAGCCGGGGGACAGAGTCACTGTAAACGTAGAGACCTTCTGTGGTGAATGCTTTTTCTGTAAAAATGGATATGTAAATAACTGTACGGACGAGAATGGCGGCTGGGCCCTGGGATGCCGTATCGACGGCGGGCAGGCCGAATATGTGCGGGTTCCATTTGCAGATCAGGGATTAAATAAGATTCCGGATGGAGTGACGGACCGGCAGGCACTGTTTGTGGGAGATGTGCTGGCGACCGGCTATTGGGCGGCGAGAATCTCTGAGATCACGGAGGAAGATACGGTTTTGATCATCGGTGCCGGTCCGACGGGTATTTGTACCCTTCTATGCGTAATGTTAAAGAAACCGAAACGAATTATTGTCTGCGAGAAAGATGAAAACCGCGTCCGCTTTATAAAGGAGCACTATCCGGATGTATACACCGTTTTACCGGAGGAATGTCTGGAATATGTTCAGAAAAACAGTGATCATGGCGGAGCCGATGTAGTCCTTGAGGTGGCAGGAGCCCCCTCTACTTTCCGGTTAGCCTGGGAATGTGCAAGGCCTAATGCAATCGTCACAGTGGTAGCGCTCTATGACGAAGCCCAGACGCTGCCGCTTCCGGATATGTATGGCAAGAATCTTACCTTTAAAACCGGCGGTGTAGATGGATGCGACTGTGAGGAGACGCTTCGCCTCATTGCAGAGGGCAAGATCGATACGGAACCGCTTATTACTCATACCTATCCGCTTAGCCGGATCGAAGACGCATACGAGCTTTTTGAGAACAAGAAAGATGGAGTGATTAAGGTAGCGGTGGAGTGCTAGTTGGATAAAGAAAGGTAAGAGATACATGCAGAACATCAGATGGGCAGTTCTTGGAACCGGAGTGATTGCAAATGAAATGGCCGTGGCCTTAAAGAAAAACGGGCGAAACATCGATGCGGTGGGAAACAGAACCCATGAGAAAGCGGTTGCATTTGCAGAAAAATATGGGATAAAAAAGGTATATGATAATTATAATGACATGTTTACAGACCCGGATATTGATGTAATCTATATCACAACTCCCCATAATACCCATATTAATTTTATGCGCAGGGCAATTGAGAATGGAAAGCACATTCTGGTCGAAAAATCTATCACCTTAAACAGCCGGGAACTGGATGAGGCAATTGCTCTGGCGGATAAAAAGGGTGTTGTCATAGGTGAGGCCATGACGATTTATCATATGCCGATTTATAAAAAGCTTAAAGAGATTCTTGAGTCAGGGAAACTTGGAAAGGTGAATCTGATCACTATGAATTTTGGAAGCTTCAAAGAATATGATATGAACAACCGCTTTTTTAATAAAAACCTGGCAGGAGGTGCCATGCTGGATATCGGGGTGTACGCGCTTTCCTTTATTCGGTGGTTTATGGATTCCAAGCCGGATCAGCTTTTATCTCAGGTAAAACCGGCACCTACCGGAGTGGATGAACAGGCAGGATTGCTGCTGATGAATCAGGAAGGCCAGATGGCATCTGTCATGTTGTCGCTGCATTCCAAGCAGCCGAAAAGAGGCATGGTATCCTGTGAAAAGGGATATATAGAAATCATGGAATATCCGAGAGCCTGGGAAGCGAGAATCACCTATACAGATTCCGGAGAAACGGAAGTGATTCAGACCGGTGAGCATGCAGATGCGCTGGTCTATGAGCTGGCGGATATGGAGAAAGCCATCCGTGGGGATGCAGAATGCATGCATTTGGATTATACAAAAGATGTGATGGATATGATGACGGAATTCAGAAAAGAATGGGGATTTCAGTATCCGGAGGAGATGTAAATTATGGTACGAAAACACATCTTTTTTTCAGGTGATGTCCAGGGCGTCGGCTTCCGCTACCGCTCCTTTTATATCGCCCAGTCCCTTGGCCTGGCCGGCTGGGTGGAGAACCTGTGGGACGGAAGAGTGGAGATGGAAGTGCAGGGAAGCGAAGCTTCCATTCGGGAAATGTTAGCTAGGATTCAGCAACAGAGATGGATCAACGTGGCGGATATGGAGATCACAGAGATTCCCTGTGAAGAAGAACGGGGATTTAAGATAAGATAAAAACGAGGGGAATGTTACTATGTTTATCAATTTTTCCAATCATCCAAGCAAACTTTGGGCAGAGGAAGAGAGAAATGCGGCTCTTCAGTATGGCACGATTGAGGATCTGGCCTTTCCGCAGGTTCCGGAAGGCGCAGTCTAATCACTGGCTAAGCCAGTGGTCATGATTTGCATTACCAGAGCTAATTCCGTTTTTTGATGTATAAAAATACAGAAGAATGACATAAAATATGTAAATTTTCACTTGGATTTTACGCATTCTATGGTACACTAATATGGTATATCAAAAAATGGGAGGAAGACTCAAAAATGAGCAAAAAAGAAGAAAAAGGGCTAAAGTCCTTTAACAAGGGATTCCAAGTGCCAGATACCTACATTATCATCTTTTTAGTAGTCGTTATCGCAGCACTTCTGACATTTCTTGTACCAAAGGGATTTTACGAAACACAGGATATTTCATATATGATCAATGGTGTTGAGAAAACCCGTACAGTAATCAAGGACGGAAGTTTCCAGTATCTGACAGATGATGCAGGAAATGTAGTAACAGAAGGAGTAGCACTCTTTAGCGGAGATGGTGGAACAGGATTCTTCAACTATATGTATAACGGAATCGTAAATAGTTCTGCAATCGAGATTATCGCATTCCTTATGGTAGTAGGTGGTGCATTTGGTATCATGATCCGTACAGGTGCGATTGAATCTGGATTGATCGGATTGATCCGTAAGGCCAAGGGAGCAGAAAAACTACTGATTCCGATACTTTTCGTACTGTTTTCTCTTGGTGGAGCAGTTTTCGGAATGGGAGAAGAAGCGCTTCCGTTTACTATGATTCTTTGTCCGTTGTTTGTAGCAGTTGGATATGATTCAGTTATCGCAGTTCTTGTTACTTATGTTGCCACACAGATTGGCTTCGGTTCATCTTGGATGAATCCGTTCTCTGTAGGCATTGCACAGGGTATTGCAGGTATTGACGTATTCTCCGGTGCAGGATTCCGTATGGTAATGTGGGTCGTATTTACAGCACTCGGCTGTGGAATGACTATGTTCTATGCATCAAAGATTAAAAAGAATCCGACAATCTCAATCGCATATAAGACGGATTCATATTTCCGTGAGCAGAATGAAACAACAGGAATTGACGAAGGACATTCATTTGGTCTTGGACACATTTTAGTCCTTCTGACACTGGCTGTTACAGTAGTATGGGTAGTTTGGGGAGTTATGACTCAGGGATACTACATGCCGGAGATTGCAACACAGTTCTTTATTATGGGAATTGTTTCCGGTGTGTTTGGAGTTATCTTTAAACTGAATGATATGAAACTGAATGATATTGCAACATCTTTCAAAGATGGAGCAAAAGACCTGATCGGTGCTGCCCTTGTCGTTGCTATGGCACAGGGAATCATGCAGGTTCTTGGTGGTTCTGATCCGACAACACCTACAGTTATTAATACAATTATGTATAATATTTCAAATGCATTGTCTGGAGTTTCCGGAGCAGTTGCAGCCGTACTTATGTATCTGTTCCAGTCCGTATTTAACTTCTTCGTTGTATCCGGAACAGGACAGGCTGCCATCACAATGCCGATCATGGCTCCGCTGTCAGACCTGTTAGGTGTTTCGCGTCAGACAGCTGTAGTTGCATTCCAGCTTGGTGATGCATTTACAAACCTGATTGTTCCTACATCCGGATGCTTGATTGGATCTCTTGCAATTGCAAAGATTGAGTGGTCTAACTGGATTAAATTCATGTGGAAATTCCTTGGTGTCTTAATGATTGGTGCAATCATTACAGTTCTTGTTGCAGTTGGAATTGGATTCTAAAATATGTATTTTATCTCAGTCGAGAAGATTCCCACCTCTTTTGGTGGCGAGTAATAGCAAATTTGTCTCAGTGGGAGTGATTTGTGATGAAATTAATTCAGAATATTGATGTTTATGCTCCACAGCATCTGGGGAAAAAAGATGTACTTATAATCAATGATAAGATTGTTAAGATTAAAGATGCGGGTTCTATATCCGCAGACGGATTTCTTTCTGAGACAGAAAGGATCAATGGAGAGGGGCTACTTTTAACTCCGGGATTCATTGATAGTCATGTTCATGTACTCGGAGGCGGTGGCGAAGGCGGATTCGCCAATCGTACTCCGGAAGCAACCATGGAAGGACTTACGAAGTTTGGAGTGACAACCGTTGTTGGCTGCCTTGGAACAGATGGAATCGGTCGTGATATGTGTGCACTGGTTGCAAAGACAAAAGGATTGAATGAGCAGGGAATGTCTGCATACTGTTATACCGGAAGTTATCAGATTCCGGTCCGCACGTTGACTGACAGTATTGTGAAAGATATTATGATGATTCAGGAAATCATTGGAACGGGAGAAATCGCGATCTCTGATCATCGTTCTTCACAGCCGACTTTCGAGGAATTTGCACGTGTCATTGCGGATACAAGGCTTGGTGGTGTTCTTTCCGGGAAAGCTGGCATTGTAAATGTTCATCTGGGCGATAGTCCGAGATGCTTAGATCTGATTGAACGAGTAGTCGATGAGACAGAGATACCGGCAACTCAAATACTGCCAACACATATCAATCGAAATGAGATGCTTTTTGGCAAGTCGATTGAGTATGCACTGAAAGGCGGAGCAGTAGACTTTACTGGAAATGAAGATATTGACTATTGGGAAACTATCTGTGATGAGGTACGTGTATGTAATGGTATCAAACGGATGTTAGATGCAGGAGTAAATCCTGACCGCATAACAATTTCTTCTGACGGGCAGGGAAGCCTTCCGATGTACAGTAGTGATGGAAAATTCCTTGGAATGGGCGTTGGACAGTCCAGCTGCCTTCTGAAGGAAGTAAAGGAATGTGTATTTAAAACAGAAATTCCTTTAGAAATAGCAATTTCTACAATTACATCGAATCCAGCAGATATTCTTTGTCTTAAGGGAAAAGGTAAGGTTGAAGAAGGCTATGATGCGGATCTTTGTATTCTCGACCAGGAACTTCAGCTTGTTGAAGTGATTGCAAAAGGGAATACAGTTTATAAAAAATAAAGGATATCAGATGTGAGAAGCATCAGTCACTTAGTTGGCTGGTGCTTTTTTGCGTGCTTATACAGTTGATAAAATGATAACCTTTCATAAAAAGAGATGCCGTCTGCTGGTAGAATTAAAAAGAAAAAAAGTTGTTGACATACACCACAAATATAATAACAATTCTAAATGTTTGAATTATAATTATTCTATATGATAGAAGAAGGAGATAAATAATAAATGGATGATTCCTTTCACTACTTGGGAGAGTTATTCTTTTATCTATTTAAGCGACCGGCTTAAGGCAAAGTTGACGGTATATCGGACGTTTTGTCCGAAATCATAGCCTGATCCCTTCTTTTATATACGACAGTATGCCTGAGATACCTTTAGCCAGCCGATAATAGCTGAAATGGATTTTTTCTTTTATAGGGTCTGCTTTCTGTATGATTGCAACCTTCAGGGCATGCGTTTCTGATTTCATGGATATATGTGCCAGAAATGCCATGCACAGGGTAATATAAAAATTTAGGGCATTGATTGCAGTGAGCTTCCTTACACGGAAGTTTTCAAACTGAAACATCTGCTTTTTTAGAGGTTTCTGGGCTTTGTGCTTGCAAAATGCTTGCAGTAAGTAAAATTTCTTATAATTTGAAAATACCAAGATGAAAATATCAATGAAAATATCAAGGAAAGAAATCCCTTGACATTTCCCACCAACATGCCTAAAATAATAAACAGATTGCATACATGAAATCAATCAAACCAAACAAACCAAAAGCTATGATCGTGTTTTATAAGATACTGTTTCCGGTCAGAGAGAAGAGGTCAGCGGCTGTGAGCCTTTTTCCGTTCAGACAGATATCCGAATTTCCCACGGGAGCTGCATTGCTGAAATTTAGAGTAGGCATTGCCGTCTGGTGTACGTTACATACCGGAAAGTGTCTGTGGCAGACGAAAAAATGACCTGCCGACAGGAAGCTGGGTGGTACCGCGGTATAGATATGATCGTCCCTTTGCACGTTTTGTGCGAAGGGATTTTTTTATGTCATGTCGCAAGCGACCGCGCGAGACGCCCGAATGTGCCAGAGAACATCCTTTATGCACAAATTCGTGTCCACAAGTTAAAGCAATATCAAGATAAAAAGCAACAAAAGTAATAGAAGGAGAGAAATCATGCAGGATTTAAAAGAACTGAATGAAGTGATCACTGCGATCAAAGAGGAAATCCGCCAGGGTGCGGATGCTCTGACGACTTCCAAGAGTGTCTATGAGTTTAAGAAGACCTTTCTGGATAATAAGCAGGGCAGAATTGGTCTGCTGATGAAAGAAATGCGCAATGTTGCCAATGACCAGAAAGCGGAATTTGGTAAGACTATCAACGGCGCCAAGGAGTGGGCAAACAATTTCTTTGACGAGCTGGATCAGAAATTAAAAGAGAAAGAGCAGCAGCAGCGCTATGAATCGGAGAAGATTGATATCACGATGCCGCCGGTTAAAATCCGTTACGGTAATCTGCATCCAGTTACGACGGTCCGCAATCAGCTGACGGATATCTTCACCTCTATGGGATTTGAGGTATATGAGGGAACCGAGATCGAGACCGATTATTATAACTTTACAGCTTTAAATACACCGCAGGATCATCCGGCGCGCGATATGCAGGATACATTCTATCTGTCTCCGGAATTCTTGCTCCGTACCCAGACATCGGCTGGACAAGTTCATGTCATGGAAGCGAAAAAACCGCCGATCAAGGTTGTTTCCCCGGGTAAAGTATTCCGTTCTGACGATGATGCGACCCATTCTCCGATGTTCAGCCAGATGGAAGGTCTGGTTGTTGATGAGGGCATCACCCTGTGTGATTTAAAGGGTATGCTGGATATGTTTGTTCAGAGAATTTTCGGTGAGCAGACAAAAACGAGACTTCGTCCGTCCTATTTCCCGTTCACGGAGCCGTCTGTTGAGGTCGATGTAAGCTGCTTCCAGTGCGGCGGCAAGGGCTGCCGTCTGTGCAAGGAAACAGGCTGGATCGAGGTCCTCGGCGCTGGTGTGGTAAATAAGAAGGTACTGGAAAACTGCGGCATTGATTCCAATAAATACAGTGGATTCGCATTCGGATTGGGTCTGGAGCGTATCGCAATGCTGAAATACGGCATCAACAACATCAAGATGCTTTTTGAGTCTGATCTGCGTGTGCTGGATCAGATCGATGACTGATCAGGACAGGAGGATTAGAAATGCTTGTACCGTTAAGCTGGTTAAAAGATTATGTAGATATTAATATTTCCGCAGATGAGCTGGAGAAGAAGCTTTTTGACTGTGGATTTGAGGTAGAAGAAAAATGGCAGGTTGGCAAGGATATCAGCGGCATCGTCGTTGGTTATGTTGACTCCTGTGAGCCGATTCCGGAAACACATCTTCATGTGTGCCAGGTCAATATAGGTGGTCCGGAACTCTTACAGATCTGCTGTGGCGCTGACAATGTAAAAGCTGGCGGAAAATTCCCAGTTGCCATGATTGGCGCGAAAGTATATGCAACTGCAAAAGATCATGTGACGATCGAGGGCGTGGCCACCATTAAAAAGGGTAAATTGAGAGGTTATGAGTCCCAGGGTATGCTGTGTTCCGGTACCGAGCTTGGCTTAAACGAGGATCTGTATCCGGGTGCTGGTTACAACGGATTGCTGGTTCTGCCGGAGGATGCGGAAATTGGTTCGGATGTCAAAGAGCTGACCGGCTTAAATGACTGGATCTTCGATGTTTCTATCACGGCAAACCGTCCGGACTGCCAGAGTATTTTCGGTCTGGCAAGAGAGGTTGCCGCCGCACTGGGCGAGCCGCTCAAGACACCGGCACTGGATTACACTGAGACAGAAGTTGAGAAAGAAGGCTTCAACGTAACGGTAGAGGCACAGGATCTTTGCCCGCGTTACATTGCACACTATGTATATGACGTAAAACTGGGTCAGTCCCCGGCATGGATGAGACGACGTCTGGCTTTGGTAGGAAATAATTCCATTTCCAATATTGTTGATATTACAAACTATATCATGCGTGAGTTAGGTCAGCCGCTTCATGCGTTTGACTGCGATTATCTGGAGGGCAATGCGATCAACGTAAGACGCGCGGCCGAGGGCGAGAAGATCGTGACGCTGGATGAGAAAGAATTTACCTTAAATCCGAACAATCTGGTTATCTGCGACGGCAAAAAGCCGGTAGCACTTGCCGGAATCATGGGTGGTTTAAATTCTGAGGTCCGTGATACCACGACGGAAGTGATGTTCGAGGCAGCTAAATTTGCCCGTGACAACATCCGCAGAAGCTCCCGTGCATTAGGACAGGGATCCGACGCGAGCCAGCGATATTCTAAGGGCGTCGATGAGTACACAACCGAGATGGCGATGAAACGTGCCCTGCACCTGGTTGAGGAGCTGGGAGCTGGTAAGATTTCCAAGACCCATAAAAATGTAAATACCGGAAACTCCTTAGAGCCGACCACCTTCAAGACAAGTGTTAAGAAGGTAAACGCTGTTCTGGGTATTACCGTTCCGGACGAGGATATTTTACGCATCCTGGCTGGCTTAAACTTCCAGCCGGAGATCAACGGCGACGAACTGACCATGCATTTCCCGGCATACCGCGAGGATATGGAAGATTATCCGGATGTTGCCGAGGAAGTGATCCGTATGTACGGCTACGATCACATCACATCGACCTTCCTGCCGAGTGCTAAGGTGACGATCGGTGGAAGCAACCTGCGTCAGAGAACAATTCTGAAAGTAAAGAGAACGCTGTGCAGTGTTGGCGCATTTGAGGGAATCCACTATTCCTTCTTCTCCCCGTCGGATCTGGATGAAATGGGATTTGCAGAGGACGCGCCAGAGCGCAGGGCGATCCGCATCATGAATCCGATCAACGAGGATCTGTCCCTGATGAGAACAACACTGGCACCGCAGATGATTCATGCGATGGGACGCAACCAAAAGAGAGGCATCTTCGAGGGACGTATCTTCGAGATTGGAAATGCATTTATTCCGAAGTCCCTGCCTCTGACGGAATATCCGGAAGAGCGAGAGACGCTGTGCATCGGTGCATTTGGCAAGGAAGAGTCCTTCTTTACCTTAAAGGGAATGGCAGAGGCAGTTGCCGATGTTTTAAATATTACTTTTAACTATGAAAAAGCAGAGAAACCGTTCCTGCATCCGTATCAGACCGCAGCGATCTTCTGCGAGGGCGAGGAGATTGGTTACCTCGGTAAGGTAAAATATGAGATCATGAAGGAAGAGGCAATGCGCGAAGATGCGTATGTGTTGGAGATCAGCATGAAAGCGCTGGAGAAATGGTATGGAAAAGCCAAAGTATTTGAGCCGCTTCCAAAATTCCCGGAGGAAAAACGTGATCTGGCGCTGGTTATGGACAAAGACATCACCTGCGGACAGGTTGAGGGCTGTATCCGCGAGGCTTGTGCTTACGTCAAGGATGTTAGTCTGTTCGACGTATACGAGGGCAGACAGATCGCAGCCGATAAGAAATCGATGGCATTTACCGTTCTCTTCACTCCGAAGGAAGAGGCGTTCAAGGCAGATACCGTTGACGGATATGTCAAGAAAGTGCTGAAACAGCTGAATAAGACGTATGGAATTGAGCTGAGAAGCTGATTTTGAAGGAAAGAAAAGGCTGCTGTCCAGAGAGAGAAACTTTGGACGGCAGTCTTTTTGTGTAATAGGAAATTCCTTGGAATTCCCTATTACACAAAAAGGCACTAACGTGCCAATGATGCGCACTCGCGCGAAGCAGAAACATGTCGCAAGCGACCGCGCTCGGCGCGAGAATGTGCCAAGGCACATTCTTTTTCACGTTCATATTCACAAAAAATGTTTGATGATAAGTTTGATTACGCTTCATTTTCTATTCGTATAATCACAATATCATTTAATTTCAAAACCATATTTTTCTGCGGAAGCACCGACAGATCATCGCGCAGCACCAGAAATATCTTGATATTCTGCTCTTCTTCCATCTCTTCAATGGTTTTTCCGGCATACCGTTTATCGACGAAAACCTCGGCAATTTCCTGAATATCCGCGTCCTTCATGCTGGACAGGCTGCTCTTGCGCTGGTACTGTTCGACGAAACCGGCGCTGATGATACCGGTTGGGATCGCGACGGCACCGACTCCGAGGTAGGCGATGCAGATCGCCATCACGCGCCCAAGCGTTGTGACCGGGTAAATATCGCCGTAACCGACGGTCAGCAGCGTGGACATACTCCACCAGATGCCGCTGAATGCATTGCGGAAAATGTCCGGCTGAGCGTTGTGCTCGACACTATACATGCACATGCTGCTCGCCAGCATCAGCACCATGACGATGAACACAGAGGAAATGATCTGGTTCCGTTTTTCATAGAGTACGGTGGTAATGATGTTGAACGAGTCGTATTTCGCATTGAGCCGGAACAGATGGAAAATCCGCGCCACGCGCAGCATACGGAAAATGATGAAGCCCGACAGAAAAAAGACCGGGATGATCGTCAGCAGATCCACCACTCCATCAAAGGAAATGAGAAAGCAGAACCGGGCGCGTCCCGGCGTTTTTTCTGGATAGAGATAGTCGGCAGTCCAGATGCGCAGCGCGTATTCAATACAGAAAATCAGGACACTGGCATGTTCCAGCATGGTAAACAGACCACCGAAGGATGCTAATTGATCGAATGTTTCTAGAAACGTGACAATGATATTGCAGATGATCGTGAAGGTGATGAAAATATCGAATGCACGGCTGATACGGTTGCTTTTGTCGCCGATCTGGATGATGTTAAATATTTTTTCTTTCATAGTGGATATTTTTATAATAATTTTTGGGTGAATGTGTTTCCCTGTTGGTATAAAAGAGGGGGTTATCTCAGTCGAGAAGACTCCCACCTCTTCAGGTGGTGAGTAATAGCAAATTTGTCTCAGTGGAAGCCTTGTCTCCGACTGAGATAAACGCTCCGCGAGGATGCGCAGTGATCCTGATAGGAATATGTCAGCTTCGCTGACCAGGATCACGTGCCAAGTCTCACGGACGTTCGACTTGAATATAGTTGCAGATATTATTATTGTATCATTTTCAGGCATCCCTTGCAATCTTTCTGGTGTCTGGGTATAATTTCCGTAGGTAATTTAAAAAGGTAAAATGCTTTGTTTAGAACGGCCGCATTTAAAATAGAGGGTGCCGTATAATAGCAAGCATGATCACAAAGGAGGAATACGATGCTGTTTATTTATTATCCAAAATGCAGTACCTGCCAGAAAGCGAAAAAATGGCTGGATGCACAGGAAATTTCATATACAGAGCGCCATATCGTGGAGGAAAATCCGACGTATGAGGAATTGAAGAAGTGGCAGGCGAGAAGCGGGCTGCCGATCAAGAAATTTTTCAATACGAGCGGGATGCTATATAAGGAAATGCAGTTAAAGGATAAGCTGCCGCAGATGAGCGAGGACGAACAGTTGAAGCTGCTTGCCACCAATGGGATGTTGGTAAAACGCCCTGTCATTGTGGATGGAGATACTGTTTTAACGGGATTTCGGGAGAAGGAATGGGAAGAGAAGCTGCGGTGATGGACTGGGAGCAGAAGTTTCCTTTCTTACGTGAAAAAGGACACGTGGTCTCGCTGATTGGCGGAGGCGGAAAGACGACGCTTCTGTATGCGCTGTCGGCATACTGCACGGCGAAGGGATGGCGGGTGCTGACGGCGACGACGACGCATATTCGGAAGCCGGTAAACGTGCCGTGGATTGCGGTAAATGAGGAAGAAAATACCGCGTGGGAGAATGCCGGAAAAGAGCGCGATCGTCTCTGGCAGCAGGGAACCTACGTCGTAGCCGGAACCCCAGCCCTACACGAAAAATTGACAATTCTGCCAGAAGCGATTCGAAGCGAGTGGATTTCGGATGCAGATATCACATTTCTGGAGGCGGATGGCGCGAAATGTCTTCCGTGTAAATTCCCGGCGGCGCATGAGCCGGTGATACTGCCGCAGAGCGATATCGTGCTGGCGGTCGCGGGGCTGAGTGCCCTGTATCGTCCGTTGGGGGAGGTGTGCTTCCGGGCGGAGCTGGCGATTGAGGCGTGGAACAGGGATGTGTGCGAGTATGGGGACGCAGCTTATCCCAAAGAAGGAAAAAGACTGCTCAAAGAAGTGCCCATTTCGAAAGATACGCCTTTGACCCCAGAACTTCTGGCGTGGCTTCTTGGTAGCGAAAACGGTGCCAGAAAAGATATATCGGGGCGTTTGTTTTTTGCGGTTCTGAACCAGGCGGACACGTCAGAGCGCCGGGAGGATGGCAGAAAGGTACTGGATATCCTGAAACATAGCTACGGAATTCAGGGAATTTTAACTTCCTTTTCAGGACCAGAACGAAATCAGGAGTGAGAGAGATGAGTGAGAAAAAGGATATCGTATTTTGTACGGGCGGCGGCTGTACGGCAAAGCTGGGAGCCGGTGTTTTAAGCCGCATTTTGGAAAAACTACCGCGCGGCGAGAAGGATCCGAATCTTTTAGTCGGATATGACAGCCGGGACGATGCGGCAGTGTATCAGGTCACAGAGGATCTGGCGCTGGTGCAGACGGTTGATTTCTTCCCGCCGATGGTGGACGATCCGTATATTTTTGGACAGGTTGCAGCGGCAAATGCGCTGAGCGACGTGTACGCGATGGGCGGTGAGGTCAAGACGGCGCTGAATCTGGTGTGTTTTCCGGAATCAATGGATTTGAATGTTCTGGGACAGATTTTACAGGGCGGCGCGGAGAAGGTGGCAGAAGCAGGCGGCATTCTCGCGGGCGGTCACTCGATCGCGGACACGGGCGTGAAATACGGTTTGTCCGTGACGGGACTGGTAAATCCGAAAAAGCTGTACGCCAATGATGCCGGACAGCCGGGCGACCGCCTGATTTTGACAAAGGCATTGGGTGTTGGGCTGATTTGTTCGGCAAACCGCGTCGGAGAAGTGACAAAAGAGCAGATGGACGGGGCGGTACAGTCGATGACGACGCTCAATAAAACAGCGGCGGAAATCAGCCGGAAGTACACGGTTCACGCGTGCACAGATGTGACTGGGTTCGGTTTTCTGGGACATCTGCATGAAATGATGGGGCGCGGGTTGTCGTGCGAGATTGATGTGAACCATATTCCGGTGCTTCCGGGCGCACGTGAGTCGGCAGATGCGTTTTTATACACGGCGGCAGGACAGAGAAACCGCAACCATGTCGGGGCGGCGGTGCAGTTTGAAAATGTACCGTTTTCAATGGAAGAGGTCTTGTTTGACCCGCAGACCTCCGGCGGACTTCTGATGGCAGCTGCCCCGGATGAGGCGGAGAAACTGGAACAGGAGCTACAGAACGCCGGGCTTCCGGCGCGGATCGTGGGAACGATCACGGAACCGGGAGAGGTTGAAATTTTTGTACGAGGATAGGAGGAAACAGAAATGAAGAAAGTAGATGCAAGAGGAGACGCATGCCCGATTCCGGTCGTAAAGGCAAAACACGCGATAGAGGAACTTTCGGGTGCCGGACAGGTGGAAGTGCTGGTGGATAATGAGATTGCAGTTCAGAATCTGACGAAAATGGCAGAGCAGAAGGGCTATCAGAGCAGTGCAAAGAAGCTGGCGGATCAGGAATATCAGGTTATCTTTACGGTGGGTGAACAGACAGAAGAGGAAAAAGCACAGGCAGGAGCCGGATGCGAAGCCTGTATTCCGGACAGCCGTACCGATACCGTGGTTGTGATTGCCAATGATAAGATGGGCGAGGGCAGTGAGGAACTTGGAAAGACGCTTTTGAAGGCATTTACATTTGCCCTGACCCAGCAGGACAACTTGCCGAAAACCATTCTTTTCTATAACGGCGGAGCCAGTCTGACCTGTGAAGGATCTCCGATGCTGGAGGATCTGAAGACACTGGAGGCAGAAGGTGTGGAGATCCTGACCTGCGGCACCTGCCTGAATTTCTATGGTCTGACCGGGAAGCTGGCAGTCGGCGGTGTAACCAACATGTATGTCATCGCTGAAAAAATGCTGGGCGCTGGAAATGTGGTAAAACCATGATTTATATGGACAATGCGGCGACTTCGCTTCAAAAGCCGCTGCAGGTGGAACAGGCAGTCCTTGAGGCGCTTCGCACCGCAGGAAATCCGGGGCGCGGCGCGCATGAGGCAACCTTACATGCTTCAAGACTGGTGTACGGGGCGCGTGCGGCAGCAGCAGAATTGTTCGATGCGGAAGATGCGTCGCGGATTGCCTTTACGGCAAACGCAACGGAGGCGCTGAACATAGCCATTTCCGGGCTGATTCGTCCGGGCGATCACGTGATCACGACGGTCTGTGAGCATAATTCGGTGCTGCGCCCTCTTTACCGTCTGCGTGATCAGGGAGCGACGCTTAGTTTTGTGGGTGTGGATGCGCGTGGAAATCTAAAATATGAAGAGTTGGAAGCATTTCTGCGCCCAGAGACGCGTGCGGTGGTAATTACCGGCGCGTCCAACGTGACAGGAAATGTGACGGATCTTTCCTATATTTCTTCGTTTGTTAAACGGAATGGACTGCTTCTGATTGTGGATGCGTCGCAGACTGCAGGGGAAGAACTGTTTTCCGTGCAGAAGCTCGGAATCGACGTGCTCTGTTTTACCGGGCATAAGGCGCTTCTGGGACCACAGGGAACCGGCGGGCTGTATGTGAAGCCGGGACTTTCGGTGGAATCGCTTCTGGTTGGCGGCAGCGGTATTCACAGTTATGATGAACACCATCCGAAGGAAATGCCAACGGCACTCGAAGCCGGGACGCTCAATGTCCATGGTCTGGCGGGTCTGGCCGCAGGCATCCGTTACCGGATGGATCAGGGGATCGAGAAATTGCAGAAACGGGAGAGGGATTTAACACGCCGTTTTTACGAACAGGTGAAGGAAATTCCGGGCATCATTGTGTATGGAGATCCGGCGGCAAAATGTCATGCGCCGATCGTCTCCCTCAACCTTGCCGGGGAAGATTCGGCACGTGTGGCGGATGCACTCTGGGAAGAATACGGCATCTGCGTCCGCGCGGGGGCACACTGTGCGCCGCTCATGCACCGGGCGCTTGGAACGGTCGGTCAGGGAGTGGTGCGGTTCAGTTTTTCGCATTTTAATACGGAAGAGGAGATTGAGAGGGCAGCAGAAGCAGTTCGGGCACTGGCAGAGGAAGCGTAGGGGAGAAATTGGTAGTATGAGAGAAAAACATCCATTTATCGTACTGTCCTTTCAGACAACTGTGGCGGCGATGGAATGGGAAAAACGATGTATGGAAACGGGCATTCCGGGACGTTTAATTCCACTTCCGAGGGAGATTTCTGCCGGCTGTGGTCTTGCGTGGCGGATGCGTCCGGAAGAGTGGGAGCAGTGGAGCGGACGGATAGATACTTCTGTTTATGATAAGGTGTCGTGTGTGTGGCAGTAAAAAGAATTACTCTAAAAGCAGAAAACAAAATCAAAAGAATTATTTGAAGAAGAAGCTGCATAAACAGGTAATGGAAATAATAGTAACAAAAGTGAGATAGGAGAAGGCATCCTCATGAAACGAGATGATTTAATTATTGTGCGCGGCGGCGGTGACCTGGCAACTGGGACGATTCACCGGCTCTGGGCGGCAGGGCTTCGGGTGCTGGTGCTGGAGATTGAAAATCCGGCGGCGATCCGGCGACAGGTAGCTCTGTGTGAGGCGGTTTATACAAAAACAACTGAGGTCGAGGGGCTTCGTGCTGTCCGGATTGATCGATATGAGGAGGCAGAAGCGGTCTGGCAGGAAAATAGCGTGCCGATTTTGATTGATCCGAAAGGTGTGTCGATTGGAGCGCTGAAACCGGCTGTTGTGATCGATGCGATTCTGGCAAAGCGAAATCTTGGAACCCGCCGGGATATGGCACCGCTCACGATTGCACTTGGTCCGGGCTTTACGGCAGGTGAGGATGTGGATGTTGTGGTGGAGACAAAGCGCGGTCACCGGCTGGGGCGAATTATCCGCGAGGGTGCGGCGATCCCGAATACAGGGATTCCGGGCGTGATCGGTGGATACGGTGCAGAGCGGGTGATTCACGCACAGGCAGCGGGTATTTTCAAAAATGTGCGTGTGATCGGTGATATCGTCGAAGCCGGGGACACGATCGCGGAGATTTGGCAGGAGGACGGAACGAAACTTCTGGTTCAGACACAGATCACGGGCATTCTGCGAGGTCTTTTGCGGGATGGTTATCTGGTGACGGAACATTTCAAGGTAGCAGATGTTGATCCGAGAAAAGAGGAACTTTCCAACTGTTTTCTGATCTCGGACAAGGCGAGATGTATCGCGGGAAGTGTACTGGAGTTGGTGTGTGCCCAGTTATGGAAGTAAAAGAGAGACTATAGCAATAGTTCCTTTGAGAAAAATTCTAAGAAATTTCATCCTAATCATTGACGTATAGCAAAAAAATAACGTAAAACTTTCTGGATAAGCTCCTTTGGCAGGCAGCTTTGATAAACATCAGGATCTGGTTTTGGAAGATGATCCCTATGATTGTTAGAATCTTCATGTCATAGGAAACTTCGTCCTATGACACAAAAATGCTCCGCGGAAAAGCACAGCGAACTATAAAGACGCTGTGCCTTCCGGGGTTTCTTCCCCTTCATTTGCTTCCTCCATGGTGACAATCGGCTGGATGGCCTCATCGGTATAGCGGATGCGCAGGACAGCCTGGGGCCAGTTAAGCTTGATTAGGGCTGTTTTCTGCCGTTCTTTTCCGGCTTTTTCGATTAGGTCGAGCAGTTCACGCAGAACTTCCTTTGTCAGATAGCCGCCGCGCCAGTGAAACGTCAGTGTTTTTCCTTTTTTGGCCGCCTGTAAGGAGCGCTTGTATACATCCTCCTGTTTGGTAAAGGAGAGCTTCTTTTCTTTATAATAGAAATGGTTGCTGTCCGTGCAGGCAGGCGCCGGGGCGATGAGCGGTTCGTGGTCGCGGAAGATCGCCTTGTCGTCGAGATTGAAGTAATCGTAGCGGATTTCCTCCCCTGTCTGGCTGCATTTGCCGAGACTGTTGTCGAAGGTAGCGTCCAGATGGTAGTACGTTTTTCCGATCTTGACGATGTTCCAGGTATGGCGGTATTTGATGCCCTTTTCAGGGTTATTGCCGCAGAGCGCGATCATGCACCAGATGCCGAGCGTATCACAAAGAATTTTGACCGATTTGGCGATGCCCTCGCAGACGCCGACGCCCTGTCCCAGAGGTCCGATGATCTCATGGGAGTAGGGCTTTTTTAATTTGTCATAGTGAACGTGTTCGCAGATAAAATCGTGGATATAGCGTTCTTTTTCCAGTTCAGTCAGCTTCATTGCCGGGCGGGCAAGTTTTTCGACGCGGGCGTCCATCGCTTTCTGATGTTCGCGGATCTTGCCCTTGTCAAAGAGGTATTCCGGTATCAGGATCAGGTTCGGGGAATCTGGGTAATACTTATATTTAAAGCCGGAAGCCCAGAAAATCTCCGGGTGATCGAGCCGCAGTTCAAAAAATACATTGCTTAAATCCTTTCCCTCCAGGCGCGGAATCTGAAATTCGTCGGAGAGATTGGTAAGCCCCTGCTGCATGGCGCGGTAGGCGGCTTGCTGGTTCTTGTTCATGTGATTATAGTAAAATGGTTCCATTTTGATATTCCTTTGTAACTCTTTATATTTTAGTGTGATTCAGCCGCTTTCTCAATCTGCCCGGATTCCGGGTCAAACCAGACGCGATCGCCCTCATCGATTCCGGTATCATAGAGTGCCTGATCCGCGGTGCGTATCGTATATTCTGGATGCTCTGAGAGGTTTGCATTTTCAGTTGTGTCCAGCAGACGGACACAGACCATCGTTTCCTGTCCGTCCGGGCGTTCTTCACAGCCAAAATCGGCTTCGTATATTTCTAAAACCCGGCAAAGACGCGGGAATGTTTGATTGTTGTTCATTGTGTATATGCCTCATTCCATGAGAAAATTTCTGTTTTTATCTTTTTAATTTTAGCAGAAGATGATAAGGCAGGCAAGTAGAGAAGAAAGGGAGGAAATAAATTAAATGCGAAGCCACGGCAAATTCCGTTACTGGGCATGATGCGTGAACAGTAACGATGGGACGGCTGGGAAGAAAAGCGGGAGGGGGGGAAATTTGAGGGGAAAATTGCTGGCAGATACTTGTAATTCTAATAAAAACAGGTAGAATAGAAGCTGTCTATGTCCGCGGGAGACGGACATAAAAGTTACAATCACGGGGGTTATAAGTAAATGGCAAAAAAGAAAAACAGCTTCAGCGGTTCGCTGGGGTTTGTGCTGGCAGCAGCCGGAAGTGCCGTCGGTGTAGGAAATATCTGGCGTTTTCCGTATTTATGTGCGAAAGACGGAGGCGGACTGTTCCTGCTGGTGTATCTGGTGCTGGTGGTGACATTTGGATTTGTACTTCTGACGACGGATGTGGCGATCGGCAGAAGAACGAAGGAGAATGCGCTGCGGGCGTTTGGAACGCTGCATCCGAAGTGGAAGTTTGTTGGATACCTGACGTTTCTGGTTCCGATGTTAATTATGACGTATTATTCGGTCATCGGCGGATGGATCACGAAATATTTCTTTGAGTATTTGACGACATCCGGCAGGGATGTGGCGGAGGACGGATATTTTACATCGTTTATCACGGAAAAGAATGCGCCGCTGATTTTCACGGGAATCTTTCTGGCGCTCACAATCTGGGTTGTATACAGAGGTGTGGAGAAGGGAATTGAGAAATTTTCCTGTTTTATCATGCCGGGACTGATCCTGTTAGTCATCGGAATCGCGATTTTTTCACTGACGCTTTCCTACACGGACGCGGATGGGACGGTCCGGACGGGAATACAGGGATTCCTCGTCTACGTGCGCCCGGATTTTACGGGACTGACGGTAAAAGGATTTCTGGAAGTACTGCTGGATGCGATGAGCCAGCTCTTTTTCTCACTGAGTGTGTCGATGGGAATTATGGTAACATATGGTTCTTATGTCAAAGATGAGATCGATTTGAATAAGGCGACCAACCAGATTGAATTTTTTGATACAGGTGTGGCGCTTCTGTCCGGCATGATGATTATTCCGGCGGTCTTTGTATTTTTAGGACGCGACGGCATGGCGTCCGGTCCGAGTCTGACCTTTATTTCGCTTCCAAAGGTATTTCAGGCGATGGGCGGCGCCGGTCATATCGTGGGACTTGCATTTTTCCTGATGCTTGGCTTTGCGGCGCTGACATCCTGCGTTTCTGTCATGGAAACGCTGGTTGCCAACTGCATGGAAGTGTTTGGAAAGACGAGAAAACAGATGTGTGTGATGGTCGGAATCTATTCCCTGCTCACGGCGGTTCTCATTTGTCTGGGCTACAATGTTCTGTATTTTGAGTTGAAGCTGCCGAACGGTTCCACCGGACAGCTGCTTGATGTGATGGATTATATCAGCAACAGCTTCCTTATGCCGATCATTTCCTTCTTAACCAGCATCCTGATTGGATGGGTGGTCGGACCGAAGTGGATCGTGGAAGAAGTCGAGAAAAATGGGGAACATTTTTCAAGAGCAGGTATGTACAGCTTCTTAATCCGGTATATTGTGCCGGCTGTCATGCTGGTTCTTTTCCTGGTATCGACCGGGTTTATTAATATGCTGTAATGAAAAATGGTTTTAGCTGGTTTTCACGGTAAATATGTGAACTGGTTAAAACCTTTTTTCATAGAAAGAGCGTCCCATGAAAAGACGCTCTGTTTGAAGTTATGTAGCAGATGGTATGCCAGCAGTAAACAGAAGTAACTAAATTCCATCATTTTCCAATCAAAAAACGCTCCGCGAGGATGTGCCAAGGCATATTTTTTTATAGGATTCAATAAAAACAGGAATCCGTTCGGAACAAAACCTATTAAAGATGTATGAAAATAGGAATCATTAAAACCGATTTTATCATTTTTACCGGCTAGTGTCAACTTATAAAATTGTAAAAGTTTACAATCAAAACTGGACAATATATCGATTTTTTGCTATGATAAGCTAGTTAGAAAAAACTAACTTGCAGGGAACGTGAAAACGAAGTAAACTAGGTGCATAGGTGTGAAAGCTAGGCAGCCTGATTGGATAGAGTGGAGAAACAATGCAGTATTTGTGGATAAATCCGGTTTCTGCCGGGATGTGTGAGGAAGATTCGCTGAAGCGTTTTTTAGAACGGCATGGTCTGACGCGGGTCGAGTGCCGGGGCGATTGGGGACGGATCGTCCGGGAAAGATATGAAGCTAGTCTGCGGGCGGGCGTGACGCTTGCGGATGCGCGCTGTCCGGAGGCGGTTCGGCTGCTTGAAGAGATACAGAAGGAGCCGGAAAACGAATCTGGAATTGAAAACCTGAAAGTTGCCCCGATCGAGCCGATTTTACTTCACTGTGCGCGGGAATTAAGCACGCGTCCGGATCTGGCGGATGGGGAGAAGATCATCACGACGCCATGCCAGAGTCTTGCGGTGCTTGGAAATTCGCTGGGACTTGAGAATACGCGGTTTATCGCATGGAATCGTCTGGCGGGCGGTGAGGTGCGCGTCCGGGCGATCGAAGACAGCCCGATTCCGCCGGGGTATTTTGCGGGAATCTGCCGGAAAGATGGACAGGCGGCGAAGGTAGAGAGTGTCAGCAGTCCGGAGAAAATCCGGGCATATGTGGAGAGCGGAAGCTGGAAGCAGGCGGATCTGCTGGAACTTTTGTATTGTAAGGATGGATGCCATCACGGGGATGGCGTGCAGACAGAGTGAGAGAAAGCTGCGGTTCATGGAAAACGCTTGAAGAAGCGGAAAATGCATGAATTGCGGCAAAAGAATGGGAAGAATGAAAGAAACGAAGAAATTCAAGGATAATTGGCAGAAATACTTCGGTCCGGCGCTGGGAATCGGAGCGGTATTTCTGATCTGGTATTTGGTCTGCCGCATGGAGATGGTCAGTGCGTATGTGCTGCCGTCCCCGGCGCGGGTGTGGACGAGCTTTTTAAAAATGGTGAAAATCGGGGAACTGTGGCGGGATATTTCAATCAGTTTCCTGCGTGTCATGAAGGGATTTGCGATTGCGTTCCTGTGTGCCTTTGTGCTGGGAATGTTCAGGGCGCTGTTTCCGGGCAGCAGCGTTTACTATGAGTATATTGTGCAGTTTTTCCGCAATGTCCCGCCGCTCAGCATGATTCCGCTGCTGATTCTCTGGTGCGGAATCGGAGAGACGACGAAGACGGTGATTATTGTGCTGGCGTCCTTTTTCCCGATGTACTTAAATATCGTGAAGGGATTTACCGGGTGCGATTCGAAACTTCTGGAAGTGGGCGATATGTTTGGCTACTCGAAGCGCCGCAAATTTTTCCGCATCATTCTGCCCTATGCGATGGCAGATATTCTGGTCGGAATGCGGATCGGGCTTGGCTATAGCTGGCGCGCCATTATCGGTGCGGAGATGGTGGCGGCGTCCACCGGGCTTGGACATATGATTTTATTTGCACAGCAGATGTCGCGGACCGACAAGGTGATCGTGGGGATTCTGGTGATCGGGGCAGTCGGATATGTGACGGACCGCCTGTTTGGATGGATGATAGGATTTGTGCTGAAAGGATCCGGGGAAAATGGCTGGAATTGAACTGATTGATATTCATAAAACATACCGGGTGGATAACCGGGAGATTCCCGTTTTAAACGGGATCAACCTGTCGCTTCCGGCGGGGAGAATCACCGTGATTCTGGGGCAGAGCGGATGCGGGAAAACGACGCTTCTGCGGCTGACCGGAGGACTGGAGACGGCGGACAGCGGAGAGATCCGCTGGGAGAGCGCCCATAAGACGGCATTTGTCTTTCAGGAACCGCGCCTCATGCCGTGGCTGACCGTTTGGGAAAATGTGGTGTTCGGGCTTTCAAAAAAGGAGACAGATCCGGGGAAAATAGAGGCGGTTATCCGCACGGTCGGATTATCTGGATTTGAAAAAGCATATCCGGCACAGCTCTCCGGCGGAATGCAGCAGCGGGCGGCGATCGCGCGGGCGCTGGCGTATGAGCCGACCTTTATCATGATGGATGAGCCGTTTGCCGCGCTTGACTATTTTACAAGGGAACAGATGCAGAAAGAGCTTCTGCGCGTCCAGCAGGAGCGCAGTGCGAGCATTCTGTTTGTGACGCACAGCATCGATGAGGCACTGATTCTGGGAAGCCAGATTGCGGTCATTGAAAAGGGCATGGTCAAAGCGCTCTATGAGGTCAAGGCGCCGCAGGAAGAGAGGAATCTTTTGGAGGATGAGATGATAACCCTGAAAAGGGATATTATAAATAATTTACATTTTATTTAGAGGAGGAACGATTATGATGAAACGATGGATGGCAATGGGAATGGCACTCTGCCTTACCGCAGCTTCCTTGGCAGGCTGCTCCGGTACAAAAGATGCGGCTGAGAGCACGCAGGCAGAGGCAGAAACCAGCGCAGAGGAGGCGGCAGCCGAGGAGGAGACAGCGAAAGAATCTGATCTGGATAAGCTGACCTTTACGTATGTAACTTCTCCGCTCAATGTGCCGACGATCATCGAGAAAAATCAGGGTATTTTTGAAAAAACATTTGGCGATATGGGGATTGAGGTTGATTATGCGGAGCTGACCTCCGGGGCAGATCAGACACAGGCGCTGGCTTCCGGCGATGTGCAGGTTTTGTATGCGGTTGGCGGTACTTCGGTGATTCTGTCTGCAGCAAATGGAGCGGATATCAAGGTATTAAATATGTACAGCCGTTCTCCGAAGGCATTCTGTATGTATTCTAAGGATGAGTCCCTGACGACGCCGGAAAGCCTGAGAGGAAAGACAATCGCAGGACCGACCGGAACCAACCTGCATGAGCTTCTCGTTTCCTATCTGGCAACGGCTGGCATGACGATCGACGACGTCAACTATGTCAATATGTCGATCCCGGATGCAAAAGCAGGTCTGGACGGCGGCAGTGTAGACGTGGCTCTGGTTGCTGGCGCAACTGCTTACAATGCAGGGCAGCAGGGTTACCACCTGGTAGCCGACGGCGAAGGCCTGATTAAGGCGATCATTGCAGTGGCAGTGACACAGAAATTCTATGACGAGCACCCGGAGATCATCGAGAAGCTGGAAGAAGCACAGACCGAGATTGCTGATTTCATGGAAGAAAAACCGGATGAGACGATGCAGATCGTAGCCGATGAGCTGGATCTGGATGTCGATGCGGTGAAGAGTATGTACGATCTCTATGATTTCTCTACCGAGATCACAGATGATGACAAAGAAGGCTTCCAGAAGACCGCTGATTTCATGTATGAATCCGGCATGATCGACGAGGCATTTGATGTAAAACAGTTATTTATTGAAAAATAATCAGTGAACATTTGAGAGGATAAACGATTGAAAAGCAGCTCCCGGAGTGTGGATTCCGGGGGCTGCTTTTACGATTGCATATGCAATTATGAAAATACGGAATGTTTACGCTAATACCTTTTTAATCGCTTCTAACAGCTCATCATACGTCTCATAGGCCGGAATCTGCGGATATTCTGCCTTGATCTCCTCCGTCGTGCGGAAGAGGAAGCCCGCCTTGCTTGCCTCAATCATGGCGAGGTCGTTGTGGCTGTCGCCGCTGGCGATCGTCTCGAAGCCGCAGGACTGGAGTGCTTTGACGGTTGTATATTTGGATTTCTCACAGCGCATCTTAAAATCGGTAATCTCACCATTTTCGCTGACAACCAGAGAGTTGCAGAAGATGGTCGGATAGCCAAGTTTCTTCATCAGAGGTCCGGCAAACTGGGAGAAGGTATCGCTGATGATGATTACCTGAGTGATTTCTTTTAATTTGTCTAAAAACTCCCTTGCGCCCGGAAGCGGATCAATTTTAGAGATCGTTTCCTGAATTTCCTTGAGTCCCAGTCCGTGCTCGCGCAGGATGTTTAAACGGTAATTCATCAGTTTGTTATAATCCGGCTCATCGCGGGTGGTGCGTTTTAACTCCGGGATTCCGGTTTCTTCAGCAAATGCGATCCAGATTTCCGGCACTAATACACCTTCTAGATCTAAACATACAATATCCATGTCTCCTCCTGTCTGATACAACGCCTGTCAGCGCTGTGTTCGGTTGAAAAATTTGCTTTCTATTATAGACGAAATGCAGGGGAAATACCAGAGAAATTTGAGAAAAGATGAAAGAATAGAAAAAAGTGCGTTACTGGGCACGTATGCGTGAACAGTAACAAAAGTGCCAATTATTCGCGGTGAGAAAGATTCAGAAGTGAAGAGTTGGCATCATATAGCAGCAGAGTGGTTATCAATAGAATTAAAAAATACCAAAAAAGGGAGTCTCTTTTCGTGAGCGAGAGACTCCCTTTTTGGTACCTATAGTCGGGTTATAATTTGATTTTGATGAAATCATTAGCAATGCGCCGGTTTATTCATTTCAGATCTTTTATCGTTTTCTGTCTTCGAAGCAGTCGATTTCGAAAACAGTACTTTACCGGAATGAACCACAATAATGACACCCAGAACCATCAGCAGAACCGCGATGATAAGCTGCAGTCCTTCTACCATAAAGACAGCGGTTCCGGCATTGTAAGCCTTTACCAGTGCGATGCAGCGCTCAACGAGTGCGGTGAAGGTAACGCACAGCATAACAACCAGTGGAACCAGCAGCGTGCGGTTTTCACGGCCGGTGACGCGTAAGAAGACGCACAGGGTGATGAGAACCAGGGCGCTTAACAGCTGGTTGGCGCTGCCAAACAGCGGCCAGATGTTGGAATAGCCAATCTGGGTTAAAATGTAGCCGCATACCAAGGTGATAACCGTTGCAAAATATTTGTTGCAGAGAAGCTTTCTCCATCCTTCGGCGTGTTCCATGTCATCGACACTGAACAGCTCCTGGAAGGACATACGTCCGATACGTGCAACGGAATCCAGGCTTGTCAGGGCAAGTGCGGAGACGCACATCGTCATAAAGCACTGGGCAGCGTAAACTGGGATTCCGAACATCTCCAGGAATCCGGCAACACCGGAGGAGAAGATAGCAAACGGAGTACCGGTTGCAGGCGTGCCATCAGCGGAAGCGGCAGCACCGGCAACGCACAGAGCCAGGACAGCCAGTAAACTTTCCAAAAGCATAGCGCCGAAGCCAACTTTCGGCATATCCTTTTCATTGGTGATTGCCTTGGAGGAAGTACCCGAGGAAACCAGGCTGTGGAAACCGGATACGGCGCCGCAGGCAACGGTTACAAACAAAATCGGGAACAGGTCACCGGATTTCTCATTGTGGAAACCAGTGTAAGGCGCCAGGTTCATTGCCGGATGTGCGACAAGCAGTCCAACGACGGCACCGATAATCATACCGGCAAACATAAAGGTTGTCATCAGGTCACGCGGTTCCATCAAAAGCCACATAGGAAGAACGGCTGCGAGGAAAATGTAAGCGAATACCATGTAGGACCAGTTCGCCTTGGTGGTAATGAGTGGGCAGTTCATGCCGATGACGAAAGCAGCTACCGTGCAGACAAGTCCGAGCAAGGTCTGTTTCCAGCCATGGAACTGAGCCTTTTTCTGAATCAGTCCAAATACAACGGCAAAGGCAATGAACAGAAGGGAAATGCTTCCGGCTGCGCCGTTGACAGTTGCGGCGGCGGATAAGCTGGTCACGCCGTCTATCGTCTCATATGCATTGAATGTACCAGCAACCATGTCGGCAAAAGCGGCGGTTACAATTAAAGTAAAGAGCCAGCAGAACAGAAGGAACAGCTTTTTACCGGTTTTGCCGATGTACTGTTCAATCAGAAGTCCCATCGATTTGCCTTCATTTTTAACGCTGGCGTACAGGGCACCAAAATCGGTAACAGCGCCGAAAAAGATGCCGCCGAGGATGATCCAGAGAAAGACCGGAACCCATCCAAAGACAGCCGCCTGAATAGCACCGGTGACAGGACCGGCACCGGCGATGGATGAAAACTGGTGGGCAAATACAACCCAGCCATCGGTCGGAACATAGTCCTGACCATCTTCTTTTGTGACGGCCGGTGTTTTGGCGTTTGGATCAATGCCCCATTTATGGGCGAGCCATCTGCCGTAGAGCAGATAACCAGCCGCCAGACAACAGGCTGCGATAACTACGATAACTAATGTGTTCATAAAGATACCTCCATTCCCATAGGTCAAATGGTTTTTAGTGTCCCGGCAGTTTGCCGGAGTTTCGGGAGCGGGGAAACAAAAAAGCCTCCGTCCTCCTGAAACTTTTAAAAGTTCAAGAAGACGGAGGCATAAGCATCCGCGGTACCACTTCTTTTACCGGCTGTAAAGCCGATCTCTCAGCCATATCCATCATTCTGAATATGTTCCTCTTTAACGGTAGGAATCCGAACCGGACTACTGGTATCCTGCATGCGTTTGTCCGATCAGCTCACAGGGGATAATTTCCATCGGCGTTACTGTCTTTCATCGCCCGGCAGCTCTCTGAAAACGTGGAGAATTGGAAATCGTGTCCTGCTCAATGCTTTTTATAAGTACGAATTATAGACTTTTTTAAAGGAAAGTCAATCGAAAAAATAGCCGGAAGTTTGTGACAGAAATTTTACAAATCCGTCATTTTGACAAAAAAATCACAACTAAGAAATTTAACAACTGCTTATCTAGAAGTCTGAGTTACTGTTTACGCATACGTGCCCAGTAACAAGTCGGAAGCATTCCTGTGTTAAAACTTCGAAAAAACTGGACACCCCCTTATTTTGCTGTATAATAGGTAATTGTCGGTTCTTTTTAGGGCTGACAATTACTTTTTGTTTAAATTGGGAAGAAAAAGGGAGAGTTTGAGGTATGGAAAAAATACGTCCAATGTTGTTTACAACATTGAAGAAGTATTCCGGCGCACAGCTGATGTCAGATGTGGTAGCGGGTATCATCGTGGCGATCATCGCGCTGCCGCTTTCGATCGCGCTGGCGCTGGCTTCGGGTGTAGGTCCGGAACAGGGTATCTACACGGCGATTGCAGCCGGATTTGTGATCTCATTTTTAGGCGGCAGCCAGGTACAGATTGCAGGTCCAACGGCGGCATTTGCAACGATCGTGGCAGGTATCGTGGCGAAGAGCGGCGTGGAAGGACTGGCAGTTGCGACGATCATGGCAGGTATTATCCTGGTTATCATGGGATTCTGCCATTTTGGTTCACTGATTAAGTTTATTCCGTTTACAATCACGACCGGCTTTACCTCCGGTATCGCGGTGACGATCGTCATCGGTCAGTTGAAGGATTTCTTTGGCGTAACCTATCCGGCAGGCATGGAGACGATCGAGACGATGCAGAAGCTGAAAGCGTTCGCGGCTGGATTCGGAAGTGTCAACCTGCACGCGATCATCGTCGGCGTGGTGTGTCTGGCGATTCTGATCGTGATGCCGATGATCACGGAAAAAATTCCGGGATCGCTGGTAGCGGTTATTGCAGGTATTTTAATGGTAAAATTCCTGCCGCTGCATGTGAATACGATCGGCGACCTTTACACGGTCAGCAACAAGCTTCCGGCGTTCCGTCTGCCGGTGTTCAGCTACGATGTGATTCAGGGTTCCCTGTCGGATGCGTTTACGATTGCAGTTCTGGCGGCGATTGAGTCTCTGCTTTCCTGCGTGGTAGCGGACGGCATGATCGGCGGAAAACACCGTTCCAACACGGAGCTGGTGGCACAGGGCGCGGGTAATATTATTTCCGCCCTGTTTGGCGGTATTCCGGCGACGGGCGCGATCGCGCGTACCGCAGCCAATGTCAAAAATGGCGGCCGTACCCCGGTTGCAGGCATGGTTCATGCGGTTGTCCTGCTTCTGATTCTGGTAGTTCTGATGCCGTGTGCAAGCTGGATCCCGATGCCGACCATCGCGGCAATCTTGTTTATGGTTGCCTACAATATGTGTCAGTGGAGAACCTTCGTCCGTCTGACCAAGACGGCTCCGAAGAGTGATATTGCGGTTCTGGTGATGACCTTCTTCTTAACCGTTATCTTCGATCTGGTTGTAGCGATCGAGATCGGTATGCTGTTATCCTGCCTGCTGTTTATGAAGCGGATGAGCGATGAGACGGGCGTCAGAAGCTGGCTCTATGTCGAAGAAGTAGAGGAGCAGAAGCGCAAAGAGCAGGAAGTAAGAAAAGCGAAAAAAGCCGGAAAAGAGCTTTCAGTGGAAGAGGCACAGCTCTTAGCGGCAGCTGCAGAAGATGAAGAAGCAGCCATGAAAGAACAGGCACGTTTGCGGGAGATTCCGAGAGAACTGGCTGTTTATGAGATTACAGGACCGCTGTTCTTCGGTGCAGCAGACCGCATCAACCAGATTGAAACCCGCGAGGAGACGAAATGCCTGGTTCTTCGTATGCGTGCCGTTCCGGCAGTTGACAGTACAGCGATGAATTCGATGGTTGCCCTCTATGAGCGCTGCCAGAAGAACGGCGTTACATTGATTTTGTCCCATGTCAACGAGCAGCCGATGCACGTGATGGAGAAGGCAGGATTTGTGGATATGATCGGACGCGATCATTTCTGCCCGAATATCGAGGCAGCACTTGATCATGCGGACGAGGTGCTGGGGAAATAATTATGGACATCTATCGGAGAATGGAAGAAGTATTTAGGCGCATTCCGGACGGCTGCGTGACGACTTACGGTCAGGTCGCGCTCCTGTGCGGTGCGCCGCGCCATTCCCGCCAGGTGGGATATGCACTCCGCACCAACCGCCTGGGCGATGTCCCGGCATTCAGGGTGATTAATTCCAAGGGCTTTCTAAGCGGCGCAGCGGCGTTCGACTATCCGGGACAGCAGAAAAAACTGCTGGAACAGGATGGAATACGGGTGGACTCCACCGAGGACGGCGACCGCGTCGATTTGAAACAATATGGATGGAAACCTTCGATGGACGAGGCAGAAGAATTGTATGCGTTGTTTCGGAAGTTGGGGATCTGAGTGGGAATCAAGGAAAATGCATCTGAATGAGATGTTGGTAAGCTAAAGAAGTGAAATGAGATGGATAAGATGGCAGACGATAGGGGCTGCATCTTATCCATTTTTAATAGACATTTCTGACCGTTTATTATTAAATTGCCTCCGCGATTTGCCGTGCCACATAGACACCGCTGGCAGATGCATGGGAAAGGGAATGGGTAATACCGCTGCCGTCACCGATGACGTAGAGTCCATCATGACAGGTCATCAGGTTGTGATCCACTTCCACCTCCATGTTGTAGAATTTTACCTCCACTCCATAGAGAAGCGTGTCATCATTCGCCGTACCCGGTGCCACCTTATCCAGGGCATAAATCATCTCGATAATACCGTCCAGAATCCGTTTTGGGAGAACCAGGCTCAGATCACCGGCAGCCGCATTGAGGGTTGGAACCGTAAAAGATTCATTGATTCGCTGCTGCGTGCTTCTTTTTCCGCGGATCAGGTCTCCAAAACGCTGCACAATTACGCCACCGCCCAGCATGTTGCTGAGTTTTGCAATACTCTCTCCATATTCATTGGAATTCTTGAAGGGCTCTGAAAAATGTTTCGCTACCAGAAGGGCAAAGTTCGTGTTATGGGTCTGCTTTGCAGGATCCTCGTAGCTGTGACCATTTACCGTTACGATGCCGTTGGTATTCTCATTTACCACAGCTCCCTTGGGATTCATACAGAAGGTGCGCACGTAATCCTCGTATTTTTCCGTGCGATACACGATCTTGCTCTCATAGAGTTCATCCGTAAGATCCGAAAAGATCTCAGCCGGCAGCTCAACCCGGACCCCCAGATCCACGCGGTTGGAATTCGTATGGATATCCAGATCCTTGCATACCTTCTGCATCCACTTACTGCCGCTTCGTCCGGCGGAAATGATACATTTCGTACCCTCAAAGGTTGTATCATCGCTGTAAACCTTGTAACCCTTCTCCGTTTTCTCCACGGTTTCGATGGCACAGTCAAAATAGAAATCCACCTTATTCTTCAGATGATCATAGAGGTGCTCCAGAACAATATAATTAATATCCGTACCCAGATGGCGGACCGAAGCATCCAGAAGATGCAGGCCGTGCTGCATACAGGTTTTCTTAAATTTTGTTCCCGCAGTGGAATACAGCTTCGTGCCCTCCCCGCCAAAACGAAGGTTGATTCCATCCACATATTCCATCAGTTCAATGGCTGTCTTTTTTCCGATATACTCATAGAGAGTGCCGCCGAAATCATTGGTAATGTTGTATTTTCCATCAGAAAATGCACCGGCTCCGCCGAATCCACTCATGATGGAGCAGCATTTGCAGTGAATACAGGACTTGATCTTATCACCATCAATGGGACATTTACGGTGCTCCAGCGGATGTCCTACCTCAAAAACAGCGATCTTTAAATCCGGTTTACGTTCCATCAGCTCATAGGCAGAAAAGATACCGCCGGGACCGGCGCCGATAATTAACACATCATACATATTGAACTTCTCCTTATTTTCCTGAAATTTGATTCCCTCTTTCTGTATTATAGCATAAATTCGAAAAAATAGGCAGCGCGTCATGCGCTGCCCCGAAACAGTATCCCCCATGTCGTCATGGCATCTTCCGTTATCATATCATCACCTCAGAATAAAGCTTTTTTTATGGCTGTAACCATCAGCCTGATTCCCTTTGTAAAATTACCAGAGGTGTTTTCGAGCTTGATGACCTCTCCGGCGCTTCTTGGCAAAGGGCTGGCGTTGGGACTTGTATCTACCTTTTTTCCGTTTGTAAGCTACACACTGGGACTCCGCCAGATGGAGGCAGGAAAAGCCTCGGTTCTGGCGTTTGCTGAGCCGATGGTGGCAGCTGTGGCTGGGATTGTGGTATTTGGAGAAATGCTGCGGGTTGAAAATGTGCTGGGCATTCTTTTGATTTTTACAGCATTGGTGGTGTTGAACAGCCGGAAAATAAAACGGTAAAATCAGGGGCTAATCGATAATGGAACTGTGATGAAAACACGGCTCACAAATCTTAAACGGATATCCAACCGGCAGTATCCGTCCGCAGCGCTGGCAGCGGGCGATGTAGCTTTTTTTGCCCTTGGACAAATACCGCATGATCGTACCCTCAGTGCGGCTGCGTTCCTGTTCGAGCCAGTCCTCGTCGATGATCTTGTCAAAACGGTGGGAGAACTGGTAGTAGAGATCGAGCTTGCGGTAATACGTTTCGTATTTCTGCAGTCCCAGCTTGGAACCGGCGCCTTTGTCCGGGTGTTTCAGGCGTTTGTCCGCCGGGTAATCCTTGCAGTAGCGCAGCCATTGCAGGACAACCTGATGATCCTTGATATCGATGGGACAGCTGATCATGCGGTAGAGAATCCGTTTGTCATCGAATCCGTAGATATCGTCTCTGTGGCGTTCTGCCTGCGCATAAAGGCTTAAAATCTCATCGACGCTGACCTTTTCAAACGGAGGTGTCGGCTCAACGGATTTCCAGACTTTGATGATAACGTCCAGCGGCTCGTCCAGATCGAGGAGAATCTGCGGGAAACCGAGGCTGACTTTTTCGATCGGTTCCTCCTCCTGAGTAAGCTGTTCCCGGATATAATCGAGGGATTCCTGCCCCATCGCATTGACGTAGCCGGTGTCAAAGAGTCCGAAGCGTCCGGCGCGTCCGGCGATCTGCTTGATCTCCGGTACGGACAGACCGCGTCGGGTGGTACCGTCAAATTTCTGGGTCTGGACAAATACGATACGCCGGACAGGCAGGTTGAGTCCCATGCCGATCGCGTCGGTGGCGACGACCACCTTGGTTTTGCCGCTGGTAAAAAGCTGCATCTGGCGGCGGCGGATCTCCGGCGGCAGGCTTCCGTATATAACACTTGCCTTGATACCTTCTTCTTCCAGACGTCCCGCCACATCCAGCACGGATTTTTTTGAAAATACGACGAGTGCATCGCCGGGAAGAACACTTTCCGGGAAGGAAAATGGCGTGTCCTCACAGATGAGTGCAGTTTTGCGCTGATAACGGCAGATGGCAAGGCTGTCGCCGCATAGATGGATCAGGTGTGTGACAGCAGATTCAGCGGCGGGACTCATGCAGACATGGATTTCGTGGGCTTTCAGTCCCAGAATCGCCTTTGTCCAGCAATGCCCGCGGTCTGGATCGGCGGTCAGCTGCGCCTCATCAATCACGGCAATATCGTATTCCTCGGAGAAATCTGCCATCTCGATCGTCGAAGCTGTGATCCGGCTGTCATCGTCGGCGATACACTCCTGACCGGTCAGCATGGTGCTGGGGACGCCGCAGTCGTGCATTTTTTCATATACCTCAAGCGCCAGAAGGCGCAGCGGACCGAGGTAAGTGCCCGTTTTTGCTGTTTTTAAGCGTTCCAGCGCGTGAAATGTCTTGCCGCTGTTGGTCGGTCCGATGTGGAGAATGAAACGGCGGTTCATCGCCATAGTTTCCGGAAATTCCAGCTCTGGACGGGATGGGACGAGATCCATGATTTTATACTGGATGACGTAGCGCTTATAGATCTGGTAAAGCTCCAGAAGTGTCTGCGTGCAGAGCTGACCATCCAATTCTGTTTCCAGATAATTCAGAAAATCCACGGAAATATCATCGCGCTGGGCGGGCAGAAACATTGCCTCATCCAGGCGGATGAGTTGTGGCAGCAGGCTGGTTTCAATGAGCTTTGTGACAGCATCGTTGTGCGAACGGTACGCAAAATAAGCCAGATTTTTGATCTGGCGGTGCCATTCCTCCAGCGAGAGGCTGGTGACCTGTGTCGGTTTGGTGCGTTTCAGTGTTTTAAACAGCCGGTTGGTCCGCTCGTTCAGATCGCGGGGGCGGGAACTGGTCTTTCTTTTTTTCTTGCTTGCCGCCTGATACTGGCGGATATATGTCTGAAGAAGCTGGTTTGGCTCGATCATTTGAAAGTCTCCTCTTTATGTAAATATCCTGTCCGATAAATCTTCTGGTTTAAAGCTTCATTTGATATAGGAATGTTTCTATTATCGCAGAAGTTGTATGGATGTGCAAGAACGGGAAATCAGATTGCAGAAAAATATAAAAATATTTGATATAATAAGAACACTTAGTTAAAACAGAAAGGTCAACATCTATATGGCATCAAACTATAAAACGGGCGCCAGCCTGAATTTAACTCCCTTCGAAATGCAACTTCTAAGCCGCAGCCCCCTGTTTCGAGGCGCGGGCGAATCCGGAATCGGGGAGATGCTGTCCTGTCTGGGGGCGGAGGAACGCAGTTATGAAAAAGAAGAAATGATTTATCGTGCGGGGAATACGGTCACATCTTTGGGTGTGGTGATGCACGGAAGTGTGATGATTGTCAACGATGATCTGTGGGGCAACCGCAGCATTCTAGACCGGGTAGAACCGGGACAGATTTTTGCGGAGACATATGCGTGCGTGCCGGGGGAAAAGCTGCTGGTCGATGTGTTTGCAGCGGAGGTGACGGAAGTGCTGTTTTTAAATGTTGGAAAAATGCTGTCGCAGTGTCCCAATTCTTGCGGACATCACACGCAGCTTATCCGCAATCTGCTTGCAATCTCGGCGCAGAAAAACTTGCAGCTGTCCCGTCGGATCTTCAATACATCGTCGAAATCCATCCGGGGACGGCTTCTGTCGTATCTCTCCGATCAGGCGGTAAAAAATGAGAGCGAGAGATTTGATATCCCATTCAATCGCCAGCAGCTCGCCGACTATCTGGGTGTGGACCGGTCGGCGCTGTCGGCAGAGCTGGGGAAAATGCAGCGGGAAGGGCTTCTGGAATTTAGAAAAAATCACTTTCATTTATATGAAGAGGTTAGAAGCTTGTAGATTACAAACAAAAATACCCTGTCAGGAGCATTAAAATCCGACCGACAGGGTATTTTTAGTGAAAATCCCTATGGGTGTAACAAGACCGGCTGTCCATTCCCTATACTTTCCTGCACCGGCTGTTTCAGCATATCCAGAAATGCCTGTGCCGCCGGCGTCAGCGGGCGCATCGGGTTTTGCAAGACGAGGATCTGGCGCTTCGGGATAGGGATATTTAGGTGAAGCTGGAACACGCGGTAGTTGAGCAGGTAGTTCCGGGCAAATTCCGAGGGAACAAAGCCGATTCCCAGATTGTGGGAGACGGTCGGGGCGATCAGGTCGTTGGAAGAAACTTCGATGCTCGGGCGCAGATCCAGCCCCTGTTCCTCAAAGAGATTGTCCCAAAAAAGCCGCGTCGTTGTGCCGGACTCCATGCTGACAAGTGGGTGCATACAGAGCTCTTCAAGGGAGAGTGTGCGGTTCTGCAGCTCGGAAAAACGGTTTCCGGCAATGACGATGTCCTGGAACTCGGCAACCGGCATCACGTGAACCAGATCCAGATCCTTCATGATCTCGTGGATCGGAGAAATGATGACGGCAAAGTCATTTTCCCCGGCCTTTAAGGAAGAAGCGGTGATCGGCGCAGAGTTGGAATGAATCTGCACGGTCACATTCGGAAAACGCTGCTGGAATTGTTCAATATAAGGAAGCAGAAAGAAGCGCATTGTCAGCTCGCTCGCACCGATCGAAACCTTGCCGCTCTGACTGTTCGTGTATTCTTTTAAAAGCTCTTCCGCTCGTCCCATCTGCTGGCAGGGACGGTTGATCTGGCGGAACAGGATCCGCCCTTCATCGGTCAGGGTCACGCCTTTTTGGGAGCGGTTGAAAAGTTTGCACTGAAGCATATCTTCTAAATTATGAATGTATTTTGTTACGGTTGGCTGCGTGAGGCAGAGATTCAAAGCCGCCTGGGTAATATTCTGGCATCGAGCCACCTCATAGAAAACCTTGTAGTAGTCGAAACTGATGTCCATGTATGTAGTTGAAATCCTTTCTGTATGTCGGACTGTTTCTGCCTGATTGAAACAGTGTTTATCTGATTTTATATCTGTACGTGTATTTACCAAATATAGTCACACTTTATCGTATTTTTCCAGAAATGTCCAGCCACAATAACGATTACCAATAATTATCACCATTCATTTTATCTATGGATATAGGAAAAAAATATAATTTTACCATTTGTATTTCCGGGAGTAAGATCGGGAACAGACGGGAAGAATGTGGAGACACAGGAGAAAACGTTACTGGGCACATATGCGTGAACAGTAACTAGAACACGTGGCGGCATCGGGAAATGAAAGAAAAATAGCCGGGGCAGCCGCGGGAGAACAACCCGGAGAGAGGAAGTGACAGTATGGGAGATCTGGGTGCGACCCTGATCAAGGAATTGAACTGTGAGACAGCCTTTACAATTGGCGGGATCGGCATATCAGAATCCGTTGTGGTTACATGGATCATGATGGCAGTGGTGCTCGTGGTTTCACTGATTGTGACGCACGGTCTGAAAGTTGAACATCCCGGACGCGGACAGCTCCTTCTGGAGAACGCTGTTACGTGGCTGCAGGGCATCGGCGAGGGAATCCTCGGAGAGGAAGGAAAAGGCTATGCGCCGTATCTGACATCCGTGCTGATGTATCTGGGCGTGGCGAACCTGCTTGGTATACTGGGATTCAAGCCGCCAACCAAGGATTTGAACGTCACGGCAGCACTGGCGCTGATGAGTATTGTGCTGATTGAGACAGCAGGGATTCGGGTCAAAGGTTTAAAAGGATGGTTAAAGAGCTTTACAGAGCCGATCGCCATCGTGACACCGATCAATATCATGGAGGTATTTATCAAACCGTTGTCGCTGTGTATGCGACTGTTCGGAAACGTGCTGGGCGCGTTCGTCATCATGAAATTGATTGAATACATCCTTCCGGTAGGGCTTCCGGTATTGTTCAGCGCTTACTTTGATATCTTTGACGGTCTGATTCAGGCGTATGTATTTGTCTTCCTGACAGGGCTTTTTATCAAGGAATCAATCGAGTAATAGAAGAGAAATAGAAAATTACAAAAAGGAGACTTTATTATGGGTACAATCATTGCAATCGGAGCAGGTCTGGCAGTTCTTGCAGGCGCAGGAGCCGGAATTGGTATCGGAATCGCCACATCTAAGGCGACTGAGGCAGTCGCAAGACAGCCGGAGGCAGAGGGAAAAATCACAAAGATTCTATTGTTAGGTGCGGCACTTGCCGAGGCAACTGCTATTTATGGTTTCGTTATTGCCCTTTTGATTATTATTCTTTTAAGCTGATACGATAGAAAACGAAAGGTGGGGCAAGGCTATGTTACGGTTGGACATCAACCTGGTTTTTACGATCATCAACCTTTTAATCTGGTATGCAATTATCCGTATTTTCCTCTTTAAGCCGATCAACAAAGTGATCGATAAACGGAATACAGCCATTCAGGAAAAGTATGATGAGGCAAAAAAGATGCAGGAAGAAGCGCAGGCGGAGAAAGAGAAATACGCAGCCTGCCAGGATGAAATAGAAGCAGAGAAAAACAAGGTGCTGGATGCGGCGCGTGCGAGTGCACGTGAGGAAGGACGCCAGCTGATTGAAAACGCCCAGAAAGAGGCAGATAAAGTCATCCGTAAGGCGGGCGAGGATGCACGCCGGGAGAAGGACAAGATGCTCGAACAGGCGAAGCATGAAATTTTGTCGCTGGTTCTGGACGCGGCGGCTGGTTCGATGAACAAGAAGTCGGATGACAGCGCTCTTTATGATGAGTTTTTGAAGAAAGCGGGTACGACGGAGAATGAAGAAACTTGATGTCTATTTACAAGAAATAAAGAGGCAGAAGATTTCTGTCGATGATCTGCAGCATGCGGCTGAGATACTGGCTGCGACACCGCAGCTTCCGGCAGAGCTTGAAAATCCGGATTTGACCCGTGAGAAGCGGGAAGATCTGGTTCGTAGCCTGTTTCCGCTGGCAGTCCGGGGAATCATCGAGGTGCTGGCACAGGATCAGACAATGAAAATGATGCCGGATCTGATTAAGGAAGCGGAGACGTTTGAAAAGCCGGATAAATATCTGCGCTGTGTGCTGGAATATGTCAAAGAGCCGGATGAAAAACAGGCAGCCGGAATCCGGAAATTTCTCTCGGAGAAATATCCGGGACGGGAACTCCGGATTGTGAAGGAAGAAAAGCCGGAGCTTGGAAGTGGTTTTATCCTCCGGGTCGGAAGTGAGGAATATGACTGGAGCACGGAGGGAAGAAAACGGGCACTGGCAGATAAATTAAAGAATCTGGTAAAAGAGCCGGATTCGGGTGATTTCCTTACCCAGAAGGGAATCATCGGGATTCTGAAAGGAAATCTGGATGGAATCGACATTTCAGCCCGTGAGATCGGTACGGTCAGCCGGGTGGGCGACGGCATCGCCTATGTGGATGGAATCGACCACGCAATGTATGGCGAGATCGTGGCGTTTGACGGTGATGTGAGAGGCATGGTACAGGATATCCGGTCGAAGGAGATCGGCTGCATCCTCTTTGGACATGCGAACACCATCGGAGAAGGAAGCCGCGCGATGCGGACCGGCAAGATGGCAGGTATACCGGTTGGCGAGGGATTTTTAGGGCGTGTTGTAGATGCGCTGGGCAATCCGATCGATAATAAAGGTAAGATTGAGGCTGCCGGATACCGTCCGGTGGAGTCCCCGGCGCCGGGTATCATCGAACGTCAGTCGGTTGATACCCCGATGGAGACCGGTATCCTCTCAATTGATTCGATGTTCCCGATCGGACGCGGACAGCGTGAGCTGATCATTGGCGACCGCCAGACCGGTAAGACTTCAATCGCGGTGGATACGATGCTGAACCAAAAGGGAAAAGACGTGATCTGCATCTATGTGGCGATCGGTCAGAAGGCTTCAACGGTATCGAGACTGGTTCATACACTGGAAAAACACGGGGCGATGGAGTACAGCATCGTGCTGGCAGCGACGGCGAGTGATCCGGCGTCCTTACAGTATATCGCGCCGTATGCAGGAACGGCGCTGGCAGAATATTTCATGCATCAGGGAAAAGATGTTCTGATTGTCTATGACGATTTATCGAAACACGCGGTTGCGTACCGTGCACTGTCTCTTCTGATGGAACGTTCCCCGGGACGTGAGGCATATCCGGGCGATGTATTCTATCTGCATTCCCGTCTGCTGGAGCGCTCGGCGCGGCTTTCGGATGAGCTGGGCGGTGGTTCAATCACAGCGCTGCCGATTGTCGAGACACAGGCGGGCGATGTGTCGGCGTATATCCCGACCAACGTTATTTCCATCACAGATGGACAGATTTTCCTGGAAAGTTCGCTGTTCTTCGAGGGCATGCGCCCGGCGGTCAATGTAGGGCTTTCGGTATCGCGTGTCGGCGGCGCAGCACAGACCAAGGCGATGAAGAAGGCAGCCGGAAGCGTACGTATCGACCTGGCACAGTACCGCGAGATGGAAGTATTTACACAGTTTAGCTCCGATCTGGATCCGGCAACTAAGGCACAGCTTACCTACGGCAGCGGTCTGATGGAGCTGTTAAAACAGCCGCTTGAGCATCCGCTCTCGATGGAAGAACAGGTTGTGATTCTGTATGCGGCGACGAGCCATCTGCTGGTAGATATTCCGAAGGAAAAGCTGAAGACATTTCAGGGCGGTCTTTACGAATATATGAGAAGCTCCTACCCGCAGGTGGGCGATGCACTCCGCACGACGAAGACACTCAGCGAGGATATTCAGCGCGAGATTGCGAAGGCGGTGGGCGAGTACAAGGCAAAATTCCTGAAAGCACAGGGAAATGCGCCGGAGGCAGCAGCGGATGCAAAACCGGATAAGCAGTAAGGCGGTGATGGAAGATGGCAGGACTCAGAGAGATCCAGAACCGGATCCGGAGTATTCAGGATACACGCAAGATCACGAACGCGATGTACCTGATATCTTCGACGAAATTAAAGAAAGCCAGAAAAGAACTGGCAGAGACGGAGCCGTATTTCTATGCATTGCAAAATGTCATCCGGCGTATCCAGAGGCATCTGCCAAACATGGAAAGCCCCTATTTTGAAAAAGAAGGACACCAGTCGAAAAAAACGGGGCTGCTGGTTATTTCCGGTGATAAAGGGCTGGCGGGTGCTTATAACCATAATATCATGAAGATGGCGGATACATTTTTAAAGGATCCTTCCCGCGAGGTACATCTGTTTGTCATCGGTGAGACGGGGCGGCAGTTTTTTGCCTCCCAGCACATCCCGATTGAAGAAAATTTCCAGTATACGGCGCAGGATCCGACGTTTAACCGGGCAAGGTGGATTGCTGGAATGCTTCTGGAACGATATTTGTCGGGTGATTTGGATGAGATCCATGTCCTGTATACAAGAATGGAAAATGTGATGCAGAGTGTGGCGAAGGATAAAAGGGTGCTTCCGATTACCAAGCCGGATATGCACGGAATGACGATTCCGGTCGATGTGCGGCTGGAGGAGTTTTCCCTCCGGCCAACGCCGGAGGAAGCAATGAATGCGATCGTTCCGAACTATGTAGCCGGATTTATCTACGGCGCGCTGGTTGAGTCGTTCTGCAGCGAGCAGAATGCCCGTATGATGGCGATGGATGCGGCGACGGATAATGCGGATGCACTTTTAAAAGATTTGAATACGATGTACAACCGGGCGCGGCAGGCGGCGATCACACAGGAGATCACCGAAGTATGCGGCGGCGCGGCTGCACAGAGACGAGAACGAGAAGAGGAGATGAGAGTGTGATGGGAGAACAGGCGGCAGAGACAAAAAAGACCGAAACCAGCCTGCCGGAAGGCAAGATTGTCCAGGTTTCCGGTCCGGTTGTCGATGTGAAATTTGAGAGCGGTCCCCTTCCGGAGATCCGGGACGCGCTCACAGTAGAAAATCAGGGAAAAACGTGTGTGATGGAAGCTGCCAAGCACATGGGAAATAATATCGTCCGCTGCATCATGCTGTCGGCAAGCGAGGGCTTGAGCCGTGACATGAAGGTAACACCGACGGGAGAAGGCATTTCCGTTCCGGTTGGCGAAAAGACGCTTGGACGTTTGTTTAATGTTTTAGGTGAGACGGTAGATGGAGGAGAAAAGCTGGATGGTGAGGAGCACTGGTGTATTCACCGGGATCCGCCGCCATTTGAGGATCAGAGCCCAGTCGCGGAGATTCTGGAGACGGGCATCAAGGTTATTGATCTTCTGGCGCCGTATTCCAAGGGCGGAAAAGTCGGTCTGTTTGGCGGCGCGGGCGTCGGAAAAACAGTCCTGATTCAGGAGCTGATCCGGAATATTGCGATGGAGCAAGGCGGTTATTCTATCTTTACGGGTGTCGGTGAGCGTTCACGTGAGGGCAATGACCTCTGGAGTGAGATGAAGGCATCCGGTGTTCTGGAAAAGACAGCGCTCGTGTTTGGACAGATGAACGAGCCGCCGGGAGCTCGTATGAGAGTTGCAGAGACCGGGCTTACGATGGCAGAATATTTCCGTGACAAAATGCACCGGAATGTGTTACTATTTATCGATAATATTTTCCGTTATGTACAGGCAGGTTCGGAGGTTTCAGCGCTGCTTGGGCGTATGCCGTCGGCGGTTGGTTATCAGCCAACGTTAGCGAATGAGATGGGCGAGCTGCAGGAGCGGATTGCCTCGACGAAAGATGGTTCGGTCACTTCAATCCAGGCAGTTTATGTACCGGCGGATGATTTAACCGATCCGGCACCGGCGACTACCTTTACCCATCTGGATGCGACTACGGTTCTTTCCAGAAAGATTGTAGAACAGGGTATCTACCCGGCGGTCGATCCGCTGGAATCCTCGTCCCGTATTCTGGAACCGGATGTGGTCGGAGAAGAACACTATGAGACGGCCAGACGGGTGCAGGAGATTTTGCAGAAATACAAGGAATTGCAGGATATCATTGCAATTCTGGGTATGGACGAGTTGTCTGAGGAAGATAAGCTGACCGTCGGCCGCGCAAGAAAGATACAGCGTTTCTTATCCCAGCCGTTCCATGTGGCGGAGAACTTTACCGGTGTACCGGGCAAGTATGTGCCGTTAAAGGATACCGTCAAGGGCTTTAAGGCAATTCTGGATGGTGAGATGGATGCGTACCCGGAGGCAGCATTCTTCAATGTCGGAACGATCGAGGATGTAGTGGCAAAGGCGAAGGCTTTAGAGAAACAGGAGGCGTAGGAACGGATGGCAGATTTTCATGTAAAAATCATATCCAGCAACCGGACATTCTATGAGGGAGTCTGCCACTGTCTGATCCTTCCGGCGGTGGACGGTGAGATGGCTGTCATGGCGCACCATGAGAGCGAGATCGTGGCAGTCAAAGCGGGAGAAATGCGTTTCCAGGTGACAGAGGACGGTCCGTGGGAGGCGGCAGTCGTCGGGCAGGGCTTCTGTGAGATCGCCAACAACCGTGTTATGTTGCTGGCAGATACGATCGAGAAACCGGAGGAGATCGACCGGATCCGGGCGCAGGAGGCATTAGAGCGTGCGAAAGAGCGGCTGCGCCAGAAACAGAGTATTTCCGAGTATTACAGCACCCGCGCGGCGATGGCGAGAGCGCTGGTTCGTCTGAAAGAGACGGAAAAATTTGTGGACTAGGTGCGTTAGAGGCGGATTTGAGTCTGGTGTGATTCTGTGGCAGATGCGGTTCAGAAAGAAATGACAGAAAATCAGTAAGAATGGAGAACAGGGCATGACATTACTTCAGTTAAAATACGTGGTGGAGGTGGCGGCAGCCGGAACCATCAGCGGGGCGGCAAAAAAACTTTATATTGCACAGCCGAGCCTTACGGCGGCGATCAAGGAACTGGAGCATGAGATTGGATTTTCCCTGTTTACCCGCACGAACAAGGGCGTGGTGATTTCCCCGGACGGGGAAGAATTTCTGGGGTATGCGAGACAGGTGATCGAGCAGGCAAACCTGATCGAGGAGCGCTATTTTGGCGCTGTGCCGCAGAAACGCCAGTTCTGCGTTTCCACCCAGCACTATTCCTTTGCCGTTGAGGCGTTTGTCGATCTGATCCGCGAGTACGGCGGAGAAGAGTACGATTTCCGTATCCGCGAGACGCAGACGTATGAGCTGATTGAGGATGTGGCGAAGCTTAGGAGCGAGGTTGGCGTGCTGTATCTGAACCGTTTTAACGAGACGGTGATCCGCAAGACGCTGCGGGAACACGACCTCAAATTTACGCGGCTTTTTATGGCAAAACCACATGTATTTATCGGTGCGGCCAATCCGCTTGCAAGCCGCAGTTCCATCACCCTGTCGGATTTGGAACCTTATCCGCGTCTGTCCTATGAGCAGGGCGAGCACAATTCCTTTTATTTCTCCGAGGAGATCCTCAGTACGCTGGACAGCCGCAAGGACATCCTGGTGTCCGACCGCGCGACCCTGTTTAATCTTCTGATTGGGCTGAATGGGTATACGATCTGCAGCGGTGTCATCAATGAGGAACTGAACGGACCGAATATTGTAGCGATTCCACTTGATGTGGACGATTATATGGAGATCGGTTACATTACCCACAATCGCGTGACACCGGGACGGTTTGCGGGACTGTATATTGAGGCGTTGAAGCGGAGAGTGGGAGTGCCGGTTTCCAAAGTGTCTACCCGTGAACCAATAACCAGAATTCCTGTTTCCGACAGGTGATTTTTTGGTTTGACTTTTTTTAAAACAGGAAATATAATAATACCGAAACGAGTGGCAAACGAGCGTAAATCCAGTTTTTGCTGCTCTTTTTTATTATTCCATAAAGAATGTGCCAAGGTGCATTTTTTATTAAATTTCATAAAAATGCCATTAAAAAGTGTGTTGCCTATCAGCGTAAGTCCAGCTTATGAGATAGGTGCACACTTTTTTATGTAATAGGAAATTCCTTGGAATTCCCTATTACACAAAAAAGGCACTAACGTGCCAATGATGCGCACTCGCGCGAAGCAGAAACATGTCGCAAGCGACCGCGCGAGACGCCCGGATGTGCCAAGGCACATTCTTTTTTATGCGGAAAAAAGGAGGATTTAGTTTAAAATGGCAGAAAGCAACAAGATGAAGGATATGCCGGTAAATCAGCTCATGATCCAGATGGGCATACCGATGATTTTATCGATGGCATTGCAGGCAGTCTACAATATCGTGGACAGCGCCTTTGTGGGAAATATGAGGGTAGGAAGCGAAGCCGCCCTGAATGCGCTGACACTGGTGTTCCCGATCCAGATGCTGATGGTGGCAGTGGGAATTGGAACCGGCGTGGGAACGAATGCGCTTCTTGCGAGGATGCTGGGACAGGGAAATAATAAAAAAGCTGCAAAGGCAGCCGGAAACAGCCTGTTTCTGGGTGTGATTATTTATGCGGTATGTCTGTTATTCGGACTCTTTGGAGTAAACGCATATATCGCGTCGCAGACGGTCGATCCGGAGGTTATTTCGATGGGAACGGAGTACCTTCGGATCTGCTGCGTGATTTCGTTTGGAATCGTATTTTTCTCTTTGTTTGAAAAATTATTGCAGGCAACAGGGCGTTCGTTTTATTCGACCATCGGTCAGGTTTTGGGAGCAGTGGTAAATATCATTCTGGACCCGATTATGATCTATGGAATTGGACCTGTCCCGGAGATGGGAGTTGCGGGCGCTGCCTATGCAACGGTGATCGGGCAGGTCATATCGGCGGTTTTATTATTTGTTTTTCATATGAAGTTAAACAAAGAGTTTGAGCATGATTTCACATATATGAAGCCGGATGTCGGAATTATAAGGGAAATCTACGCGATCGGACTTCCTGCGATCATCGCGCAGGCGCTCATGTCTATTATGGTGTATGTGATGAACCTGATTTTGAAATTCAATCCTTCCGCCCAGACGGCGTATGGACTCTTCTACAAAGTACAGCAGTTTGTATTGTTCCTTGCGTTTGGTCTGCGCGACGCCATCACACCGATCATCGCGTTTGCATACGGAATGCATAGCAGAAGGCGGATTCTGGATGGAATTAAATATGGTCTGTTCTATACGGTTGTTCTGATGATTGTGGGCATGGCAATCACAGAGGTTTTCCCAGGGATGTTTGCCGGGTTATTTAATGCCGGATCGTCCAGAGAATACTTTATCGGGGCAATGAGAATCATTTCCATCAGCTTTATTTTTGCCGGAATCAATGTGGCATATCAGGGTATTTATCAGGCGCTCAACAGTGGCATCCAGTCGCTGGTGATTTCACTGCTCAGACAGTTTGTGATTATTCTGCCGTTGGCAGGCATCTTTTCAATCTTTGTGAGAAACGGTCAGGCAGGTGTTTCGCTTATCTGGTGGGCGTTTCCGATCACAGAGCTCGCCGCCTGCCTGGTGGGATATGGATTTTTGAAGAAAATCAGAACGAATAAAGTGGAACATTTGGAGTAAGGAGAGAGGATAGGATGATGGGAAAAAGAATTATTACGGTCAGCCGGGAGTTTGGAAGCGGCGGACGTTTTATCGGTATGGAAGTGGCGCAGAAACTGGGTGTGAAATACTACGATAAGGAGATGATCGGACAGATTGCGGAGCAGTCCGGATTTTCACCGAAGTATATCCAGGAGAATGCGGAATTGTCACCCAAGAAGGGGTTATTTGCCTATGCGTTTTCAGGGCGCGACCAGATGGGACGATCCGTCGAAGACATGATCTATGAAGCGCAGAGAAAGATCATTTTGGATATTGCGGAAAGAGAAGAGTGTGTGATAATAGGTAGAAATGCGGACTTTATCCTGAAAGATCGGGATGACGTTCTGAACGTATTTATACACGGAAATATACCGGAGAAGGTAAAGCGGATCTGCGGCTTATACAATGTTACGGAACAGGAAGCGATCAAAATGACAGAAGACATTGATAAGCGCCGTATGAGCAATTATCGCTTTTACACGGATCAGAAGTGGGGGATGGCAAGTAATTATACACTGTCGCTGAACAGTTCAGTGCTGGGGTATGAGATGTGTGAGAGGATTATTATGGAGTGTGCGGGGCGCTAGGATAGGGCTGACAATAGTCTTTTGTTCTTATAAGTAACAGAAAAACCAGAACTGTGTAGCTGATTTAGTCGACAGTTCTGTTTTTTTGTTTTGGAAGTCCCACATAGATGTGTCAGAACCCATTTTTTATTTCTGAACTTTGTGTGAAATCTTTGCCCAGATGATTGACATAAAGCGGGGGTTCAGCGTTATGATAGGCGGTATGGAAAACAGGGATGAAAAAGTCAAATCTTTTGCCGAAGATAGATTTGTATGGAAATAGGAACGGAATCGGAAAGAGGATGATAGAATGCGGCAGAATAGAGGAATGATTTCATGTCAGCGTCCATAATCAGCACTTCCTTTTTGTAAGAAATGTGGTATACTCGATAGAACATGAAAACCATATTAAAAAGGTGAAAAGCAGAATGAATCATATTTCAATTACAACCCTGGAAGCGCCGGAGCTGGATATCTACGCCCGGCTGAGCGAGGGGCAGTTATTTCATTATAATGAACCAAAGGAAGGTCTTTTCATTGCGGAAAGCCCGAAGGTCATCGGGCGGGCGCTCGACGCGGGATATGAGCCGGTTTCTTTTCTGATGGAAGAACGCCATATCGAGACAGAAGGGCGAGAGATTCTGGAACGCCCGGTGTGTGCGGGAGTGCCTGTGTTTACGGCACCATTTGATGTGCTGACGCGCCTGACCGGCTTTAAACTGACGCGCGGGATGCTGTGTGCGGTGAAACGGAAGAAAATGCCGGGGATCGAGGAAATCTGTGCAGGTGCCAGACGGATCGCGATTCTTGAGAATGTAGAAAATCCTACGAATGTGGGGGCGATTTTCCGGTCAGCGGCGGCGCTCTTTATGGATGCGGTGCTTCTGACACCGGGATGCAGTGACCCGCTGTACCGCCGCGCAAGCCGTGTCAGTATGGGAACAGTGTTTCAGGTGCCGTGGACGTACATTCCGAAGGGCGACTGGGCGGAGAACAGTATGGAAACGCTTAAGAAGCTGGGATTTTGCACGGCGGCGATGGCGCTCAGTGACCGTTCCGTGAGTATCGCGGATCCGGCGCTTTCGCAGGAAGAAAAATTAGCAATCATTCTCGGAACCGAGGGTGACGGGTTGGCGGCATCGACGATCGCGGCGTGCGATTACACCGTGAAAATCCCGATGTCACACGGCGTGGATTCGCTCAACGTGGCAGCAGCGAGTGCAGTGGCGTTCTGGCAGCTGGGCATGGGAAATAGGAAATAAAGTTCTGGCTGTGTAAAAAAAATGTACATTGGTTAAATGCGTTTCAAATGCCAGAAATGAGTGCGGAAATGGATGGAAAGAATCGTTTGGAGGAAGGAGAAAATAGAATGAAGTGTCCAAAATGCGGACAGGAAGCAGTTGGAAATTTTTGCAGTAACTGCGGAACTCCGCTTGTAAATGATACAGTACGCCGAGAACAGGAAACGGTGGGAAGAAAGCCGGAAAATAGCTATGACGACGGTGATTCAGAACAGCGGAATCCAGCTCGGATGGAATCGGATGAGAAAAAGGCGGAATCCGGCTCTGGATCGAAACGAAACAGTCAGGAAAAGCGGAGCAGCCAGAGTCAGGACGCACAGAAGCGTGAGGAAGAGCGCCGCGACAATGAACGCTGCCAATCCCAGGCACAGGAGGATGCCCGCCGCGACCGTGAAGCGGCATCGCGCAGACGACAGGACGCGAGACGTTCTTCTTCCAGCGCGAAAGAGGATAAGCGGGATGCAAAACAGCAGAAGCAGATGGAAAAACGCCTTCATGCTCTGGAGTCGGAGCGGGAGCGCTCAGAGCGTCAGAAAAATCGGATGGAGCGCAGCCACCAGCGGGAACTGGAACGCCAGTCCCGGGAGGCAGAGCGCACCAGACGGGCGGCGGAGCGCAGTGAGGCGCATACGCAGAGTGACTCAAATGACGGTCCGTCCGTGCTGGATGTGACGGCAGCCGGAGTAACCGGCGTGGTTGTGCTGATGGCGCGCGTGATGCAGGCAGCCAGTTTTCTTCTGATGGCGGGAATCACCTGGGCGAATGCGAAGGCATTTCGGTATGGCGGCGACGATCTGGGCTATATCGGAACTATGATTACCGAGGAAAATTATGGTCTGGGGCTGTATGTAGGGATTGGCGTATTTCTGGTATTGATGGGCACGATCTGGTGCCTGTGGATTCTGTCAGGCAAGCACGCGGGTGGTAAAGTACGGCTGCAAAAATACGATACGGGGCGCGGATTTATCCCGTTTATAATCATCCTTGTTCTGGTATTAGTAGCCGGTCCGGCAGCGTACCTGATGCCGAAGAATGCGGGCAGCTTACAGCCGATTGTAGACGGCGGCTATGCGGCACTGGAGGCGCTCAATGCGAACCACGGATTTCTGCTGTTCTGCAGCATCGGAGGCGCGATCCTTTCGTTTATCCGGAAAATGCTGCTGGTATAATTTTATAATTCATCTAATCGCCCGAACTGATACCCCATTTCCTCCCATTTTGCCAGAAGTTCATCGAGAATCTGAGCGTTGGTCTGCGAAGTGCTGTGCAGAAGGACGATCGCGCCGGGGTGGATGCGCGTCAGAAGCTTGGAAAATGCTTCTTCTTTGGATGGCTGCTGATCCTGCATCCAGTCCACATAGGCGAGACTCCAGAAAAAGGTCTTGTAGCCGAGCTCCTTTGCCATCTGCAGGTTCGATTCACTGTATTTGCCCTGCGGCGGACGGTAATATTTTTTCATTGTCTGCCCGGTGACGGACTGGTAGAGTGTTTCCAGGGCAGTCAGCTCCTTTTCAAATGCTGCTTTGTCGGAAATGCGGGACATATCGGGATGGTGATACGTGTGGTTGGCGACGGTGTGACCCTCTGCGATCATCTGTTTTACCAGTTCAGGACTGGTTTCGAGATAGTTGCCGACGACGAAAAAGGTTGCCGGGACATGGTGTTTTTTCAGTGCTTCCAGAATGGCAGGTGTGCAGCCGTTTTCATATCCGGCGTCGAAGGTCAGATAGATGACGGGCTTGGAGGTATCGCCTACATAGAAAGCATCAAAATTTTTTAAAGTGTCGGCGGAGGCATTGCCGACCGGTGTCTGCCCTGGACTGGGAAATCCAAGTCCCCAGTTTCCATCTGCGGAAACCGGAATCGAACCGGAATCAAAGGCAGGCGGGAGCGAGCCACAGGCGATAACAGGCGCTGAAACCGTGTGCCCGGATGGACGGCGCAGGAAATGTGCGGCAGTCTGCCCGGCGAAGAAAGCGATGGCAAACAGGGCGGGAACCAGCAGCGGGGAAATGATGTGCCGGAAACGTGATGGAACAAAATGCATGGGAAAATGAATGAACATGATGTGACCTGAAAGATATATTTTCATAAATATATGAAAGAAGGGGGAACATCATGTTTTTATTATAATTTGGTGTCCGTGAAATGCACCGAATCGGAAAAACCAAGCAGTACCATATAACAAATTTTATGTGCTGACATAACAAATTAATGCTTGTCATGCCCTTTGTACCTATGTTATTATTATAACGATGCTTAGATGAGATGCTCCGAACCCTTGAACAAGGGGAGCTGGATGAAAAGCAGACCATGAAATTATGATGAAATAAATAAGAGAAACAAGGAGGATGTTGAAGGATGAAGCCTTATAGCGAGATGACGAAAGAAGAACTTCTGGAACTTAAGCGTGATCTGAGCGATCAGTACCGGGAGTTTCAGGGCAAGAATCTGACGCTGGATATGTCACGCGGTAAGCCAAGTGCAGAGCAGCTTGATTTATCGATGGGAATGATGGACGTACTGAGCAGCGACAGTGATCTGACCTGCGAAGATGGGACAGACTGCCGCAATTACGGCGGTCTGGACGGTATCAGCGAGGCGAAGGAGCTGTTAGCGGATATGATCGAGGTTCCGGCTGACAATATCATTATCTATGGAAACTCCAGCCTGAACGTAATGTACGACACCATCTCCCGTTCTGTGACTCATGGCGTTATGGGAAATACCCCGTGGTGCAAGCTTGACAAGGTTAAATTCCTGTGTCCGGTACCGGGATATGACAGACATTTCTCCATTACTGAATATTTTGGCATCGAGATGATCAACATTCCGATGACCGCAGATGGTCCGGATATGGATCTGGTAGAGCAGTATGTGACAACCGACCCGACCGTAAAGGGAATCTGGTGCGTTCCGAAGTACTCTAACCCGACCGGCAATTCCTACTCCGATCAGACGGTACGCCGTCTGGCACGCATGCATCCGGCTGCTCCGGATTTCCGTATCTACTGGGACAATGCATACGGTATTCATCATTTATATGACGATGAGCAGGATCATGTGCTGGAGATTCTGGCAGAATGTAAGAAAGCCGGTAACCCGGATATGGTTTACAAATTCTCTTCAACTTCCAAGATTACCTTCCCGGGTTCTGGTATTGCGGCAATCGCAACTTCCCACAACAACCTGGACGATATCAAGAAGCAGTTAAAGATCCAGACTATCGGTCATGATAAGGTGAATCAGCTCCGCCACGTGCGTTTCTTCAAGGATATCCACGGCATGGTAGAGCACATGAGAAAGCACGCCAACATCCTGCGCCCGAAATTCGAGGCTGTTGAGAACATTCTCGACCGCGAGTTAGGCGGACTGGAGATTGGTACCTGGACAAAACCGCACGGCGGCTACTTCATTTCCTTTGATTCCCTGAACGGCTGTGCGAAGGAGATCGTTGCGAAGTGCAAGAAAGCAGGCGTTGTTATGACCGGAGCCGGTGCAACTTATCCATATGGCAAGGATCCGGAAGACCGCAACATCCGTATTGCTCCGTCCTATCCGCCGCTGCAGGATCTGATCATTGCAACTGAGCTCTTCACTCTCTGCGTGAAGCTGGTCAGCGTAAACAAGCTGTTAGAGGAAATGTAATAGCAGGAGTAACTGTAAATGCAGAAGACAGTTACGTTTCAATCATAAAACTGCCGGATCAGAGTCCGGTGTGTTACAGAAAGTACAGGAATTGTATGGGGATGTCGAAGGACCGCTGCCCATACAATTCTTTTTTCGGAGAAAAAGTGATGATAAAGGAAAAGTTATCCCTGATCTGGGGAAAGTTTGTAAACAGGGAGACGATATCGTATCTGATATTCGGCGTTCTGACGACGCTGGTGGACTGGATTTCCTATGCGGTTTTCCGCCACAACGGCATGAACTACCGTATGGCGACGATCTGCTGTCAGGCGGCGGCGATCCTGTTTGCATATGTGACAAACAAGATCTGGGTATTCCGAAGCTACAATTTCCGCCCTGTATATCTTCTTAGGGAAATGGCTTCGTTTTTCTCCTGCCGTATTCTCACATCGGTGTTCACGTATGTGGCGATGATCGTGATGGTAGACGGCATGGGAATCAAACAGGATATGATCTGTAAGATTGTGGTATCAGCGATCTCGCTGGTGCTGAATTATATTTGCAGTAAATTATTTATTTTCAAAAAGAAAGAATCCTCGAAATAGGGCTGTGTGGAGAAATGACAGCGGAAATGGATGCTGAAGACAGACCGGAAAAGCCGGAAAGAGTAGAGAAAACGCCGCCTGAACAGGATTCTGGATGGAGGGAAGATGGAGCAAAGAGAACGAGACGAAAGTTCCAGTAAACTGGAAGAAGCACTCAGGGAGCTTACGGGAGCGGAAACAACGGGGAAAATAGAGGAGTATGAGAACGAGCGGGAAGGTGCGGACGTGGATTCGGAGACCGCTTGTACAGATATGAGACGTGCTGAACGAATGCCGGCCTGGAGACAGGAAGAAGATGCCAGAAAATCTAAACTTTCAGAGTCCAGAGCAGATGTCATTAAAGAGTTGAATGATGATGACTGGGAGCAGGAAGAATTAGATGAATTAGATGAGTGGGATGAACCAGAGAAATCACCCCGCGGAATGGGCCGCCTGGCTGCGGTTTTCCGTCCGTCGGATGATCTCCTGGCGGCATTTTTCCTGCCGGTAGTGATTTTGATCCTGATTTTTGCATACCGCGGTATTTTCCCCTTTGGGCAGGAAAGCTTCCTGCGGACGGATATGTACCACCAGTATGCGCCGTTTTTCTCGGAATTCCGGCATAAGCTTTTAAGTGGCGAGAGCCTGCTTTACAGCTGGGATGTCGGCATGGGCGTAAACTTTGCCGCGCTCTATGCGTACTATCTGGCGAGCCCGTTCAACTGGCTGCTGCTGTTATGCCCGTCGTCCCTGATTATCGAATTTATGACCTACATGATCGTGTTCAAGAGCGGTCTGGCGGGTCTTTCGATGGCGTGGTATCTGAAAAAGCACACGGGTTCGCAGAAGTTTGGAGCGTGCTATTTCGGCGTATTCTATGCGCTGTCCGGCTATATGGCGGCGTATAGCTGGAATATCATGTGGCTGGACTGCATCGTGCTGCTGCCGCTGATCCTGCACGGCCTGGAGCGGCTGGTGCGCGAAAAAAAAAGGCTTTTTTACTGCCTGATGCTGGGACTTTCAATCCTGTCCAACTACTATATATCAATTATGATATGTCTCTTCATGGTGATTTACTATGTGGCGCTCTTGTTTCTGGAGAAACGGCCGGGATGGAAAGATTGTCTGCACAGCTTTTTCCTGTTTGGTGTGTATTCGCTTCTGGCGGGTGCGCTGGCGGCTGCGGTGCTTCTTCCGGAGATTGCGGCGCTGCAGAGTACGGCGTCTGGCGATTTTAATTTTCCGACCACACTGGAAATCTACTTCCCGATCTTTGATATGATCGCGCGGCACATCGGAAATGTACAGGTGGAGACGGGACTCGACCATTGGCCGAACCTTTACTGCGGCGTGGCAGTCTACATTTTCATGGGGTTGTATTTTCTGAACCGCCGGATTGCGATCCGGGAAAAGGTTGTGTACGGTGTGCTGCTTCTCTTTTTCTATGCCAGCTTTTCGTTCAACGTGCTGAATTTTATCTGGCATGGCTTCCATTACCCGAACAGCCTGCCGTGCCGCCAGTCGTTTATCTATATCGCGCTGGTGCTGACGATGTGTTTCCGGGCGTATCTATATCTGGATGAAATATCCAAACGGCAGTTTGCCGGGGTGACATCCGCCGCGATTGGCTACGTGATTCTGGCAGAAAAGCTGGTGACGGACGATGCGTTTGAGCCAGTTGTCTGGTATGTGGCAGTGGTGCTTCTGCTGCTGTATCTGGGCGTCTTTTATTTCTATCAAAATAAAGAACATTTCGCGTTCACGGCGGCGCTTCTGGCGATGGCGCTGGTAAGTGTGGAGGCGCTTGCCAATATGGCGGCAACGAGTATTCCGACGACGAGCCGGACTGATTATGTGGCAGACAATCAGGATGTTGCAGCGGTGACAGAACCGCTCAAAAAGACGGAATTTTACCGGATTGATAAAACGAATGCGCGCACGAAAAATGATGGCGCGTGGATGCATTTTCCATCCGTATCACTGTTTTCATCGGTGGCAAATGCCGGGGTGACGGATTTCTTCAAACAGATGGGCTGCGAAGGTTCAACGAACGCATACAGCATCGTGGGAAGTACGCCGCTGGTGGATTCGTTATTTTCAATCAAATATGCACTCTATGAGGGCAAGCAGGACAATCCGCGCCTGTCGCTCTATGCATTTTCAGGTGACACGTACCTCTATGAGAATCCGTGGACGCTGCCGCTCGGCTTTATCCTGCCGGACATAGTAGAAACGGGCTGGAAACGCGATCTTTCTTCGCCAGCGGATGTCCAGAATGATTTATCGGATGTGCTGGGCGTGCCGGAGTGCCTGATTTTCACGGACGGGGAGGAGCAGGGGAATCGTTTTTCCTTTACAGCACCGGAAGATGGGGAGTATTATATAAGTGTCGCAAACCGTCAGATTGATTCGGTTAAACTGGATGTCGGCGGGGAGAGCCGTAGCATTGATACGTTGAAACGCGGGTATCTGGTGGAAACCGGATATGTGAAGGCAGGCACATTGATTCTGCTGGAGAGCAATGACAGTGCCGGAAGCATGGACGCGAGCGCGTACCGCTTTGACGAAGCCGGGCTGCGTGCGCTCTATGAGCGCCTCAACCAGCATCCATTTGAACTGGAAACATTGGGCGAGGAGGCGATGAAGGGCACGATCGACGCGGGCGAGGGCGGAACGCTGTTCCTCACGATCCCGTATGACGAGGGCTGGACGGTCACGGTGGATGGAAAAGAAGCTATCACGCGTCCGGTCTGGAAGGCATTTACCGGCGTGGAACTGACCGCGGGAACCCATACGGTGGAACTCAGGTATTATCCGCAGGGACTGCATGAGGGACTGCTGATCAGCGGAGGTGCGCTGTTTGTGCTGGCGGTGATTGTGGCTTCTATGTATATAAGGAAGAAGAAGCAGGGGAAAACTTCTGCAAAAATGAGAAGAACGGTGGAAAAAGAGCCGGATGTCGATTTAAAACTGAGAAATTGAGATACAAAATTTATAGAAAAGAGGTTAAAATCATGAAAAAGCTGGAAGAATATGTAAGAAGCATTCCGGACTTCCCGGAGCCGGGTATCATTTTCCGCGATATTACTACGATTTTACAGGATGCAGACGGACTGCAGCTTGCGATCGACGGAATCCAGAAATCCTTAGAGGGCGTGGATTATGATATCGTGGTTGGTCCGGAGTCCCGCGGGTTTATTTTCGGCGTGCCGGTTGCATATGCGATGCACAAGGGATTCGTGCCGATCCGCAAGAAAGGCAAACTGCCGTGCAAGACGGTATCTGTAAGCTACGATCTGGAGTATGGCAGCGCGGTTCTGGAGATGCATGAGGATGCCATTAAACCGGGACAGAAGGTAGTTATCGTTGACGACCTGATCGCAACCGGCGGAACGACTGAGGCGATTGTCAAGCTCATCGAGAAGATGGGCGGCGAGGTTGTAAAAATCTGCTGCGTGATGGAGCTGGCAGGCTTAAAGGGACGCGAAAAACTGAACGGATATGCGGTGGATGCCCTAATTACCTATGAGGGGAAATAGATAACGGTTCACGGGTAGGCACTTTTGGAACCGAAAGTGCCGTAAGAAAACGTGGCGACAGCAGGAATTTGCCGTATTTAAATGCGAAGCCACGGCAATTTCCGTTACTAGGCACGTATGCGTGAACAGTAACAAAATAGTTTGCCGTTGCATTTTTTGTCAAATATTCGTATAATAGGGGTATTCTATATAATATTTTATTTCATTTGCGTGAACCGCTTTCCGGATTCCGAACGGCAGGCGTTTCAGTTATCTACGGAAGGGTCAGGAGGCATATATGGGAAATTTGGATAAAATAAAAAAGCTGGATCAGGAAATTGAAGCGCCGGCGGATTTTACGAGTCCGGAGGTACTGTATAATGAGTTGATTGCCGCCATTCGCAAGTACCATCCGTCGGATGACATCAGCATGATTGAGAAAGCGTACCAGATCGCGTATGACGCACACAAGGACCAGAGGCGTAAATCAGGTGAACCGTATATCATTCATCCGCTCTGTGTGGCGATCATTCTGGCGGATCTGGAGCTGGATAAAGAGACTCTGGTGGCAGGTATCCTGCACGATGTCGTGGAAGATACGGTCATGACAGAGGAGGAGATCACGGCGATCTTTGGCGAGGAGGTAGCGCTTTTAGTAGACGGTGTTACCAAGCTGACCCAGATCTCGTGGACGATCGATAAAGTAGAGATTCAGGCGGAAAACCTGCGTAAGATGTTCTTAGCGATGGCGAAGGACATCCGGGTTATCCTGATTAAGCTGGCAGACCGTCTGCACAATATGCGGACGCTTCAATATATGAAGCCGGAAAAACAGAAAGAAAAGGCGCGTGAAACGATGGATATCTACGCGCCTATTGCTGATCGTCTTGGTATTTCCAAGATCAAGACCGAGCTGGATGATTTGTCTCTCAAATATCTCCAGCCGGAGGTTTACAAAGAATTGTCCGAAAAACTGGCGCTCCGTAAGGACACCAGGGAGGCGTTTATCCATAAGATTATGGATGAAGTCAAGAAACATATGGACGATGCGGGCATCGAAGCCAAGGTAGACGGCCGTGTGAAACATTTCTTCAGCATCTATAAAAAGATGGTAAACCAGGACAAGACGCTGGATCAGATCTATGATATTTTTGCGGTCCGGATTATCGTGGAGAGCGTGAAGGACTGTTATGCGGCGCTCGGTGTCATCCATGAGATGTACAAACCGATTCCGGGACGTTTTAAAGATTATATTGCCATGCCGAAACCGAATATGTACCAGTCGCTGCATACGACTCTGATTGGCAGCAGCGGACAGCCGTTTGAGATTCAGATCCGCACCTATGAGATGCACCGTACCGCTGAGTATGGTATCGCGGCACACTGGAAATATAAGGAGAGCGGAAGCAGCAAGGCGGCGATCGACAGCGCCGAGGCAAAGCTTTCCTGGCTGCGTGAGATCCTGGAATGGCAGCGGGATATGTCCGATAATAAAGAGTTCTTAAGTCTCTTAAAGAGTGATCTGGACCTCTTTACGGATGATGTATACTGCTTTACCCCGACGGGTGATGTCAAGAACCTGCCGAGCGGTTCCACCCCGATCGATTTTGCGTATTCGATCCACAGTGCGGTCGGCAACAAGATGGTTGGTGCCCGTGTCAACGGAAAACTGGTCAACATCGATTATGTCATTAAAAATGGTGACCGTGTCGAGATTATTACCTCCCAGAATTCCAAGGGACCGAGCCGCGACTGGCTGAAACTGGTTAAGAGCACACAGGCGAAGAATAAGATCAACCAGTGGTTCAAGAGCGAGCTGAAAGAGGACAATATTCTGCGCGGCCGTGCGCTTCTGGATAAATATTGTAAGGCGAAGGACATCAATTATTCAGAGTTAAATAAACCGGAATATATGGAAAAGGTCATGAAGCGCTATGCGTACCGTGACTGGGATTCCGTTCTGGCATCGATCGGACATGGCGCCCTCAAAGAGGGACAGGTCATCAACAAGATGCTGGATGAGCGCAACAAGAAATTAAAGAAGGAAGTAACCGACACGACGATCCTCGATAACATGGCGTCGGATGGAAACAAGGTTCCGGTGATCGCAGCCGGGAAGTCGAAGAGCGGTATCGTTGTCAAGGGAATCCACGATCTGGCGGTTCGTTTTTCGAAGTGCTGCAGCCCGGTTCCGGGCGATGAGATCGTCGGATTTGTCACAAGGGGACGCGGTATCTCGATCCACCGGACGGACTGCATCAATGTGATGAATCTGCCGCAGGAAGAGCGTGAGCGCCTGATTGAAGCCGAGTGGCAGCAGCCGGAAGCACAGACGGGCACGGAAAAATATTCCACCGAAATCAAGATCTATGCGAACAACCGCATCGGCATGTTTGTGGATATTTCCAAGGTATTTACCGAGCGCCAGATCGACATTACCTCGATGAATGTGCGGACAAGCAAGCAGGGCAAGGCGACGATCGTCATGACGTTCGATATTCACGGAATTGAGGAATTAAATAAATTATCTGATAAACTCAGACAGATTGAAGGAGTATTAGATATAGAGAGAACTGCCGGATAAGCGGTTCTCTCTATATTTCACAGGTACTTACACCCTGTGAAAGTTTCACATATTATTAGGAGGAAAAGATGGAGATAAAACGGCTGATCGTGGGAATGGTCCAGACGAACTGTTATATTGCGGTGCATCCGGAGACGAAAGAAGCTGTGATTGTCGATCCGGGCGATGAGGCGGCGCGGATCGAGGATGCACTGGCGCAGACCGGAGCGAAGGCAAAGGCGATTCTGCTGACTCATGGACATTTTGACCATGTGACGGCGATGGAAGAGCTGAGACGGGATCTGGGCGTGCCGGTCTATGCCTGTGAGCAGGAGCAGGCGGTCTTGGCGGATCCGGATAAGAACCTGTCCGTCCAGTTTCAGGGCGGCGGTCTGCATCTGAAAGCGGATATGCTTTTGAAGGATGGAGAGACGTTCGAGGCAGCGGGCTACACGTTCCAGATGCTTCATACACCGGGACATACAGAAGGTTCCTGTTGTTATTATGTAAAATCAGAGAAGGTGCTGTTTTCGGGAGATACCTTATTTGAAGGTTCTTACGGACGCATCGATTTCCCGACTGGAAGCGGACGTCAGATGATTCATTCGGTGGCAGATATCCTTCTGAACCTGCCGGATGATACGAATGTATATCCGGGACACATGGGATATACGACGATCGCCGACGAAAAACAGTACAATCCGCTGGCGGGATACAGGGGGCGCGAAGCATGATAGCGATTTTGTTAAATGACGCGTCCTTTGAACAGGATATCCGTGAGCTCCTGATGGCATTTTATCCGGGCGAGACATTTACGCACAAGGAAGAGGAAGCCGGGGAGGCGGAGCTGATTGTACGGGGAGTCCGGGACGGAAACTCGTTTTCACTGGATGTGACGCCGGTGAAGAAAGAAGCTGTTCACTTTGCTTTGATTTATCCGGATTTTTCCAACCGTTTTGAGACGAAAAATGAGATCAAACAGACGTTATACCGTCTTTTGAGTGCCCAGACCGGCAGAGAGCTTCCGTGGGGGACGCTTACCGGCATCCGTCCGACGAAGATTGCGCTCACGAAGCTGTATGATGGCTGGACGGACGAGCAGATCGAGACCTATATGCGCGAGACGTATTTCACCAGCAAGGAAAAGATCGATCTGAGCATCGACGTGGCGGAGCGCGAGAGACGCCTGCTGTCCACGATCGATTATGAGAATGGGTACAGCCTGTATGTGGGAATCCCGTTCTGTCCGACAACCTGCCTGTACTGTTCGTTTACGTCGTTTCCGATTGTGAAATGGGAAAAACGGATGGACCTCTACAAAGAGGCGCTTTTTAAGGAAATGGAATATGTGGCGGAGCAGATGAAGGATCGCCCGCTTTCGACCATCTATTTTGGAGGCGGCACACCGACCTCGTTAAATCCGCAGGATCTGGATGAGATCCTGACAAAGGTGGAAGAATTATTCCCGGTGGAACAGGCAGTTGAATTTACCGTTGAGTCGGGACGTCCGGACAGCATCACGCGCGAAAAGCTGCAGGTGCTCCGGAATCACGGCATTTCCCGTATTTCCATCAATCCGCAGACGATGAAGCAGGCGACGCTTGACCTCATCGGACGCCGTCATACGGTGGAGGATGTGAAGGAAAAATTCCTGCTGGCGCGGGAGTTGGGATTTGACAATATCAATATGGACCTGATCGTGGGTCTGCCGGAGGAGACGATCGACGATGTCCGCCAGACAATGGAGGAGATCAAGGCACTCAGACCGGACAGCGTGACGGTGCATTCGCTGGCGATCAAGCGCGCGGCGCGCCTGAATATCTATAAGGAGCGCTACGGAAATCTGAAGATTGTCAATACACAGGAGATGATTGACCTGACCGCGCAGTATGCCGAGGAGATGGGACTGAAACCGTACTATCTCTACCGCCAGAAAAATATGGCGGGCAATTTTGAAAATGTCGGTTATGCGGTTCCGGGCAAGGAATGTCTCTATAATATATTGATTATGGAAGAAAAACAGACGATCGCCGCCTGCGGTGCGGGAACGACTACCAAGGTTTATTTCCCGGCAGAAAACCGGATTGAGAGGGCGGAGAACGTCAAGGAAGTTGAGCAGTATATCGACCGGATCGATGAGATGATCGGGCGGAAAGAGAAGCTGCTTGGACGAAGAGAGTAAAAACGAAAAATTCACAGATACAGGGTGTCAGATGCAGAAAAACACTTTGTAACAGAGAAACATAAAAATCCAGTTTCCAGCATGGAAAAGTGAAGTTTTCTTTGCGCGGGAAATATGGTCGCAGAAAGACATAGAAGGAGTTTGACACATGGCTTTAAAGAAAAAACCAGTTACAGGCATGAAGGACATTCTTCCGGGCGAGATGGAGATCCGGGATTATGTGCTGAATATCATCAAAGATACCTACCGCGGATACGGCTTCTCAGCGATCGAGACTCCGTGCGTGGAGCACATTGAGAACCTGACCAGCAAGCAGGGCGGCGACAATGAGAAGCTGATCTTCAAGATTTTAAAGAGAGGCGAGAAGCTGAACGTCGAGGCAGCACAGACAGAGGCAGATGTCGTAGACGGTGGTCTCCGCTATGACTTAACTCTGCCGCTCAGCCGTTATTATGCAAACAATTCTGCTAATTTATCAGCGCCGTTCAAGGCGCTGCAGGTCGGAAGCGTATGGCGTGCCGATCGTCCGCAGAAGGGGCGTTTCCGTCAGTTTGTACAGTGTGATATCGATATTTTAGGTGATGCGACAAACCTGGCTGAGATCGAGGAGATTCTGGCGCTTACCAAGGCGCTGAAGCGCATCTGCCCGGACAAGGCATACACTGTCCGCGTCAATGACCGTGCGATCTTAAAGGGCATGGCAGATTACAGCGGATTTCCGGAAAATGAGACCGATAAGGTATTTATCATTCTCGATAAGATGGATAAGATCGGTCTGGACGGTGTCCGCGAAGAGCTGCTTGCAGAAGGTTATGCGCCAGAGGCGGTTGAGAAATACACCGGACTTCTGGCAGAGATTCAGAACGATGCGGCAGGCGTCCGCGCGCTGGGCGAGAAGCTCTCCGGCGTGATGGATCCGGCAAAGGCAGAGAATCTGGCAACGATCATGGAGACTGTTAAAGCGGTTGCAGACATCGAATTCGGTCTTGAATTTGACCCGACGCTGGTGCGCGGCATGGGCTACTATACCGGAACGATTTTTGAGGTTTCCATGGAAGGCTTCGGCGGCTCCGTTGCAGGCGGCGGACGTTACGACAAGCTGATCGGCAAATTTACCGGCGTCGATACACCGGCGTGCGGATTTTCCATCGGTTTTGAGCGTATCATCACGATCCTGATGGATTCCGGTTTCAAAGTACCGGAGGCAGCCGGCAAGAAAGCATTCCTGTATGAGAAAGGTTTAAGCGGCGAGCAGTTCCGTGCCGTCTTAAAGAAAGCACAGGAAGAGCGCGCTAACGGCACCCGCGTGGCAGTCGCACAGATGAACAAGAACAAGAAATTCCAGAAGGAGCAGCTGGCGAAGGACGGCTACGAGGAGATCGTGGAATTTTACAAAGACAGTTTGAAGTGATTCAGTTTTTGAATTTTTCAGATAAAACTATAATAAACGGAGGAAATACTATCATGGCAGAATCTATGGCAGGACTGAAACGTTCCCATCGCTGTACCGAGCTGGGAACTGCCAATATCGGTGAGAAAGTAACCGTTATGGGCTGGGTTCAGAAGAGCAGAAATAAAGGCGGCATTATTTTCGTGGATCTGCGGGATCGTTCCGGTATCCTGCAGCTGATCTTCGAGGAAGCTGACTGCGGCGCTGAGAGCTTTGCAAAGGCAGAAAAGCTGAGAAGCGAGTTCGTTATCGCTGTAACCGGACGCGTAGAGGCACGTTCCGGTGCAGTAAATGAAAACTTAAAGACAGGTGCGATTGAGATCCGCGCGGATTACCTCCGCATTTTGGCAGAGTCTGAGACACCGCCGTTCCCGATCGAGGAGAACTCCAAAACCAAAGAGGATCTTCGCCTGAAATACCGTTACCTGGATCTGAGACGTCCGGATATCCAGAGAAACCTGATGACAAGAAGCCGCGTGGCTATCCTGACCCGTGCATTCTTAGCAGAGGAGGGCTTCCTTGAGATTGAGACTCCGACTCTGATTAAAAGTACTCCGGAGGGCGCGAGAGACTATCTGGTACCGAGCCGTGTACATCCGGGCAGCTTCTATGCACTGCCGCAGTCTCCGCAGCTGTTAAAACAGCTTCTGATGTGTTCTGGATATGACCGCTACTTCCAGCTGGCACGCTGCTATCGTGACGAGGACTTAAGAGCCGATCGTCAGCCTGAGTTTACCCAGATCGATATGGAGCTTTCCTTCGTTGACGTTGAGGACGTTCTGGATGTCAATGAGCGTCTGTTAAAGAAGCTCTTCAAGGAGATCTGCAATTACGATCTGCAGCTTCCGATCCAGCGTATGACCTGGCGCGAGGCAATGGATCGTTTCGGTTCCGATAAGCCGGATCTGCGTTTCGGCATGGAGTTGAAAAACGTATCGGATGTAGTAAAAGACTGCGAGTTCGTTGTATTTAAGAGTGCACTGGAAAATGGCGGCTCTGTCCGCGGTATCAACGCAGAAGGACAGGGCGCTATGCCGAGAAAGAAGATCGATGCGCTGGTTGAGTACGCAAAAGGCTTTGGTGCAAAAGGTCTTGCATATCTGGCAATCCATGAGGACGGTACCTACAAGTGCTCCTTCTCCAAGTTCATGAAGCCGGAAGAGCTGGATGCACTGGTGGCTGCTATGGGCGGTAAGCCGGGCGATCTGCTTCTGTTCGCAGCTGACAAGGATAAAGTTGTATTTGATGTACTTGGAAACTTACGTCTGGAGATCGCTAGACAGCTTGACCTCTTAAAGAAGGATGATTTCAAGTTCCTGTGGGTAACCGAGTTCCCGCTGCTTGAATATTCAGAGGAAGAGGATCGCTACGTAGCTATGCACCATCCATTTACCATGCCGATGGAAGAGGATCTTCCGCTGATCGATACTGATCCGGGCAAGGTACGTGCAAAAGCATACGATATCGTCCTGAACGGTACCGAGATGGGCGGCGGTTCTGTCCGTATCCATCAGGCAGACATCCAGGAGAAGATGTTTGAGGTTCTTGGATTCACGAAGGAGAAAGCACAGGAGCAGTTCGGCTTCCTGTTAGACGCATTCAAATACGGAGTACCGCCGCACGCTGGTCTGGCTTACGGTATGGACCGTATGGTTATGCTGATGGTCGGCGCAGACAGCATCCGCGACGTCATCGCATTCCCGAAGGTAAAAGATGCTTCCTGCCTGATGATGGAAGCACCGTCTCAGGTTGATCCGAAACAGCTTGAAGATCTTTCCATTGGTGTGGTCGAGAGCGATGAAGCGGAGAAGACCGAAGAATAAAATATAAGATATGGAACAGCCTGGGAAGACTGTGAAATAGAAAGCAAACAGGGCTGGATGAGAAATGTAGGGAAATACTGGATTTTGTCGGACAGTCCTGTTTTGCGTGTGAGATGAAAAAGTTCCATTTGTCCTTGGCAACTGAATATATAAATTGCTTGCATTGGGGAACTCAGGAGGATGGAAAAGGACTCTCTTTTCTATATGTGGCAGAAACTATGAATCTTTTGTGAACCTATGGAATCTCCCACCCGAATCTGCTAAAATACAGACAGATTGAGAATGTAATCAGGATATGACAGCGTGGAAAAAGGTTCTGTCATACACGGCAGAGTAAAATAAATGAGGTGAAGATTTTATGGATAAGATTAAAATACTGGTCGTGGACGATGAGGCGAGGATGCGGAAGCTGGTGAAGGACTTCCTTTCGATTAAAGGGTATCAGGTGCTGGAAGCCGGGGACGGCGAGGAGGCGGTGGATCTGTTTTTCCAGCAGAAGGACATTGCGCTGATTCTTCTGGATGTGATGATGCCGAAGATGGACGGCTGGGAGGTTGTGAAGACGATCCGCAAGTATTCGCAGGTGCCGATCATCATGCTGACGGCGAGAGGCGAGGAGAGCGACGAGCTGCAGGGCTTTAATCTGGGCGTGGATGAGTATATTTCCAAACCGTTCAGTCCGAAGATCCTGGTCGCACGTGTGGAGGCGATCCTGCGCCGCAGTAACGGCGGCAGCCAGGATGTGATCGATGTGGGCGGCATCCACATTGATAAGACGGCACATCAGGTCAGCGTGGATGGAAAACCGGTGGATTTAAGCTACAAGGAATTTGAGCTGATGACGTATTTTGCAGAGAATCAGGGAATTGCGCTTTCGAGAGAAAAAATTCTGAATAATGTATGGAATTATGATTATTTCGGCGATGCGCGGACGATCGATACGCATGTGAAGAAGCTTCGGAGTAAGCTGGGCGAGAAAGGCGAGTACATCAAGACGATCTGGGGCATGGGCTACAAATTTGAGGTAAGCGAATGAAACGTTCGGTCCGATGGAAATTTACAATCATATTTGCCGGGTTGATGACGGTTGCAATCGCGCTTATCTGGTGTATCAATAACTGGTTTCTGTCCGGATATTACCAGAATTATAAGATTCATACGCTGGAAAAGGGATATCGGGCGATTGACGCGATTATCCAGAATGAGGTCCGGAATGGCGAGAGTTCGCTGGAGGACGCACAGGCGGAGCTGAATTCGGGCTGGAAAGAGTACCAGAAATCGAAAGATGGAAGTTCTGATGTGGACAGTGCGGATGGCGGTTCGGCTCAGTTTGGTAAAAATGGAACTGGTGATAGGGCTGGCGCTGAGACACAGGATGCGCTGGGTGAATATGCGGAAGGTGACACGGTGGTGCTGGAGGATGACTCGGAGGATGCATCGGCGGATGCACTGGATGGGGAGGAAGCTTCGAGCGGCGGTGTCCGGCTGGCAAATGTGATCCGCGAGCTGCGTGACCGGTCGAATATTTCCCTGCTTTTATATGACAGCGAGAGTGACCAGACACTCGTCTCCTCGGCGCGGGATGTGGAAGTCATGCGTGAGCGGGTGCGGCGCTATATCGTCGGTCATGCGGGGGCGAAGCGGGATGTATTGCGGGAATATGACAACTACATGATTCAGAAGACGTTTGACCCGCTCAGCAAGACGTTTTATCTGGAAAGCTGGGGGTTTTTCTCGGATAATGCGACCATTTTCATCATGACGATGCCGATGGAGAGCATCCATGAGAGCGCGGCTATCTCAAACCGGTTTCTGATGTTTGTTGGAATCGTGGTAATTCTGGCGGGAAGTATTCTGATTTATTTTATTACCCGGCACATTACGATGCCGATCAAACGGCTGTCGGAGCTGTCGGAAAAGATGTCGAACCTGGATTTTGATGCCCGTTATGAGACAAGCTGCCGCTCGACGGAGGAAATTGATACGCTTGGAAACAGCATGAATGTGCTTTCGGAGCGCCTCAAGACAACGATCGGGGAACTGAAAGAGGCGAATGCACAGCTTAAAAAGGATATTGACGAGAAAGTGCAGATCGATGAGATGCGTAAGGAGTTCATCGCGAATGTGTCGCATGAGTTAAAGACGCCGATCGCGCTGATTCAGGGCTATGCGGAAGGACTCGTCGAGGGCATGGCGGAGGACAAGGAGAACCGCGATTATTACTGCGGCGTTATCATGGACGAGGCTGGGAAAATGAATCGGATGGTGCGCCAGCTTCTGACCTTGACGGCGCTGGAATTTGGCGGAGAACGGCTGTCTGTGGAGCGGTTTGACCTGACGGAGCTGATTGCCAGTGTGATTTCTTCTTCCGGTGTGCTGCTTAAGCAGAATGAGCTGACTGTGGATTTTGACGGGAAGGAACCGGTCTACGTCATGGGCGATGAATTTAAAATAGAGGAAGTCATCACCAATTATCTGACGAACGCGATTCATCATGTGGGCGGCGGGGAGAAGAAGATTCAGATCCGGATTGACCACCGGCGCGATGGAAAAGAGGTCTGCGTGGAAGTGTTTAACACGGGAAATCCGATCCCGGACGAAGCGCTTCCGAACCTCTGGACGAAGTTTTACAAGGTAGATAAAGCGAGAACGCGGGAATATGGCGGCAGCGGCATCGGGCTTTCGATCGTCAAGGCGATCATGGAGATGCACCATAAGGCGTGCGGTGTGAAGAACCATGAGAACGGTGTGGAGTTCTGGTTTACGCTGGACACGGCTGGTGAAAAATGAAAATAAAATTTTGCCAGAGACAGAATCTTAGAATTATGAAATATGTTTCAGAATCGTGATTTGCATTATATATGAGATGATATAAAAAACACTTGAAAATACAGGGCATTTCGGCAGCCTGGGGCAAAAATATTTTGTCCCAATATGGTTGAAATTCCCTGTATTTTTGCGCTTTTTTGTCGGAAATTAAAATCTTAAATAAATATAAAAGATCCGTCATTTCCTTGACAACGAAAAGAAAAGAAAATATAATAACAATGTAACAAGATTTAATAATTATGTAACATTTCGAACGATAGATAACACCACAGCGATTGGGACTCGATTCTTTTGTTTCAGCAATATCTGCGGGAATCACAAAATCTAATTAAGGAGTTTTGAAGCATGAATTTAAATAGAACAAAGAAACTTTTCAGTATGGTATGCGTGTGCTCAATGCTGACCATTGGCAGCGCGCAGGCAGCTTTTGCGGGGCCGTCTACAGGTTATGAGAGCGACATGGTGGCAACCGTGGCAGCAGACCTTTCGATCTATGCGGATGAGGATGAAAACTCAGAAGTAGTAGCGATGGCTGAAAAGGGCGAGTCCTATGACGTAGTTGGAAAGGCAGACGACAGCTGGATCAAGGTAGCAGCCGGTGAGATGGAAGGCTATTTGAAGGTTCAGAGTAGCGTTATGCTCAGCAAGGCAGAGGAAGCAGCTGCAGTCGCAGATGCATTTGTCGCAGAGCAGAGCAATCTCTCGACCAGAGAGCAGTTAGTCAATTATGCACTGCAGTTTGTAGGTGGACGTTATAAATTTGGCGGCAGCGACCCGCACACAGGGGTTGACTGTTCTGGTTTTACGAAATATGTGATGCAGCACGGTGCCGGTGTGAGCCTGAACCGTTCTTCAACTTCCCAGTCCAGGCAGGGTACAGCAATCAGCGCTGACCAGATGCAGCCGGGCGACCTGATTTTCTACGGAAGCGGAAGAGGTATCAACCATGTAGCGATGTATATCGGCGACGGCAAAGTGGTACATGCTTCAACTGAAAGGACCGGCATCAAGACTTCCCCATGGAACTACCGCACACCGGTTAAGATTGTGAACGTGCTGGGTTAAGAATGAATTTACGAAACATCTGCATTGAACCTTTTCATGAAAAAAGGGTTGGATGCAGATGTTTTTTGATTTCATAGGAAATTGCGTCCGATGAAACAAAAAAATATTACTGGCATAAAAAGTAAGAATTACCCTGCATACTTTCGCAGTAAAATTCCATACTAAGACCTGTAACAAGAAAGTGACGGTTAAGCGGCTGTTCACAGGAAGCCGGAACCGACACGTAGAAAACCTGACAGGGCAGGAATTTAGGAGGAATGACTTATGTCAAGCAAAAACAGTTACAGCAACTATGATAACAGTGCTGAGAAAAACAGCACCAAAAATGCATCCAAGAACAGCTCTAATTATGGTTCCAACCAGAGCCAGAACCGCATGCAGAACCAGAGCCAGAACCGTTCCAGGAATAGCTCTAAAAACCAGTATCAGGACAAGACAGAGGATGATTACAGCGATTGTGACTGATGAGACAGGCAGATAAGAGAAAAAATAGTGAATGCCGGGAATGCGGAATATCCACCGTTTCCCGGCATTTGTTCGTTTTCTAGCCAATGGAAGAGGCTGCCGCATCTCCTCCGACACCTGTCCGACGGACAAAGCATATATTAATATTACATAGAGTTAAAAAAGAAATCGGGTTCTGTCAGAAACCGTTTTTGTATAAAATGAGGAGGGATGACGGATGTATCAGACCATACCGGTGCGGTATCTGGACGCGTGGCTGGAGCAAGGGTACACGGGACGGCTGATTGACCTTCGGACGCCGGAAGAATATAATGTATCTCACCTCTGCGAGGCGGAAAATATTCCATTTTTATGGCTTCAGGATAACCGGCAGACACTTACAGGTGAACGTCCGCTTCTGTTTTACTGTGCGCGGGGGAGTGAAAGCCTTCTGGTGTGCGGCTGGTATGACCGGATGGGATATGAGGTTTATAATCTGGGCGGCGGTTACCGCTTTTATCAGGGGAAGTATCAGTGCAGCCTGAGATAGACACTTTTGCCGCGGCTTTTCATTGACAGATGCAGACCAGTCAACTAGAATAAAAATGGTGAAGACTGTAATGAAAATAAAAGGATTCTTTGCATGAAATGATTTGGCAATGAATCCACAGAGAGATAAGAGGAAAAAAGATTGAAACGATATGAACTGATTGCTTCCTGCCATTTTGGACTGGAAGCAGTGTTAAAAAAAGAGGTAGTGGATCTGGGCTATGAGGTTACCGAGGTGGAAAATGGTCGCGTAACCTTTATCGGCGATGCGGAGGCGATCTGCCGTGCGAATATTTTTCTGCGGACGGCGGAGCGCGTCCTTTTAAAAGTGGGAAGCTTCAAGGCAGTGACCTTTGACGAGCTGTTTGAGGCGACCCGTGCGATTCCGTGGGAGAAATATCTTCCGAAGGACGGTAAATGCTGGGTTAAAAAGGCGTCGTCTATTTCGAGTAAGCTGTTCAGCCCGTCAGATATCCAGAGAATTATGAAAAAGGCGATTGCCCGTCATATGCAGGAATATTACGATCTGGACCGGATGCCGGAGACGGGCAATGAATATCCGCTGCGCGTCTTTTTCTATAAGGATCAGGTGACAGTCGGTATCGATACGAGCGGCGAGTCGCTGCACAAGCGCGGTTACCGTCAGATGACGAGTAAGGCGCCGATCACGGAAACACTGGCAGCGGCGCTGATTCTTCTGACTCCGTGGAAAGCGGACCGGATTCTGGTCGATCCGTTCTGCGGAAGCGGTACTTTCCCAATCGAGGCGGCGATGATCGCGGCAAATATGGCACCGGGCATGAACCGTTCCTTCCTGTCGGAGAGCTGGACAAACCTGATTCCGAAGAAATGCTGGTACGACGCGATCGATGAAGCGACCGAGATGGTGGATGATACCGTAAAGGTAGACATTCAGGGCTACGATATTGACGGAGAGGTAATCAAGGCGGCGCGGGAAAATGCGGAGAGAGCCGGAGTGGATCACATGATTCATTTCCAGGAGCGCCCGGTGGCGCAGCTGAGCCATCCGAAGAAATATGGCTTTATTATCACAAACCCGCCTTACGGCGAGCGTATCGAGGAGAAAAAGAACCTTCCAGCGCTCTATAAGACGATCGGTGAACGGTTTAAGGCGCTGGATTCCTGGTCGATGTACCTGATTACCGCGTATGAGGACGCAGAGCGCTATATTGGCAGGAAAGCGGACAAGAACCGGAAAATCTACAATGGTATGATGAAGACGTATTATTATCAGTTTATGGGTCCGAAGCCGCCGAGAAGAAAAACGGGGGATCAGGTTGAAGCGTAATGTTTTCTATGGGGCGCTTCTGGTGCTTCTGCTGGGATTTCTGGTACGCGAGAACCGTCTGATTCATATTCCGAAGCAGGTGGAAAAGACGGAGGAGAGCGCCGAGTGGCAGCCGGAGTGGTATGAGCAGATGGCCGAGGAGATTAATGACAGCCCGATCACGCTGGAAGTCGATGGAACAATGGTCGATCCGCAGCTTGGAAGCTTGAGAATGTCGCAGGACGGGCAGTTTATGATACCGTATGGGATGCTGCCGGACGCGCTTTCCTGTGCGGCGCTTCTCTACGATGGAAACCGGCTTGTGATGGAGCGCGGCAATACTCATGCGGAGATGACGGTCGGAAGCCCGGAACTTTTGCTTGGGGAGGAGAGCCAGACGATTGCAGCACCCCCAGAGTGGGAAAATGGAATCCTGTATGTGCCGCTTGAGGCGGTGACGGAGGTATTTTCCTATGAAGAAAATTGGGATGCAGAGAACCGGAAAATGGAACTGACCGGGTCAGAGGATCCAGCCACGTTTTTGCCGGAATCCTATGATTACCGGAAGGCTGGCCGGGCACCGGCGGTTAAAAACCAGGGGAGTCTCGGAACGTGCTGGGCGTTTGCATCGGTGATGGCGCTGGAAAGTCGTGTCCGGCCGGAGTGGAATGTCAGCTTTTCGGAGGATCATATGTCCCTCCGGAACAGCTTCCATTTTTCACAGAATGCCGGGGGCGAGTATACGATGTCGATGGCGTATCTGCTGGCGTGGCAGGGGCCGGTGCTGGAAGAAGAGGATCCATACGGCGACGGCTATTCGCCTGACGGTTTAAGCCCTGCTTGTCATGTGCAGGAGATACAGGTGTTGCCGGAGAAGGATTATGAGGCGGTTAAACGGGCGGTTTATCTGTACGGAGGCGTTCAGAGCTCCCTGTATACGGCGATGGTCAGTGACCGCGACGACACGCATTATTACCGGAAAGAGACAGGGGCGTACTGGTATAATGGCGATGAGAAGCCAAATCATGACGTTGTGATCATCGGCTGGGATGACCACTATTCGAGAGACAATTTTAATCAGCCGCCGGAGGGGGATGGCGCGTTTATCTGCGCCAACAGCTGGGGCGGCGAATTTGGGGACGATGGGTATTTTTACGTGTCCTACTATGATACAAATATTGGGATCCACAACATTCTCTATTCCGGAATCGAGTCGGCAGATAATTACGACCACATTTACCAGACAGATCTGTGCGGCTGGGTCGGGCAGCTCGGTTACGGAAAAGAATCGGCATTTTTTGCCAATATTTATACGGCAGAGGAGAAAGAAGAGCTGGAGGCAGTCGGCTTCTATGCAACCGGGGAAAATACATCGTATCAGGTATATACCGTGACGGACGCCGAGGGCAGCTCCCAGTTCGGGCGGCGCAGAAAGGTGGCTTCCGGGGAGGTTGCGAACGCCGGATATTATACGGTTTTGCTGGATAAGACGGTGACGCTGGAGGCAGGCGAACGGTTTGCCGTGATTGTCGAGATCACGACGCCGGGAGCGATTCATCCGGTGGCGATCGAGTACAGTTCGCCGGATAAGGGACTGACGGTCGATTTAAGCGACGGTGAAGGCTATATCAGTTACCGCGGTTCCTCCTGGGAGCGCGTGGAGACGGAGCAAAACTGCAATGTGTGTTTGAAAGCGTATACGAGGAATGTGGATTCCTGGAATTGATTGCTGGTACGGATGTGAAGGTATGGCGGAAGCTGTTTTTGAAGAACGGTGATTCGGAATGTCGGGATATGAAAAGCCATGCTGTTTGAGGATAAAGGAGCGAGGAAAAGTGAGCGAGAAAATTATATTTGCGACGGGAAATGCGGGAAAGCTGAAAGAGATCCGTGAGATTTTAAAGGATTTAAACCGTGAGATTGTTACGATGCGCGAGGCTGGATTTGAAGGCGAGATCGAGGAAAATGGAACCACCTTCCGCGAGAATGCAGAGATCAAGGCGAAGGCAGTCTGGGAGAAGACGGGCGGCATCGTGCTGGCAGATGATTCCGGACTGGTGATAGATTATTTAAACGGCGAGCCGGGCGTTTATTCAGCGCGGTATTTAGGGGACACACCGTATGAGGAAAAGAACCGGATTTTGATTGAGCGCGTGAAGGATGCAAAAGGAAAAGAGCGGAGCGCCCGTTTTATGTGCAATATCGCGGCAGTGCTGCCGGATGGCAGAGTGCTTCACACAGAAGCGGCGATGGAGGGCGAGATTGCAAAGGAAGCGGCTGGAAACGGCGGATTTGGATATGATCCGATTCTCTGGCTGCCGGAGTACGGCAAAACGTCAGCAGAGCTCACGATGGAGGAGAAAAACCGTATCAGCCACCGGGGCAAGGCGCTGGAGCGGATGAAAGATGCGCTGAAGGAGGCGCTTGGCGAGAGATGAAAAAGATATTAATTACAAGCGACACCCACCGTCGGGATGGTAATCTGCTGGAAGTCATCCAGAATGAAGCACCGTTTGACATGTTCATTCATCTGGGTGACGCCGAGGGAAGTGAGGACATGATTACATCGTGGTGTAAGGAGCAGAACCCGGACTGCGAGGTCTATATGGTGCTGGGAAATAATGATTTTTTCTCCCATCTGGACCGTGAGAAGGAGATTTCGATTGGAAAATACCGCACATTTCTAACCCACGGTCATTTTTATAGCGTATCGGTTGGGACGGAGCGCCTGATCGATGAGGCACAGGATCGCGGCGTGCAGATTGCGATGTTTGGACATACCCACAAGCCGTATCTGGAGCTGCGCGGGGATCTGACTGTGTTGAATCCGGGCAGTCTTTCGTTTCCGCGCCAGGAGGGCAGACGCCCGAGCTACATGCTCATGGATCTGGATGACGAGGGCGAGGCGCATTTTACGACCTGCTATTTGTAGAGGTCTGTTACTGGGCACATATGTGTGTCACTGTACACGCATACGTGCCCAGTAACTATGCGTGTACAGAAACCGAAAAAGCAAATATCCGCATATTGACGCATTTTCGGTAAATTGTTATAATGAGAGAGATTGTGAAAAAGGTACTTATCAATGATTCAATCGACCCAATAAAGATGCCGGGGACGGAGGTTTCGTTTCCGAGGCAGGAGTATGACATGAAACTGGAAGCTTTAATTCAAAATATGACGGATCAGATCAAAGAGGCGCAGCTAAAACTTGGTTATGCCAGGGAGACGATGCGCCTTTATTATCCGCTTTCTTCCCTGAATGCGATGCTGGAGATGCAGGAGACGGATATCCGGGAGCTGGCGAAGAAGATACGGCATGAGCTGGAGGCGAAGAAGGAGAAAATGGGAGATACCCAGATTCGGATCCACGCCGATCGGATCGTCTTTACGATCCCGCCGGATTTTGTGGAGTATGTCCATGAGCAGGTTCCGGAACCGCCGTTTTTAAAGGAGCTGATCCAGTTGTTTCGGGAAAAGCACGCCTGCACAAAGGAAGAGATTACCGCTGTGTTTGAAAAATTCGGTGCGTATGAGTGTCGGCAGATGCCGGACGGCATGGATTTTGATTATGTCATTTATTTTACAGACAGCAGCATCGATGCATATGATTACTGCATCCGTGAGGAGATGGGGCACACGATTTACCACCGATTTGCACGGGCTGATTTTGAGGCATTGATGACGATTCAATAAAAAGGAGATTAGACGGATGGAAAACGAGACAAAGCAGACAAATACGAATGAACAGGAGCCGGATATCTTCGCACAGAAGTTAAGAGAGGCAGATTCCTTATATGCCATTCTTTCCGGATGTACGAAAGAGCCGTATGTATACTGTGATCCGGAAACAATGGATGATGCCATCCTGCTGTTTACGGACGAAGAGGGCGCAAAGGCAGGCGCACAGAAGCTGGCAGAGCAGCAGATTCCGGTAGGAATCGCGAAGGTAGACAGAAAGAGCCTTCTGCTTTTCTATACCAGCCTTTACACGATGGGTGTCAATGCTATCCAGGTACACGTGGGCGAGGAGCAGAAGATGATTCAGCTGACCGAGTTTGTAAGACGCAAAGACCCGGAGGAGAGTAAGAATGGAAAAGTCTGGGTGGAGAACCCGGAGCTGCACCTGACGATGCTTTACTATATGCAGGATCTGCGCCGTCAGCCAAATCAGGAGATTACGCCGGAATTAAACGATTTACAGGAGGAGATCGGCGCGCACTTCACGAAGGGCCGCTATATCGTGCCGCTTCCAGAGGAAGGAAATGGCATTCCGCTGGTTAAATTAAAGAGCGGAGATATTTTCCAGCCGATCTTTACGGATGTGATCGAGTTCCAGCGTTTCAACCGTGAGAAGAAATTCCGCCCGGTTGTCGTAGATGCGCTCAAGCTGGCTCAGGTACTCCCGGAGGAGGCAAAGGGCATCGTTCTCAATCCGCTGGGCGTTAATATGCCGCTGACCGTACAGAAAGTAAAGAAGCAGCCGGAAGCACCGGTCCAGAAGCCGGTATCCGTAGAGGCACAGATCGACGCAGCTATCCGCGAGGTTCAGGCAGAGGCTGGACGGGAGTAGGAAAGGAAAGAGTATATGTATCAGGCAGCAGACGCAAGATATGATGGAATGACCTACAACCGCTGCGGCAGCAGCGGACTCAGACTCCCGGCAGTTTCGCTGGGATTCTGGCATAATTTTGGCAGCACTGGCGTCTATGAGACAATGCGGAAGCTGTGTTTTACCGCTTTTGACAATGGCGTCACGCACTTTGACCTTGCCAACAATTATGGACCGGAGCCGGGAAGTGCTGAGGAAAATCTGGGACGGATTGTAAAGGAAAATTTCATGCCATATCGAGACGAGCTGATCATCAGCACGAAAGCCGGATACGAGATGTGGAACGGCCCTTATGGAAACTGGGGCAGCCGTAAATACCTGCTTGCAAGCCTCGATCAGAGCCTTACACGCCTGGGACTTCCGTATGTAGACATTTTCTACCATCACCGGATGGACCCGGAGACGCCGCTTGAGGAGACGATGGGAGCACTCGATCAGGCAGTTAAGAGCGGAAAAGCTCTCTATGCAGGACTTTCCAACTACAATGGACAAAAAATGCAGGAAGCCGCTGCGATCCTGCGTGATCTGAAATGCCCGTTCGTCATCAATCAGAACCGCTACAGCATCTTTGACCGCACGATCGAAAACAACGGCTTAAAAGAAGCTGCTGTCAAAGAAAAGAAAGGTCTGATTGCATTCAGCCCGCTTGCACAGGGAACCTTAACCGACCGTTATCTGTACGGCATCCCAGCCGACAGCCGCGTCATGACCGACGGCAGATTTCTCAAAAAAGACCAGCTCACCGAAGAAAAAATCAGCCAGATCCGCGCCCTCAACGAGATGGCCGGACAGAGAGGCGAAAAACTCTCCCAGATGGCGCTCAAATGGGTCATGAAGGATCCTGTGGTAACCAGCGTTCTCATCGGTGCGTCCAAACCGGAGCAGATATTAGATAATCTGAAAATGTTGGATGGGGCACCGTTGAGCGAGGAAGAGCTGCTTAAAATCGATCAAATTTGTGGAATAAAATAAACAGAAAACGCCCAGCGGCGCAATTATGCGTACCCGCTGGGCGTTTCCGTCCGTGTTGGCAAACCATATCTATTTAACCGCCACAACCACCCTATTCGGCAGGCAAACCAGCGATTCCCCACTCTCTGAAACGGTTCCCTGCTTCACACAGAGCTTGTCCGGGCAGTCTGCCTCTTCGATCCGGGCACATCCATCTTGAATCACCAGATGATTTTGTCCCCCCTGATACCCGTCGATCCAGGTGTCTATCTCCTCATCCAGCCGGTAGGTGGCGACGGTTGTTCCATTGACACTGACATCAACGGTAAAAGCATCCTTCTGGCGCTGCAAGCGCACAACCAGAAAACCGATGAGTATGACGGCAAGAAGAACCAGAATCAAAACAAAATCATTTCTATTTTTCTTTGATTTCATCAATAAATGCCTCCGCTCCATCCGAGTAAATCAGTTTATAATCATCCGTGATAAAATAAGCATAAATGCCATCCATTGAATTGATGAGTTCCAGGCCCTTATCCAGTCCCATCGAGAAACAGGTCGTGCTGAGTACATCGCCATCCACCGAACGCGGGGAGACGATCGTCACGGAAACCAGTCCGTTCTGGTACGGATAGCCTGTTTTCGGGTTTAACAGGTGATGGTAATTGACACCGTTTTTCTCAAAATGGCGCTCATAGACGCCGGAGGAGACAACGGACATGTCATCAATATTCAGATCGGCAAAAACCGTTGCATAGTCGGCAAACGGTTTCTGCAGCCCGATGCGGAACGGCTGGTGGTTTGTGCGCTCACCGACACAGAGTACGTTGCCGCCCAGGTTGATGATGGCGCTTTCGACGCCGGATTCGGTCAGATAGTCTTTCATGCGGTCGGCAATGTAGCCCTTGGCGATGGAGCCGAGGTCAATCGTCGTGTCCGGGGAGAGGAAGGTTAAAGTATTTCCGTCAAGTTTCACATTTTTCCAGTTGACGCGTTCTGCCGCCGCTGTTATGTCATCCTCCGCCGGGATCACGTGCTCGTCGCTGGTAAAATTCCAGAGAGAACTGAGCGGTTCGATCGTCAGGTCGTAGGCACCATGGGAAACCTCACTGTAATGCAGTCCTTCAGAAATCATCGCCGCCATATCGTCGGAGACGGTAAAAGTCGTCTCGTCGGCGCTGCGGTGGTTTAACTTGTAAAGCTCGCTGCCCTCGATCGTCTTGCTGAAACGGTTTTCGTACTCCTGGCACATGTCCACACAGTGGTCAAGGATCGCTTCATCCTGCGAATCATAGAGTGTGATGTTGACAAATGTATTCAGCAGAAACGCGGAACGGCTGATCGGCTCCCGGCGGGATTTGCTGAAAAGAAGCGCCGCGCCGCAGCCCAAAAATACGACGGCAAGAAGTGTCAGAAGCGCGGATAAATCCTTTTTTTTCATAAAGAGCTCCATTCTTAAAAATATCGAAAATTCGGTTTGAAACTATGTTTGCAAAAATGTCTGCAACTACTCTAACAAAGGTTGATAGGAAAGTCAAGATTACGGCCCAGAAACTAAACGCATCGGCAGCCAGAACGTTACTGTACACGTATGCGTGAACAGTAACGCCAGAACTGTATCGTACGGAATTTTTAGTTCAGAAAATTCCTATCTGTGAACAGTTACGCGCTTTACAAAACTAAAAATTTTTACTAATATATTTATAGAGGTATACAGAGGAGGAAGAAATGCAGAAAAAAGGACGAGCAGGCACATCCAGAGCCGGAAAAATCGCTTTATATGGAATGATGACAGCGCTGGCATTTCTGCTGAGCTATGTCGAGACCCTGATACCGCTCAACTTGGGCGTTCCGGGGATCAAGCTGGGATTGGCGAATCTGGCGTCGATCGTGAGCCTGTATCTGCTGGGAGCCGGTGCGGCAGCGGCGATTGCATTGGTGCGTATCGTGCTGGTAGGATTTACGTTTGGAAACCTGTCGATGATGCTGTATAGTCTGGCAGGTGCTGCGGTCAGCCTTCTTCTGATGGTGGTGTTCCGCCGGTTGGACTGGTTCGGCGTGACCGGTGTCAGCATCCTGGGTGGTGCGGGACACAACATCGGGCAGCTTATCGTGGCGGCGCTGGTGGTGGAAAATGCGAGTCTGTTCTACTATCTTCCGGTGCTTCTGGCAGCCGGAACGGCAGCGGGGGCGCTGATTGGGCTTCTCGGAGGAATCCTGGTAAACCGCTTAAAATGTCTGGATTTGACAAAATTTATGTAAATGGAAGCCACAAGAGTAAGAGGATGTACAGTGACTGTTCATATGCAGGCATTTTTGGAACCGAAAATGCCATGAGATAAGGTGGCGCAATGGTATACGGGCAGCTAAAGTTATAATGATAAAAGGATAAGAATGAAACAGCAAGGTTGTTTTTCAGTCAGGAGGATAGGGTATGGCAGTATATGAAGCAATCAGAAATTTAGTACAGTACGGAGTCAATACGGGGCTTCTTCAGGAGTCGGATCGCATTTACGCGACGAACCAGATTCTCGAGGTTCTGGGACTGGATGAATATGAAGAACCACAGGGCGCATGCAGGGAGATTTCACTGGAAGAGACGTTGGATGCCCTGCTTGATTATGCACATGAGACGGGCGTTTTGAAGGAGGACGGCGTGGTGTACCGCGATCTGTTCGACACTAAGCTGATGAACTGCCTGATGCCGCGCCCGAGCGAGGTGATTGGACATTTCTGGAAATTGTATGAGGAATCGCCGGAGGCGGCAACCAATTATTATTACAAATTGAGCCAGGATTCCAATTACATCCGCCGTTACCGTGTTTCCAAGGATATGAAATGGAAAACAGATACAAAATACGGGGAGCTGGACATCACGGTTAATTTATCCAAGCCGGAGAAAGATCCGAAGGCAATCGCGGCAGCCAAACTGGCAAAGCAGAGCGGTTATCCGAAATGCCTCTTATGCAAGGAAAATGAAGGCTATGCCGGACGTGTCAACCATCCGGCGCGCAATAACCACCGCATTATCCCGATCACGGTCAATGACAGCCAGTGGGGCTTTCAGTATTCGCCGTATGTGTATTACAATGAGCACTGCATCGTGTTCAACGGTGTGCACACGCCGATGAAGATCGAACGGGCAACGTTTGTCAAATTGTTTGATTTTGTGAAATTGTTCCCGCACTATTTCCTGGGGTCCAATGCGGATCTGCCGATCGTCGGCGGTTCGATTTTAAGTCACGACCATTTCCAAGGCGGACATTACACGTTTGCGATGGCAAAAGCGCCGATTGAACAGAAATTTGAGATGGAAGGCTTCGAGGATGTGGAAGCCGGAATCGTTAAATGGCCGATGTCAGTTCTGCGGACCCGTTCCAAGAATCCGGACCGCCTGATTGATCTGGGTGAAAAGGTGTTGCGTGCATGGCGCAGCTATACGGATGAGGATGCTTTTATTTATGCTGAGACGGACGGAGAACCGCACAACACGATCACGCCGATTGCCAGAAAGAATGGCGATTTCTACGAGCTGGATCTGGTGCTCCGCAATAACATCACGACGGATGAGTATCCGCTTGGTGTTTACCATCCGCACGCGAAGCTGCATCACATCAAGAAAGAAAATATCGGTCTGATCGAGGTCATGGGTCTGGCGGTGCTCCCGTCCAGATTGAAACAGGAGCTTGCCGATCTGGCGGAGGCGATCCTTTCCGGAGGCGATATCCGTTCCAATCCGGAGCTTGAAAAGCATGCGGACTGGGTGGATGAGTTCCTGCCGAAGTATGAGCATATAACAAGTGAAAATATAAACGAAATCCTGCAAAAAGAGGTAGGTCTTGTCTTTGAGCAGGTACTGGAAGACGCGGGCGTATATAAGTGTACGCCGGAAGGCAGGGAGGCATTTGCCCGGTTCCTGCGCTCAGTGGGCTTCCGATAAAGAGGAGATAATGGAGAGAGATTTATTTTTAAGAAAATATCGGATCGAACAGGAAGACTTTGACGCGGCGGGCGTTTCCTGGGAGGAATTGACTGCGATCGCGGATCATTATGCGACGATCGAGGGAAAGCTGCGGGAGATTGGCAAGGATTTTGTAGATAAGTATCTGTATGATATTGAAAAAGCGGGGATCCATTCCTACCGTTACCGTACCAAGGCACCGGGGCATCTGCTGGAGAAGATCATCCGCAAGAAAAAAGAGCAGCCGGAGAAATTTGCCCAGCTGGGAGTTGATAATTACTGGAAATACGTGACGGACCTTATCGGTATCCGTGTATTCTTCCTGTACCGTGAGGATTGGCGTCATTTCCATGAATACATCACATCGGCGTTTGAAAATGCCCCGGAGCAGTATGTAAAAGACCGTGAGCGCGATTTTGACAACGATGAGACACACTGCTACATTGCAGAGCGTCCGAAGGTATACCGCCGAAACGGGGACAGCCGGATCTACGATGAAAATGTGATCGAAATCAAGTCAGGCGGTATCTACCGTTCCCTTCACTACATCATCAAATACCGCGGTTACTACGTCGAGATTCAGGCGAGAACGCTGTTCGAGGAGGGATGGAGTGAGGTTGACCACGACATTGTTTATCCGTACCACAAGGACGACGTGATGCTGCGCGATTTCTCCCGCCTGTTAAACCGGCTCTCCGGCATGGCGGATGAAATGAGCTCGTATTTCCGCCGGATGAAGGTGGAGAAGGAGTTTGAAGAGGTTCTGCTCGGAGAATATAAGGAAGACAAAGAGGCGAAGCTGCTCGCAAGTATGCGGGAGCTGCTGGGGAAAGAAGAACGATAAGGAATAGGGAAAAGAAAAGATAACTGGATCAAAAAACAGGCATTGGAATGCTTGCTATCCACACAGTGGTGGATGAAGAGCATTTCAATGCCTGTTTTATGGAGCTATAATTATAGATCCAGTTTCAAATCGCCTTCCTTGATCCATCCAGCTTTCCGGCAAAGTGCGCCGAAGAACAGGGTCAAAACAGCCGGAAGCACGAAGCAGATGAGCAGGATGCCTGGCCACATCATCGAATTTCCACTTCCCTGCATGGCGGTGTAGATGCCGATCGGTCCGACGAGACCGCAGGTTCCCATGCCGGAACCGGCTGGAATATTTTCCAGATGGAAGACCATCGTGGAGAGCGGACCGGTGACCATCGAGGCGAGTGTCGGTGGAATCCAGATTTTCGGGTTCCGGACAATATTTCCCATCTGGAGCATCGAGGTTCCGAGTCCCTGTGCCAGAAGACCACCCCATTTATTTTCACAGAAGCTTAAAACGGCAAATCCGACCATCTGCGCGCAGCAGCCTGCGGTGGCAGCACCGCCTGCCAGACCGTCGAGGCTTAACATGATGCAGATTGCCGCACTGCTGATCGGAAGCGTCAGGGCGATGCCGATCAGGGCAGAAACCAGAATACCCATGAAAAGCGGCTGCATGACGGTCGCTGTCTTCACCAGATTTCCGAAAGCGGTCATGAATGCGGAGACGCCCGGACCGACAAACTGTGCGGCCAGGATGCCGGAGATGATGGTGACACCCGGGGTGACGAGAATATCAACCGGTGTCTCTTTGGAGACGATTTTTCCAAGCTCGGCTGCGATGATGGTGGCAACGAGCGCGCCGACCGGACCGCCGAGTTCATTGCCCGCGATGCCGACGGTAGCGGCGGAGAAAAGGACGAGCGTCGGTGCCTTTAAGGCGTAGGCAATCGAGACGCCGAGCGCCGCACCGGTCGCACTCTTGGCGTAGCCTGCGATCGTAGTAAAAATTACAACGCCTGTTTTTTCCCCCAGCGTGCCGAAAATGGTACCGATCAGAAGAGAAGCAAACAGACCAAATGCCATCGCGCCCAGCGCATCGATGAGATACGTCTGAACGGAGATGACAACCTGCTTCCGTTTCAGAAAAGCTTTCACACGTTCCATATTGATAGAACCTCCCAGAGTAAAATAATTGTGAACGGAATGAATCGTTTCAGCCATTCCGGTCAAATAAATGGCTTACACCTGTCTTGACAGGTGTAATGAACGTTTGTATTTTAACACGAAATGGAGAAAATACAAGAGAAAATATAGAAAAAAGTAAAAAAGTTATGATACAATAAAAAATAATTGACGAGGTGTTTTCGAAAAAGTATGTTCGATCCGAGGGGAGGTATTTCATGCAGAGACGAATTTGTCCGATTTGCGACCATCCGATCAAGTATGGTCATTATTGTTCTTTTTGTAAACAGTGGATCCGGAATCCTAACTATGTCAATGCAACTTATTATCTGAATGAGCGCCACCCGGCGCATGAGACAGACTGTGAGTACCACAATGCGGGATCTGCCTCGTGGGAAACGAGTGCAAGGGCAGGCACAGATGCCATCCGCACGCTTGCGGACCGGGCGAAGGCATATTCCCAGACGCAGAAAGCAGCAGGCGCAGGCAGACAGGCATCCGTCCGGACACAGAACCAGAACAGTATGTCGTATCAGACAACGCAGAGACGAAGCGAGGTGCAGCAAGGAAAAAATCAGAAAAAGAAGGGGAAAATGAGCCTTGTGCTGGTGATTTTGCTGATTTTGTTTGCTTTGTCTGGAATTAATTATCTGTATCGTATGTTTATGTATTTTATTTGGTTCCTATAGATTTTACCTATGGCAAGATATAGAAAATCAATCCAGAAGATAGCTGCTGGAAGTCTGGCGTTCATTGGGGAAATATGGTATACTGAGCAAAAATCATATAGAATACATAGGCAATAGAGGTCCGGGGCAGAACCGGACGAAATGATGAGAACAGGAGATAAATACGATGAAGATTAGGGATATTTTAGCCAAAGGACAGCCGACGCTTTCGTTTGAAGTGTTCCCGCCGAAGGAGGAGAGCAACTTCGCTTCCGTTGAGAAAGCGGCGCTTGAGATTGCAAAGTTAAATCCGTCATTTATGAGCGTGACCTACGGAGCAGGCGGCGGCACAAGCCAGTATACGGTCCAGATCGCATCGGATATCCAGAGCACCTGCCAGGTGCCGGCGCTGTCACATCTGACCTGCGTCTCCTCAACCCGTGAGAAGGTGCACAGTGTCCTGCGCGAGATTCAGGCACACGGAATTGAGAATGTTCTGGCACTTCGCGGCGATATTCCGAAAGACGGCAAGGTAGAAAAAGATTATCAGTATGCATCCCAGCTGATCCGCGAGATCCGTGAGACCTGCCCGGAGCTGTGCATCGGCGCAGCCTGCTATCCGGAGGGACATGTGGAATCGGTCAACAAGACGGTGGATATCGGGCATCTGAAAGAAAAAGTGGAAGCGGGCTGTGATTTTGTGACGACCCAGATGTTCTTTGACAATAATATTCTTTATAATTACCTGTACCGTATCCGAGAAAAAGGAATCACGGTTCCGGTTGTCGCAGGCATCATGCCGGTGACAAACATAAGTCAGATCAAGCGCATCTGCAGCATGTCCGGCACCTACCTTCCGGCACGCTTCAAGGCGATCGTAGATCGTTTTGGTGATAACCCGGCAGCGATGAAGCAGGCAGGTATCGCCTATGCAACTGAGCAGATCATCGATCTGATTGCGAACCATGTAAATGGAATCCATGTATATTCAATGAATAAACCGGATGTAGCGGCGCAGATTAAGAACAACCTGTCGGAGATTCTGTAATGGCGGAAGTCAATCGGAGAGAAATATATCGGTATTTAGGAATTAAAGGGCAGCAGGAGCCGGATCTGCAGACGAAAGATCTGGTGGAGGACTGTCTGGAAGAATTAGAGCGATCCGTCAACTGCCGGAGCTTTTACAGACGCTATCCGCTGACGCTGCTGCCAGATTCAGAACTTGATTTTACGTGTTTTAAAGTAAAAAGCCGGGCGCTCAGCCGCAATTTAAAGGACTGTCAGGAGGTCATCCTTTTTGCGGCGACGCTGGGGGCTGGTGTGGATCTGCTTCTGCGCCGATACAGCCGTCTTTCGATGAGCCGGGCGGTTGTCCTGCAGGCGTGCGCGGCGGCACGGATTGAGAGTTACTGCAATGAAATCAATGACAAATTAAAAGCGGAGGCAGCAGAAGAAGGACTCTATCTGCGTCCCCGCTTTTCGCCAGGTTATGGAGATCTGCCGCTTTCGTGCCAGCCGGATTTCTGCCGGGTACTGGAAGCGGAAAAGACGGTGGGGATTACATTGACGGAAAGTTTTTTGATGATGCCGTCCAAGTCGGTGACGGCGGTCATCGGAGTATCGAAGATAGCGGCGGGCTGTGTGAAAGAGGGCTGTGAGGTCTGTTCAAACAAAAACTGCCTGTGCCGGAGAGATAAATAAGTAAGAAACAAAAACAGAGAGGAAGCTGACATGGGTATACGGGAAGATTGGAACGATAAAATACTGGTATTTGACGGAGGAATGGGAAGTCTTTTGCAGGGAGCCGGGCTGAAACCGGGCGAACTGCCGGAAACCTGGAATATCAAGCATCCGGAGGTTCTGGTAAAGATCCATGAGGATTATCTGAACGCGGGCGCGAATATTATTTTATCGAATACATTCGGCGCGAACCGCCTGAAATACAATGAGGCAGCCGAGTTTAATCTGGATGAGATCGTGGATGCGGCGATGAAAAATGCCCGGACAGCGGTAGAACACTGCGGCCGTGGTTATGTAGCGCTGGATCTGGGACCGACCGGACGCCTTTTAAAGCCAATGGGTGATCTGGACTTTGAGGAGGCGGTCTCCATCTATACCGAGGTGGTAAAGGCAGGCGTGCGAGGCGGCGCGGATCTGATTCTGATCGAGACGATGAGCGACACGTATGAACTCAAGGCAGCGGTTCTGGCGGCAAAGGAAAATTCCGATCTTCCAATCTTTGCAACCACAATTTTCGATGGAAAAGGCAAACTTTTAACCGGCGGAACACCGAAGTCCGTTGTGGCACTTTTGGAAGGTCTGGGCGTGGATGCGCTCGGAATCAATTGTGGATTAGGTCCGGTTCAGATGAAGCCGATTGTGGAAGAACTGCTTCGGTATGCGTCGATCCCGGTGGTTGTCAATCCAAATGCGGGACTTCCGCGAAGCGAGGGAGGAAAGACCGTATATGATATTGATCCGCCAGAATTTGTCGAGGAAATGAAAGGAATGCTGGAGATGGGCGTTTCGGCAGTCGGGGGCTGCTGTGGTACGACCCCGGAGCACATCCGTCTGCTGGCAGAGATGTGTAAGGGCAGAACGAGAAAGCCGATCGAGCCGAAAAATGACACTCTCATCACTTCCTACGCGTCGGTAGTTGAGATGGGAACCGATCCGGTCATTATTGGCGAGCGCATCAATCCGACCGGAAAATCAAAATTCAAACAGGCGCTGCGCGATCACAACCTGGAATATATCCTGCGCGAGGCGATCACCCAGCAGGAAAATGGCGCTGCGGTGCTTGACGTCAACGTGGGACTGCCGGAGATCGATGAAGTGGCGATGATGCGCGAGGTCGTACAGGAATTGCAGGCGGTGACCGAGCTTCCGCTGCAGATTGATACGACTGACACAGAGGCGATGGAACAGGCGCTGCGTATTTATAATGGAAAGGCACTGATTAACTCTGTCAATGGCAAACAGGAGGTCATGGACGCTGTATTTCCGCTGGTAAAACATTACGGCGGCACGGTGGTTGCGCTGACGATCGACGAGGAAGGCATTCCGGCGACGGCGGACGGACGTATGGCGATCGCGCGGAAAATCTGTGCGGAGGCGGAAAAGTATGGCATCCAGAAAAAAGACATCGTGATCGATGCGCTCTGTATGACGATCAGCTCCGAGCCGACCGGCGCGCTGGTGACACTGGAGACGGTGCGCCGTGTCCGCCAGGAACTTGGCTGCAATACGATTCTCGGCGTTTCCAATATTTCCTTCGGATTACCGCAGCGTGAGATTGTCAACTCTAATTTCTTTACGATGGCGATGCAGAGCGGTCTGACCGCGGCGATCATCAATCCAAATTCGGCGGCAATGATGCGTTCTTATTATAGCTACCGGGCCCTGGCAGCACTGGATGAACACTGCGGCGATTATATTGAGCAGGCAGCGCGGCTGGCGATTCCAAAGGCAGGTGCGGGCGGAGCTTCCGGCGCAGGTGCAGCAGGCAGCGCAGGTTCGGGTGCCCCGGCGGCAGGTGCAGCTGGAGCTTCCGGCAGTGCGGACACTGGCAGCCAGGCATCCGGTCCGGAGCATCAGCTTACGGTCAGTGTGGAGAGAGGTTTAAAAGAGCAGGCGGCATCGGCAGCCGGGGAACTCTTAAAGACCATGGATTCCCTGACCGTCATCAATTCCTGCATGATCCCGGCACTCGATAAGGTCGGAAAGGGGTTTGAGGCAGGCACCGTCTTTCTGCCGCAGCTTCTGATGAGTGCGGAGGCGGCAAAATCGGCGTTTGAGGTCATCAAAAACCAGATGGAGTCCTCCGGGGAAGCAGGAGAGAAGAAGGACAAGATCGTGCTGGCGACCGTCAAGGGCGATATTCATGACATTGGAAAAAATATCGTAAAAGTATTATTGGAGAATTACAGCTATGATGTGCTGGATTTAGGTAAGGACGTAGCCCCGGAGGCGATCGTGGAAGAGACGATCAAGAACCATGTAAGACTGGTTGGTCTGTCCGCCCTGATGACGACCACCGTGCCGAGCATGGAGGAGACGATCAAGCAGCTCCGCAAGGAAGCACCGTGGGCGAAAGTCATGGTCGGCGGCGCGGTTCTGACCCAGGAATACGCGGATATGATAGGAGCGGATGCGTATTGCCGCGATGCGATGGCGTCTGTTAATTACGCGCAGCAGGTGCTGGTCTAACGCTTGACAGTCTGCCCTACTTAGACTAAAATTAGAGTAATTAGAAACTAAGAATTGACGAGGGAGGGACAGCTATGGTATCGAAGAAAGTGAAAGTGGTTAATCCATCGGGACTTCACCTGCGGCCGGCTGGCGTGCTTTCGCAGACCGCGATGAAATTTAAGAGCCGGACTCTGATTGAGTGCGGGGAGAAACATATTGTGGCAAAGAGCGTGCTGAACGTGATGGCAGCGGGTATCAAGTGCGGCACCGAGATCACGGTTGCCTGCGACGGACCGGATGAGGAAGAAGCGCTGAAGACGATTACCGAGGCGATCGAGAGCGGACTCGGAGAAGAACTGGAACAGTAAGGTATCAGCCATTGCCTGCACAGTGTGCGGACGGTGACACACATATCAGAACCAGAGGGGGATATTGCAGAACGGCAGAAATTGCAGTTGTGCAGGTATCCCTTTTTAGATGGAAAAGAGGGGTTTTTATGGAACTGAAAATTTACGAACACAAAGCGCAGTATTATGAAACCGACCAGATGGGAATCATTCACCATGCAAATTACCTACACTGGTTTGAGGAAGCGCGGATCGACATGATGGAGCAGATGGGAATGGGATATGACATCATGGAAAAACAGGGGATCATAAGCCCGGTGCTGTCGGTTCACTGCGATTATAAGAGCATGGCGCGGTTTGGCGAGACGGTGCAGGTGCTGGTTCAGATGAAGGAATACAACGGCATCCGCATGACGCTGGAATACACGGTTTTTGACAAGGAAACGGGCGCAATCCGCTGCGTGGGCGAGAGCCGCCATTGTTTCCTGACCCGCGACGGAAAGCCGGTTTCCCTGAAACGCAACTATATCGAGATGGATCGTGCATTTAGGGAATACAGCGAACAGAGCCAAAAAGAAGAGTAAATGCTGACTGGTTCGAAAATGACAGATGCGCTGAAAATGTCAAGAAAAGTATGTAAAAAATCGATGAAATAGCAGAATGCACAAATATAAGCTTTTGTACGGATAATATGTAGCTTGTATTTGTGCATTATTGCTAAATTGGGAGATTTTGTCCAGACGTTTGGACATTTTTGGAATGGCTGGAGATATTTTCGGGCATGGCAAACAGACGCACCAAAGATACGTGCGCCTAAAATGTCCAAACGTTTGGACATTTTTTTATGCCTGCTCTTTTTGTAGCATTTCACACGCTGATAAACCACCGAAGATGGCGCGGGGATAATCGTTCATCCAATCTTGGATGCGCGCTACATCCTCTTCGCTAAATTCGGCTATATCAGCGCCTTTTGGAATATGCCGCCGGATCATCTTGTTTAGGTTCTCATTACTGCCGCGCTCAAAACTACAATACGGGTGGCAATAGTAGGCAACCGTGCGGCGGGCATCTGGACTACTCACAGAACGTTCTACACCTGCCATGTCCAGAAATTCAACGCCATTATCCATAGTGATGGTTTTAAACGTCTGGCGGAAGTTTTCTGTCCCGTAGGCAGTTTCTAAGCGATCCAGGACCCGTATCACGCTACGTTGGGACTTGTCCGGGATTTTGAAGATATATTCAAACCGGGTTTTCCGTTCTGTCAGAACCAACAAACAATCTTTGTTGCCACCTTGACAGCCTACTACGGTATCCATCTCCCAATGTCCGTAATGCCTGCGCTTCATGATGCTTTTGGCGCGTTCTTCTATACTTCGTCCTTTTAGGTTATTTCTGGCAACCGTGGAAATCTTACGCAGGTTTCGCTTCTTCCGGTTACATTTCACAGGCAGATGCTTATTTGTAATATTTAAAAACAATCCCTTGTCTACATAGCTATACAAGGTATTCAAGCAGACGTTTGTCTTAAATTTTAGTTTATGCGTCTTAATATGCAAAAGGATCGCTTCCAGCGAATAGCGCTTTTCCAGCACCATCTGCTCTATGAAGCGGATGAAAGTTAAATCGTTTCCAATTTTCAGTTCGCGCCCCTTTTCTGATTTATTCCTGTCGGCGATTGCCTGCCCGGTATCGGCACAGTATTTGCTATAGGTTCGCAATTCGGAATCCAGCATTTCAACCGTTCCGCGTTTGATTTCCCGGTAAATCGTCTGATAATGACGCCCCAGCAGAACAGCTATTTCCTTAATACTCTTTTTCTCGTTTCTGTATGCTTCGATTGCATACCGTTCTCGCTCAGTTAAATCTTTTCTTTTTCCCATACTCATACACCTTTCTTCCATATATCGCACACTACGCCAATAACAGACGGCGTATCAAGAGTAAATTGCACGTTCCGCTCTTGACACGCCATCTGCTATTGGCGTGGTGCAGTCAGAATCCCACCTCAAGGTCGGTCACTAAAGCCCCGGAAGAAGTCCGCTTTTAGCTTTTAGCCTATAAACCATGTGAACACGATTTACAGACTAAAACGCTAATTCGAAACTTCTTTACCAGCCAGACCAAGGAAAGATGCATTCTGCATCACTTATTCATGTTTTTTTGTATCATTCGGCAAAGTGTTTCGATACATTCACGGTATTACTAAGCAAGTAGCTTCTTCTCTGTTTCTAATGTCTATAGCTGTCATTCCAGTTCAGTCTTTCTATTCTACGTTTTCTCTTCCCCTGTTTCTTCTTTGATATTCATGTATTGACTCTATCAATGATAATAATTATTAGACACCAGATATACTTCATATCCATTTATCCAGTACATTCCATTCATGCATATCGGTACAAGGAAAATTATTTCTTGATAGGGCAACACAGGCGATACAAAGAGAAAACAGGACATTAGTAATTGCGAAGAGGAAGCTGAACCGTAAGATAGAATATAGCATAGAAACTGTAAAAATATCTATCTAAGTAAATCGTTTAGAAGAAACTTACACTTTGCTGAAGGTAAAAAAGCATAAAGTTTGATTGTTCAAAGCAAAAGGAATATGCAAAAAAGGTTAAAATGTCCAGACGTTTGGACATTTTTATTTATGCCGTGTAAGCGTTGTCCGCCCCAAAGGGGACGTACTAGGGTCGAAAGCAAGCGGGGCGCAACCGATACATACTTCCAGAATCCTTACAAGTCCTCTTGCCATCTTCTAAATACCTGTTATACCACACATTCGCATCCCTTTCTGGTTTTCCTTTATTTGTTGTCATGCCTTGTTACTCAGGCATCATAGCAAACTGTTCTCTCCAGAAAAGGGGTAAAATGTACTCCAAAAATATTTTTTGATTTTTTATATAAAGGGTAAAGAAGAATAAAGGTATATGAATAAAAAATAAAAAAATATTTTCTCCGCCCCTTTTCTTCCGTTCACAGCCTGCTAAAAACAGATGCCGTAACAAAGCACATTGACAACTAAATAAAGAAAATCCAGAAAGGGGTTCTAAAATGTATCGTAACAGATATTTAGAAGAAATGAGAGAAACCTGTAGGGAAACAGGAAGCATGAACTGGTTCAAACTTCAATCAACGAAGTACGAAACAGTTCGTGAAACCGAAGAAAACGAATACAAAGATGAAATCTTTGCAGACGTTGACCCGGGTATCAACTGGTACTAATTAATATCCCTCCGGCGAAATTCGGAGGGCAGTTCAGAAAGGAAAATCTCTATGAAAGCTAATAAAATTACCTTGAAAAAGATGCGTATTGAATACCTTGAAAGAATCGCTGGTACGCTTGAATACGAATTAAAAAGCAACCGTGATAATCTTGAAAATGCGAAAGAAAATCTGGAAGAAGCGAAAACTGATAAAGATGATTTTCAGTATTACCAGGATCGCGTCGATGAATTTGAAGCATGGGTTCAAGTTGGCGAAAGCCTAATGGCAGAACTGGAAAAAATGGTGTAGGGCAAAATCTCTACACCTCTTTTAAATTACAGAAAACCCCAAGGAGGAATAATTATGTATAACTACTATGAAGCAGTAAAAGAAGATGTACTCACATACATCAAAGAGGAAGTTGACATGAACGGCATGGATCTTGATGAGCTGAAAGAACGGCTCTACGAAGAGCTGATAAACGAAGATAGAATTACTGGAAATGCATCCGGATCGCACACATTCTGTCGAAGCAAAGCACAGAAATACGTCGAGGAAAATAAAGACCTCGTCCGGGAAGCTTGTGATGACTACGGAAACCATAAATGGGTAGCAAACTTGTGGCTTACAGACGATTATGAGTTGATAGATTCATTTCTACGATGCTACGTTTTGGGAAGCGCCATTGAAATGGCTATAAGAAGTCTTGCAAATAGATTTGAAATCTATCGCAATTATGGTGTGTTAGGACAAGAAAAGACACCCGTTTATACATACGGAAGCGAACATTGCTTTGCAATAACCAGTGACAAAATCACGGTTGAGTTACCAGAAAATGAATACTTTTCATTTTACGAAAGCGTAACAGGGAAGCAAATGGTTGAAAGCTCATGGGGAATGAAATACGAAATTAACAAATTACTTGACGGAAAAGAAAAACCATACTTTAAAGCGTGCGATCGTGAAAGACGCCCACATAAAGTATACTTAAAAGAAGTAGCGGCTGAATAAGCCGCTTTTCTCCTTTCTGGATATTTCAAGAAAGGATGGTAAATCATGAAGAAAATGGTATTTGAAATTGGTGGCGTTCCGTATAAACGCGTTACAAAACCTGTTGCACGAAGAATATTCAACGCTGGAAAAAATGTTTTCTTATGCCCGTGTAATTTAAGACCGGGTAAGCCGTGGAATCCAGAATCGCTTATAAAAATCGACTTTGGAGTTTCGTTCAACCAAGTTACAAATTCATTCGAATATTATAACTGTAATGCCCTTGCAGGGTATTACGCAGCGTTTTACATCGAAGCATAAAAGAAAGCCCGGGGAACGAATCTCCGGGCTTTTTTGTCCAAACGTTTGGACATTTTTCAGAACTGGAAGAACTTAATGGTATTGTACGGCGTATCAATCGTTTTCATGCTCTGGACTTCCCCGAAACTGTTAAGTAGGGTTTCTAAGTCTGACTTTGCGATCATCATAGTGGTGTGTGTGCCGGAATCTAAGTTTCTAGTACACCAATATCTCTTTTTATTCTTAATACCTTTAAACATATCTTTCGTTATATATTTTGATATGTAATGAGATATCCGGACAGAACTTTGTACCTGCGTAGCGGTTGTAAATCCATATGGAAAACCAGCAATATTGTAAATTGGCAAGCCGCCCTTTGTGGTGTGTCCAGAATACTTCATTTTCCAGAGTGACATATCCATGTTACTAAAAACACCATGCAGATGGTAACGCCCCGATTTATGCCGTTCTGGAACAATCAAATACTTTGTTCGACAAGATGAATGATCGCCCATATAACGTAAGAAATCAGACATACATTTTACTACTTCATCATAGTTAAATGAATCAACCAGTTTTGGATCGAAAGTAAATGTAAGAAACCATTCCCAGATATTATCCCGCGCATAACTATAAATTTTATTTTTTGTGCGGTTAAATGAAACAAAGAACGAATGAAGTACATTTTCTTCTTTGCTTTTTTCTGATTTATTTATTCCAAAAGCCATAAACGAATAAACTTCAAACAGCTCATTATCACGCTCCACAATAAAAGAATCTTTTTCTTTTTCACGCCCAGTAATAACGTTAGAATAATAAACTACCTCTGTAGATTCTAAATATTGTGAAATTTTAACGTTGTACATTTTGAGAACCCTTTTCATTTTGTCCAAACGTTTGGACAAAATAGAATTTTGAGAAAAAATTTGCATTTTTTCTCGGTTAAGTGTTGCCATAGTCAAGTAGGCAACACCCAGCCGGAAATTGATAGAGTAACAGCTTTACAATAACTTCTGCATTTGCTATAATGAATATAAGATATTCAAAGGAGAAGCAATCCTATGCAAAAGAGATTGAAAAGTTTGGATGAGGGTAAAGCGCCCCAAATAGTGAACAAAACATCACTGGATAAAGCAATTCGAAGAAATGCCTTAAAATCTAAAACATATACTCACAATAAAAAAATTATGCGAGATATGAAAAAACAAAATTCACAAAAAGCAGAACAAACCAATGGACTTAAAAAGTGTTTTGGTTTTTTCAGAATGATATTGAAATTTTTATTCGGTATAGCAATTATAATAATTGCCGTTATACTGTTGGTGGCAATATCAAATATAAATTAAGAAAAGAACCGTTCGACATAATCTTATATTCATAATATCTTTTCTGATTTTGTCCAAACGTTTGGACAAAATATAAAACCTTATTTAATAGTTCCCAAAAAAACAAAAGAATAAGAAAGGAATACCAATATGGATGTATTAACTCCCTTTTTCAAAGCAAGATTTATTAGCAACCTAATCACATTCTTTATTATCTGGAATTATGCCGAGTCACAATTAAAAAAATATTATGCACAAGAGTACCAACTTGATGAAAAACAAGTGATTGATAATATAAAAAATGATAGGCGCTTCGACTGGGGAACAGGACAAGAAGATAATTGGAGACATTCTTGGAATTCTGCAAACCCAATCGAGCGCAAAAAAATCACAAAAAGAAATATTATGCTAAAATGCTTTTTATTGTATTTCTTTGGAGGAACAATTATTGAGGTACTGACGAATGTATTTTTATCATAATAGTTATTTAAAAAGTTGAGATAAAAAGGACATAAGTCCGGCGGAAGTTTTTCCTTGTGATGTAATATTATTCTTCATTTCCTTAAATACCTTAATTAATAACAGTGTTAATTTATATATAGTAAATAAACATCCTGTTACGACCATAATATAGGTCATATAAAAAACTGGATCACCCATTAAATAGCGATATGTCCCAACACATTGTAAAACAGGAAGATCACTTGCTACACCTGATTGTGCGGAATTTCCAAGCTGAACAACATAAGTATTTATTTCAACCAAGGTATCATAAAAATTTGTCAATGCTGAAACAATGTTGCTGATAAACGTAAAAATAAAATTGAAAAAATTGGAAACCGATGTTAATATAGAGCCGCTAAAGAAACCATCTATAGATGGTGGTGTTAGTGGCTCTACATTTATTGAAAGAAAATAAATCATTATATCATCCTTTCTTAAATGTGTATCTTATCAATCTTTTTACGAATTACTGCAATAACAGATAAAAAGATTACAAAGTAAGCACATGACAACAACAAGTTATAAAGCGAAAGATTATCTCCCAGCAATGGTAAATTCACTTCTTTTAAATAATTAATTCCACGAAGTATATTTTCGTCGAGAAGTCCGTCAAATGCTGGAATGTTAAAAACTAATACAATGAATCGTAGACAGTTAATAAATAATATTAACAGCATAACAATGATAAATAACACTATCATGAACAAATTCAAGAAGTTAGTAAATCCAGAATCGTTTTCTGTTTCGTTATTATCATTTTGTGTTTTATTTCCGTCAATAATGTCCCTAAATCTATCCGGAAGAGAATCAATAGCGGATTCTATCGATTTTAAAGGATGAATTAATGCATCTGGAAAAGAAGCCAAAGCCGCTTCAATGGAACTAAGAACAGATGGAAGTGAAAATCCATTTGTTAAACCGAAAACACCTTGCAAAATATTAGGCAATGAGGTTGACAAAACACCCGGCATCAAATCAGCAATCGCATTCGGAAGAGAACCGACAAGAGAAGAGATACCTGTCAGAAAATCAGAAGAGATAAATCCATGTACTAATTTATCTGGTAAAAGCTCAATCAACCTACTAATATTGTTAATTGGTTCAGACAGAGATTCTGTAATAGAATCTGGTAAAGCCGTAATAGATTTAATTATCTTATTAAGTAATTCAGTAAGTTTACTTGAATCAATCCCGGAACTTGACGAACCACCCGGATTAGGACTTGGGTTCGGTTGAATTGTTGAAGCAGAAACAACTTCAATAGTAGGCGAAATAGCAGTACCATTATTAAAATCAAGGGCACTAGATATTAGACCCGCACCGAATAAAAAAACACCAAATGCTTCAGCAAGTTTTTTACTGATTTTATATTTATTTTTGTCTTTGTTATTATCATCTGGACTGCCATTATTTCCACCTTGGATAACAACAAATTTTGCTAAAATATCTTGTGATTGTTCTTCTTTCCTTGCGCTAGTGCCATCAACATAATTTCCATAATATTCACTAATAAAGGAATCTATCTGGCTTTGAGCAACACTTGTTCCGGCATAAGTCGCAATCGCTGATAAAAGGTAACTTAAATGCGAATATGCTTGCACCGTAGATAAAGAAGAACCTATTTTATCGATTTTCCAATATGGAGCAATATTGGAAATTACCTCGGATTCATTATTAGAGGCATAAATTGAAGATAATAATTTATCGGATGCCTCTGCGGTACTTGGAACTGTTATTGAATCAGAAACAGTATAATTTTTAGAAAAGTTTTCCTGCAAGCCGATCCATGTTTTTTTAACTTGGATAGTTTCTGTTGGAGATGTTACTCCATCAACAGTATACAAACCGCCTGTTGTGTCATATAAAAGATAAGATCTCAAAGCATCTTGGTTTGCAAAAACAAGACCGAGATTTAAAGCTACAAATGCAGGAAACTTTCTTTCAAATGGAAAGCTTTCTGTCCATTGATAATACCCGGTTTCGCCATCCTCGTCATAATAAAACCTATTATAATAATATCGTACGCAAAAACTTGTACCACTTTCTACATGGACCTTGTTTTCATTGTCTAAAATACCTTGTAGCATTGAAAAATCAGTATTAGCTGTACTACCTTGATATTTCACATAAGCTGTTTTTTTATATGAACCAACAGGATAGTTACCGATAATATCAGCTTGAGTTTGATATAGTAATTTGCCATCACTATCATATGCTTTCCATGTGGCAGATTTTATATAACGGTCTTTCATACTAGCTGGAAACCAAGCATAGGTTGTGTCTGTCATATAAGAGGATTCAAACGTAGCTTCGTTTCCTTTCCATGTAGCAGAACCAAGACATTCTCCTACCATGCTGGAAAGAACTTTCATTCCTACATATGTAGTGCCAGCCTTTGTAGCAAGACAGTCTTGCCATGTTTTCATTTTTGTTTCGTTGTTTCCGTATTTACGGCGAATCCAAGGTTCAAGAGTATTTGAAGCAAATTTTTTGATTGTTTTAATTCCTGCATAAACACCATAAGCCGCCATACACGTACCAATAACAATATATGCAGCATCATCAATACCGACTATATAAGAAGATATTTCTGGATCGCCCATTGTAGTTAAGGGGTAATCTTCAAATGTCCATTCGATATCAGAATAATCAGGTTGTTCTGGTTCAAATTCTATATTTTCTAAATTTAATTGGTCTGCAAGTTGTCTCCTTGATTCCTGTAGTTCTTCGTTTTCGGAATCGTAGACCCGATTTCCATTTTCATCAAAATAGAATGGTTCTCCCGTATATGTATCTGGATCAAAGTTTTCTGGGGAATCATCGACCAAAACGGGTTTACTAATGTTGAATGATTCATTTGTAGTAGGACTTGCAAGAGCGGTAAGAGGATTTTCTACGAATACAACAAAAGCAAGCATGAAAGACAATATCTGCTTGCTGTTTCGCCTTAGAAGTCTAAAAATATTATCCATAGCATTTTTCCTTTCGTTTAAAAATTAATAATGCCGTGTAAGCGTTGTCCGCCCCAAAGGGGACGTACGGGGGTCAATAGTTTGCGTGTTGAAACCGAAATGTATGGATGAAAGATAAAATGTCCAGATGTTTGGACATTTTGTTTAAATATCTGGATTTATTTCTGAAACACTGGCGCTTTTCTTTGCTGAAGCTAAAGAAAAGCGCCCATCTGTTCCCAAAAGAAAATGAAATCATAGATTTACAATCAGTCCATAATTATCCCGGTAAAAATTTGATAACTTGTTGCGCCAGTCTTTCATTCCCCAGTCAAAGTCAAGCGGTATGAACTGCGTATCATAATATACGTTCTCAAACAGCTTGGCATTGATGGGGACAGAATGAATAGAACTGGACATATCCGCAAGGTTAATCAATTTGTAGTAAATGTTTCTATCGTTTTTAGATACAACTACTACAGTTTGTGTTTGGTTTCGCAGGCGGTTGTATACCATTTCTGCTTCAATGGTGGTGTAGACAAACAGACAATTCTGCTTGCCTATCGTATTGATAAAGATAGAAATTTCTTTTAACTTCTTATAGTCTTGTGCATCCAGTCCATTGTAGATTTCGTCAATAAATAAAATCTTAGGTTCAAGGTCTAAAGGAAAATCTTCAAGAGAATTGATATAATGAAAATCATCCTGGGGACTATAAATATTGGTATACACAGGAATGTTATAAGCTTCGCGAATCGCTTTTACCAGCTTATAGGCAAACAGTGTTTTTCCAGAACGCTGTGCGCCAAGGCATCCAATGATTGTTCCCGGCATTAATTACCACCACCGTTCTCGTTAAGCGTATTAACCTTGATACCCCGGACAAGCTCGTTCTGCGTGTAAGCGGAAAGCAAAGCTTTAAGATTCTGACTGCTAAAGAAATTGATATTCTTATTGTTTTGTAATTGCTTGTCAATGTCCTCAAAGACCTTACGCCATTCGGAAAGATCATACTTTTCGATGAAATACATGAGCTGGAATTTTAGGTGCATCTGTGTGGAATCCATGTAGGGGATAATTCCATAGATAGATTTAATCGGATCGCCCGTGTCAACCGGGGCAGAGAAGCCGCTCATGAGTGATTGGAAATCAACCTGCATTTTTTACCCTCCAATCCGTACAAACATAATAAATGTCAGAATGATATTTGCAATCATAAGATTTCGGGGAACTACGTCTTTTTTGAAGAAGTTGCCGAACATGATGCTGGAAAGTTTGCGCTTGTCCTGCACGAAATCCAGATTGGCGGCAGATAGAACCACTACACTATCTGCACCTACCTGTTTAAACTCATCTTCTTCAAGCATCCCATTCATAGAACGGTTTAACATGGGTAACGTTTTTGCCGTGTAAACACGGGTATCTGTGATAGCAATATACATTTTTCTTTCTTCCTTTCTTACTATAAATTTGTCCAGACGTTTGGACATTTTTATTCATGGGCACAAAGATCGGCAACGTGGAGCATCTGTAATATTACATAAAGTCCAAGCATAATACCGAACACCTCGTTATAACAGGGATAGCTTATCATTTTCGCACCCCCCTACCATTATTGATTGACTTATAGACGCGTATTAGTCCAGAGACAATAAAGCCGCCTATATTTACAAAGGCGCATATAATAATGAAATAAGTGAAATATTGTAGTGTTTCCATAAGTATTACTCCCTTTTTAAGGTATGGAAGAGGATAAGAAGAGCACAACAAGCAGTAATGATGGCACACGTTAAAATGTTATCCAGACGATTTACTATAGTTGCTTCGTATGGCGACAAATCGGATGCACTAGCAATCGTGTATACGCTTATTTCCTCCTCCTCTTCGTCATCGAGTGAATCGTAGACTTTTGCGCGGGTTTTTCCCGTGTGTGTAACTTCTGAATAGTTCTCTTCGGTATCAGTTTCTTTATTTCCTGTTTCTGCCGCTTCGCTGTCGGTATCTGTTATGCCGCTGGTTTCAATATCTACGCTATCAGCTTCGGTTTCGGCTCTGCTATCTAATTCTTTCTTGATAGCATCAATTATTTCATTAACAGCAGAAGCTGTATCAGACGAATCAGAGGTATCTGGTTTTTCGGAAGTGAATGAATCAGACGATTCTTTATTATCCATTTTTTCGGAAACAGTATTTTCTGAATCCTTTTCAGAAACTTCCTTGTCAACCGCTTCACTACGTTCTGGCGACGATGAGCCTTTCTGTGTATCAGAAGAATTTTCTTCTCGCACTTCGTTATCTTCATTCATGCATTACACCTCACTTTCTTCTATGTCTGCGACTGCATCGCAGACTAATACCAGTTCATTCCTTGCAAACTGCCACATTTCAACATTATTTTTCTGTGACTCATTCTGTGAGCCAATCTTAATAAGTGCATCTAAATCGCTAATTCGTGTTTCGATAATTTTTAAGGTTTTCTCTTTATTCATGGTTCATTTTCTCCTTTCGAACTGCTTCTTTCAAAATGTCCAAACGTTTGGACATTTTTCAGAGGGAATACCCGGATTCGAACCGGGAATGCATTGGCGTATTGAGGGATTACACCGCCGCTTTTCCAGTTAAGCTATATTCCCATTTTATGTTTTTTGCTGGCGCTAAACGCCGCCAGCATTGCAGGAGTAATACATTTTTGGTAATTGATGAACAATAATTGATGGTTGCTGTTTGTAGGAAAACAAATAAATGCCAATTAAATGGCTTATTATAATGAAAGAATGAGCAACTAAGGCGGATAGCACAAAAGCGCTACCGCCTATAGCGCATTCTGGGGCGCGACCGTCCGCGTCAAGGGTAAAGGCACGCCCGGAATAGAACCGCCCTTGACACGCGGTCTGCGCCGTCATGCGGCTGAATTATAACCGCAAGGGAAGAAAATCCCCGGCGGCAGGAAACGCAAGCGAAATAAGTTAATGCTGCGTTAATGAGTCGCAAACCGGGAATGAATAAGGGGGCGGGGGAATAAATCCCTCGCCCCCGGAAGAGTGCCTATCCCATCGGGTAAGCAAACCGCATCAGCGGAACGCCGCTTTTAAGGAATTGATGATAAGGAAACCAATTCCTAAACCAGCTGTGATATAAACAACTGGCATCAGAGCTTCGATGATGATGTTAGCGAAAGTGAACATCTGGTTAATATCGAAGTTAATCGCGATACCAGAGCCAGAACTAGAAGCACCTGGATCAGCGGCAAAAGCCGGAACGGCACAAGCAGTAGACATGGCAACAGCCATCAGACCTGTTTTTGTTTTCATGCCAAGGTTAGCAACCTTGCCACGTACTTTTGTCAGCATTTCACTCATAGTTTGTCCTTTCCGTCCTCAAAGGGACTAATTTTATTATTTCAACCGCATCCCAGAACAGGGAATCAAAGACTTGCCGGGAGCGGGAGAAACCAAATTAATGGTTTTTATCTCTGATTTTCTTCGATAAATCGATACAGCAATAAATGAAAGAAAACAGAATCATCAGAAGTAATACAACGCTCATTTTCAATTTTCTCCTTTCATTTTGTCCAAACGTTTGGACAAGGGTTTATCATTGATTTGACAAAACAGCACATAACAGCAGAAGCTGAACACACTATATTCAATGAGTGAAACACCAAGAATCAAGGTAATCAATGCAGGTTTCATTGCTCCATCCTTTCTTGGGGTTGCCCCGGCGGGAAAATGTACCAAAACCGCCGGGGGAAATGTATGTCAAACGCGGTTAAGCGTTATGACCTATTTATTTACGGGTGCTACACCCGGTTTATTGAGGAGCTGTTTCACACCTACGATACGGAAATCAGAACGATCACCGTATTCTGTGAACGTACACAGGAACAGTGCTACATCGCCGCGGCGAACGCCTGCATAAACTTCCTGCGGGCATCTGATAGTGGCAATGTCTACGCCATCATTCTGAGCCACATTCAGACGATAAGATTTCATTGTCTGACCCTCGTTATTCTTCCAATCACGCGGCTCTGGTTTTCCTACTACTTCTAATTTTGCTTCGATATTTAACATGATATTTTTCTCCTTTTCTTATGTGCCCCCGGAACGCCGGGGCGGTAATAGCTAATTACTTAGGTTATATATGGTAACTGTACATTTTAAACGGATTTAAAGTTACATTGCAGATTCGTCCGGGTAAACAATGTTAATTTCAATCTTGTATGCCTTGCCATCTGCGGCGCGACGCTCATCGTTCAGAAACGGTTCACATACCTTTCGAATCGCATCGGTAACAACTGATTCCCAAGTTGCCCCGGTAGCCATGTTAAGACGCATAACGGGGATATTCATGTCCCGAACATTCTTCTTTTCTTTTTTGCCAGCATCCTCGTTTTCTTCATCCTCTTCGGACTCATCCGAAGAATCAACTTCGGATGTTTTAGAAGCGGATAACTTCTTAATGTCTTTAATAGTTGCGTTCGGATCGACTTGGGCGATCACTTCGTCATTCAGTTTGAGCATTGCAACCAACTGAGAACTTGAAAACTTCGCATACTCTTTACTAAGCAATTTCGTAGGTTGTCCAGCATCGTCCTTGACGGAATATTTCAAACATACGTTAATAAAGTTGTACGCCGAACTGCGGCTGAATCCGTACTGCGTCTGCACAAAATCCTCAAAAGTCTTGAAGTCCAATTCTTTATATAATTTCTTCTGGCGAATCAAAACCAGCTCATAGCCGATTTTAACGAAATTTTTGGTAAGGTCTTTTACCAAAGTATCGAGGGTTTTAATTCGATCTGAAAGTTCTTTCGAAAGCACATCCGGGTTGCTATCCTTTGATACTGGTGGATTCATAACATTCGGAGTGACGGAAGTTTCTGTATCTGTAGAAGCGGAAGCCGGACTATTTGTGGCTTCGGTTTCTTTCTTCTGTAATTCATTTGTATTCATATATACATGCCCTTTCTTGTTTGTCCAAACGTTTGGACATTTTGAGTTATACGGACTCTTCGAAGAATTTCTTAGCAAGTGCTTCGAAGTCGATTGATTCAAGCATTACTTTGTAAACATCCACATAAAGGGGATTTACCGATCCCGGCATGAAGCTAACAGCGATATAGTTCTTTAAGAGGTAAGCACCGCTTTTTAAGAACTCGTCTACACTGTGTCCAGTTTGTAAAGCAAGAGCGGCACTTTCACGGCTGAAAAGTTCACGCGCAACCATGTTGAGGTTGAAATCATTGTTCAGATAGTACCAGAGGATTCTGGTTAATGAATCTTCCAGTGTTTCCTTTTTTACTGCAATCATAGCCATTTTCCTTTCTGTAAAATGTCCAAACGTTTGGACATTTTGCACAACCCATATAAAAAAATTAGTAGCATTAAGAACGCTCGTTCTTTATACTACTAATTATAAAACTTACACTTGAAAAGCGGGAAAATTGTGGTATGATGTAAAAGATAAAAAAAAACGCAGAGTAGGAATACAGGCGTTAAGTGCCGGTTGAACAGGGAGTTGTCAGCCGGACGAAGAGACCCTCCGGGGTTTCGCGGTCAGTATTCCGCATCCCGCTGCATCGTTGATACAATCTATCTCCTGATGTGGTTCGAGAGATCTGCAGAAAAGGAGGTATTTTTTTATGAAAAAATTTGCAGTATGTTATCAGGCATCCTTTCAGGAACTGAAACACGTGAAAACACTCACGACTGCCGCCATGCTGATGGCTGTCTCCGTTGTTCTGGGATACTTCACGATTGAGGCTGGTCCGTATTTGAAAATCGGATTCGGCGGTGTGGTCAACCAGTTTGTCTACTACCTCTTCGGTCCGGTGGCTGGAGCGGTCTATGGCGGAGTCTTGGACCTGGTCAAATATGTCGTAAAGCCGACGGGGGCATTTTTTCCGGGATTTACGCTGAATGCGATGCTGGGCGGCGTGCTATATGGCACAATTCTGTATCGGAAACCGCTTACCTTCCGCCGGGCGCTCTGGGCGGATCTGGTGGTGGCGCTGATCTGCAACATATTTTTGAACACACTCTGGCTTAGCATGATGTCTGGAAAAGCAATGATGGTGCTTCTGCCGATGCGTGTGCTTAAGAATCTCATCAAGTGGCCGGTGGATGCAGCACTCTTTTACCTGATTGCAAAACGGATGGAGAGTCTTGGGCTTGTGCGGATGATCCGTAAATTCCAGGCGGAGTGATGCTGGAGGATTCGTTTTGAGCAAAAGGAAACATACATGGACAGCGAAAGTCTGCGGGCACGGTGGCTGCATGCCATGAAAGGAACCGTTTATGAAAAAATGCATCATGCATGATGGAGGAAAACAGATGAGAGAAAAAGCAGTTTCGCGGAGCCGGGAACATTCGAAGGATGTGGCGCTTTGCGGTCTGTTTGCGGCGCTGGTCGCCGTGGGGGCATTTATCAAGGTTGTCATTCCGACCGGCGCAGATACCATGAACTTCACCTTGCAGTGGTTTTTCGTGATGCTGGCAGCATTTCTGCTGGGCTCCAGACGGGCATTTACCAGTGTGGGTGTCTATTTGCTGATTGGACTTGCGGGCGTCCCGATCTTTGCACGCGGCGGCGGTCCGGCGTATCTGCTGCGCCCGACCTTTGGTTTTCTGCTGGGATTTCTCCTTGCGGCGTGGGTCATGGGAAAGGTCTGTGAATGTTTGAATTCCTGGAAAATGGGAGCGCTGATGACGGCGGCGACGGCTGGATATGTGGTATATTATGGAATGGGAATGGTTTATTTCTATCTGATTACCCATCTCGTAACCCTGCAGCCGATCGGCTGGAAAGCGATTGTGCTGGTTTACTGCCTGCCGGAGATGCCGGCGGATTATATTCTCTGCATTCTGGCGGCGATCATGGCAAGACGGCTGCGCCCGATGGTACAGGCGTATCTGTAGAGAAAAATGAATAGGATATAAAAAAGACAGACAGTCTGAATGCAGTGCAGCAAAAGGGCTGTCTGTTTTTGTCTCATAGAAAACGTTACTGTTCACGCATACGTGTACAGTAACGGCACATTCTTTTGTAACGCTGCCAGTTGTGTTTGCCCCTATCATTTTTGCAGAAAATATGGTAAAATGTACGGAGATTACGACAGGGGAGGATTTGGGCGTTACAGGTTTTTGGTCTTGGAAAACGTCTGAAGAGGATGCAAAAACGAAAACCAGCGAACGATCAGAATCCAACCTGATAAAAAGGAGAAGTATGTATGAGTGAGAATTGCAGTCATAATTGTTCAAGCTGCGGCGAAACGTGTGCCAGCCGGACGATGGAGAGTTTCCGGGTGCCGTTAAATCCACAGAGTTCAGTTAAAAAAGTAATTGGTGTAGTCAGCGGCAAGGGCGGCGTCGGAAAATCCCTGGTGACATCCCTGATGGCATGTAAGATGCGTGCGAGAAACAACCGCGTTGGCATTCTTGATGCAGATATTACAGGACCGTCGATCCCGAAGGCATTTGGCATTCACGGCATGGTAGGTGTGACAGCGGATCAGCTGATGTTGCCGCGCACGACCTCGACGGGGATAGAGATTCTTTCTTCGAACCTGATTCTGGAGCATGAGACGGATCCGGTAATTTGGCGTGGACCGGTTGTGGGCGGCGTGATTAAGCAGTTCTGGAGCGAGGCACTCTGGAAGGACATTGATTATATGTTTGTCGATATGCCTCCGGGAACCGGCGATGTGCCGCTGACTGTATTTCAGTCCCTGCCGCTGGCAGGTATTATCATTGTGACTTCCCCGCAGGAGCTGGTTTCGATGATCGTGGCAAAAGCGGTCAACATGGCGAAGAAGATGGATATTCCGATTCTGGGACTGGTTGAAAACATGAGTTATCTGGAATGTCCGGACTGCGGAAAGAAGATTTCTGTGTTCGGTGAAAGCCATATCGAGGAGACGGCAGACGAGTATGAGATTCCGGTGCTTGCGAAGATTCCGATCGATCCGTCGATTGCGTCCAAGGTGGACGAGGGGCTGGTTGAGTATGTGGAATCCCCATGGCTGGATGCGGCGGCTGACGCAGTGGAGAAGGCATAAAAGAATATAGATATATAGAAGAGGTGGAAGAATACAAATGAATATTGCTCAGAATCCCAACAGCGAGCTGAGCCATTTCGCGGTCAATACGCCTCAGGTGTTTGAGATTCCTGAGACATTCCGGGAGACGGCAAGGCAGTTTCAGGAAGCGATGATGCAGTACAGCTGCGCGATTCGAGAGTTTAAGACGAAGCTGGAAGTGCTCAACGATGAGCTTTCCATGCGGAATGCAAGAAACCCGATCGAGATGATCAAGGCGAGAGTGAAGAAGCCGAAGAGTATTGTAGAAAAACTGCAGCGGCGCGGACTTCCGCTTTCGATCGAATCGATGGAGTCCAACCTGGATGATATAGCGGGTGTCCGTGTGATATGTTCGTTTGTGGACGATATTTACGAGATCAGCCGGATGCTGGAACGCCAGGATGATGTGACCATCATTGCGATCAAGGATTATATCAAGGCGCCGAAGGAAAACGGCTACCGCAGCTACCACATGATCGTGGAAGTACCGGTATTCTTTTCAAACAGTAAGAAAAATATCCGTGTGGAAGTCCAGATCCGCACGATCGCCATGGATTTCTGGGCGAGTCTGGATCACCAGCTCAAGTATAAAAAGCAGCTGGATGCCCAGGAAGCCGCAGAGATCGGTGCGGAGCTGAAAAAGTGCGCGGATGTCATCGCGGAGACGGATTGCAAGATGTTAAGCATCCGTCAGAAGATTGAGGAAAAACATCCGATGCAGGAAGAATATCGTGATGTAAACGAATAGCTCATGTATCGGGGTGCTTTTGGCGGCTGAAGCGCCTGCCATATCTTTAATACATAAAATAGGACAGGGTTTCGGTAATTCGGAACCCTGCTTTTTTATAGATCGAGAGTGCCGGATAATTGTCACTGCTGACGTGAAGAACAATCCGGGTGCAGCCGCGCGTGATCAGATCGTTTAAGACCAGACAGAAAGCAGCTTCACCGATTCCCAGTCCGCGGCAGAGGTCATGGACCCGGAAACCGTAGAAACAGGCATGAAATGTGCCGGGAACGTCCGGGACGGGCTGCATACGCGCCATGCACACGGCAGCCGGAGAGCACATCGGATCCGGCGGAGTCTCTAAAAATTCATAGGTCAGAATTGTAACGGCCGGATCTGGATCATCGGCGCTGTGGAAGCAGTCCCAGCAACTGTCGGGATCAACACTTTCGTTGACGTCACCTTCCGGTGCAGAAGTGCAGGTAAAGGTAAGCGGGCGTTTTTCAACCATGGGAGAGTCAAAGCGTTCGGCCGCCGGGTCAAAGTCCCATTTCATCTGATATTCCTGATCAACGCGGTCAGCGTGAATGGCTTTCATCGTGGCAGCCGTATCAGCAGATTCCGGGTCAACCGGAAATAGAATATCGTGCTCACCGGAGATGTCGCAGGCTTTTTCTAAGAGTGCGGCAAAATATCCGCGTCGGCGCAGGGAAGGGCGGGTGAAGGCGATGCATTCGACGGGTTCCTCGTCCGAAGAGCCATCCGGTGGAAGGAGCATTCCCATGATGGCTGCAAGTGTCTCTGATTCATCCAGAAGAAGCAGGAAACAATTTCCGTCTTCAAATGGGAAAGAAATGTGGATTGGCTGCGTCTTCTGGCATTCATTCAACAGTGCCAGGATCTGTTCTGCCTGTCTGGCAGAGAGTGAGTTTGTCTGAATTAAATTCATAACTTCTAATCCTTTCTTTCTTGCGATACAAAGTGTACCAGCCACGAAAAGCAGCTGGGAAGATAAGTCTTTCATAAAGATAAACGTATTTGCGGATAAAAACTTCACGCTTTTTGGAACGAAAATGTCTGGATTTTACGAATCGGAAAAGCTTACCTGTATCGTATAAAAAAGACGCAAAAAATTCAAGGAAATTGACAGAATTTATGCTAATTTTCATATTGTCCTATAAATTTGAGAGTGATAGAATAGAGGCATTAAATACGAAAGGTGAAGACATCATGAAGTACTTGAAAGAAGTGACAATTATTTTTGGCATCACAATGTTGGGAGAGTTTTTGAACTATCTGCTTCCGTTTCCGGTTCCGTCTGGCGTATACGGATTGTTCATTCTTCTGCTTCTGCTTTGCACAGGTGCATTACATACAGAAGATGTGGCGGAAGTGGGAGATTTCTTCCTGGATACGATGCCGATTATGTTTATACCGGCAGGTGTAGGTCTGCTTGACAGCGTGCAGGAGGCGGAGTCCATCCTGGTGCCGCTGACCGTGATTACCGTGATTTCGACGGTATTTGTTATGGTTGCGACCGGGTGCGTGGCGCAGAGCATTATCCGCAGAAAGAATAAAGGAGGTGCGAAAGCATGAATGGACTGATTCATTCTTCTCTTTATTTTGGAATGCTGGTCAGCGTCGGCGCGTATATGTTGGGCGTCTGGCTGAAAAAGAAGACCGGCTGGGCGATTTTAAATCCGCTGCTGGTTGCAATTATAGTTGTGATTGCATTTTTATCTGTTTTTCATATAGAATATAAGGAGTATAACCGCGGTGCGGTGTATCTGGGCTATTTCCTGACACCGGCGACGGTCTGTCTGGCGATTCCGCTGTATAAGCAGCTGGAGCTTTTGCGCCAGCACCTGATTGCGGTTGCTTCTGCAATCGTGGCAGGGGTAGCGGGAAGTGTCGGCAGTATCTATGTGATGTGCCGTTTCTTTCAGCTGGAGCATACGCACTATGTGACATTGCTTCCAAAGTCCATTACGACGGCGATTGGCATGGGCGTCAGCGAAGAAGCGGGCGGTATCGTGACGCTGACGGTTATCAGCATTATAATTACAGGAATTTTGGGAAATATTATAGCCGACTGGCTGTTTCAGATATTTAAAATTGAAGAGCCAATCGCGAAGGGTCTGGCACTTGGAACGGCAGCTCATGCGATTGGAACGGCAAAGGCGCTGGAATTAGGCGAGATCGAGGGTGCGATGAGCAGCTTGTCAATTGCGGTCGCCGGTCTTTTGACCGTAGTGGTAGTACCACTGATGTCGGGACTGATTTAAAGGTGGTGCTGAAACGGTCAGAATTTGTATAGAAATTGGAATGCACATAGAGAGGCAGAGAAAAAGATACTGCGGGTCATGCGCATGATAACGGCAGCAAAAAGATAGGAGGGGAGCAGGTATGATGAATTTGTATGAGGCGATAGGATGTCGCCATTCAGTTCGAAAATACACCGATCGGGAGGTCACGGAGAAGCTGCGTGGGCAGATCCTGTCCTATTTTGATAAGACCTCCCGGTTAAATGACCGGATCCGGGTTGAGGCAGTGATATTCGACAATACAAAGAAAAAAGCCGATGTCCACGGACTCTGGAAGGTGGATGCTCCCTACTATCTGGCGATCTATTCGGACCAGGAGGAAGGCTGCGAGCGCAATGCCGGTTATCTGATGGAGCAGATGGTGCTCTATATGACGGCAAAAGGGCTTGGAACCTGCTATTTGGGCAGCGTGCAGCCGGCGCAGAAGGTGCGCGGCGGCAAACGCTGCCTGATGATGGTCGCATTCGGCTACCCGGAGGGCAAGCTCTACCGTGAAAGCCCGCTGGCAAAGCGCCTCCCGCTCAATGAACTCTGTATTTTCAAGGAAGAAGCCGGAGAGCAGATGAAGACGATTCTCCGTGCGGCGCGTCTCGCACCGTCCGCGATGAACACCCAGCCGTGGCGCTTCATCGTCTATTCCGACCGAATCTATGTGTTCGCCCTAAAAACCCGCTTTCCGGGCAAGAGCTTCCATGCGATGCGCGAATTCAGCATCGGCATCATGCTCTCCCACATTATGCTCGCCGCCGAAGAACTCTGGATGGAACTTCAGACGGAGACGGAGGAACATTTTGCGGCTAAAAGTTACAAAAATGGAGATTATGTGGCGACGTTGACGCTGCATTAGATGCATTGATTCATTGTATTAAATGTTGAAATAGTTTATATTTGAGCAAGAAAAACTAATTTTGCAATTTTAAAACCAATTATTCAAAGAAACGATACACTCAAGAAAGAAGCGCGCCAGCCGTCCGATGCCGTGACAGCTGGCGCGCTTCTTTCGGGGCAATCAAAAGGGCATAAGCAAAAACCCTTTTTTCCTTGCTCCGTGCCCTTGAAAGCGCCCTCCACTTATGATAAAATAAGTTGATTATTTATGAGAGATACTCTGGAGGAGAACGTGATGGTTAGTAAATTGATTGAGAAGATTCAGAAGACAAAGGCACCGATCTGTGTAGGACTGGATCCGATGCTTGGATATATTCCGGAGCACGTGAAGGAAAAAGCATTTGCGGAGTTCGGAGAGACCCTGGAAGGAGCGGCAGAGGCGATCTGGCAGTTTAACTGTGCGATCGTGGATGCGACGGCTGATCTGATTCCGGCGGTCAAACCGCAGATTGCGATGTATGAGCAGTTTGGCATCGAAGGCCTGAAAGCGTATGACCGGACTGTCAAATACTGCCAGCAGAAGGGTTTAATTGTCATCGGAGACATCAAGCGCGGCGACATCGGTTCCACATCGGCTGCCTACGCAACCGGTCATCTCGGCAGCGTGAAGGTTGGAAATACGACCTGTTCCGCGTTCAATACCGAGTATGTGACGGTCAATCCGTATCTGGGAACCGACGGCGTGAAACCATTTGTGGACGAGTGCAACGCATCCGACCGCGGTATCTTTGTACTGGTAAAGACTTCTAACCCATCCAGTGGCGAGTTCCAGGATCGTCTGGTGGACGGCCGCCCGCTTTATGAGCTGGTAGCGGAGAAGGTCGTTGAGTGGGGGGAGGCTTCCATGGATGGCGACTACAGTAATGTAGGCGCAGTTGTGGGCGCAACTTACCCGGAGATGAGCAAGATTCTGCGTAAGCTGATGCCGAAGACTTACTTTCTGGTTCCGGGTTATGGCGCACAGGGCGGTACGGCAGAAGACTTAAAATACTGCTTCAACGAGGATGGACTGGGCGCGATCGTCAATTCTTCCCGCGGTATCATCGCAGCATACAAGAAAGACGCATACGCCAAATTCGGTCCGGAGCATTTTGCGGACGCATCGAGACAGGCTGTCATTGATATGATTGCGGACATCGGACGCGTACTGTAAGGAGGAGCTCATGGCACAGAAGAAAGAGACAGCAGTTGTATATAGTCAGGAAGAACTGGCACCTGGCATTTTCAGTATGTGGATCGTGACGGACATAGCGGACGAGGCAAGACCGGGACAGTTTATCTCGGTCTACAGCCAGGACGGTTCCAGACTTCTTCCGCGCCCGATCAGTATCTGCGAGGCAGATCCGGATGAAGGACGCCTGCGGATCGTATACCGGATTGCCGGTAAAGGAACGGATGAATTTTCCAAATATGTTTCCGGAGACTCGATCGACATCATGGGACCTCTGGGAAATGGTTTCCCGCAGGAGGGCGAAAATGTATTTCTGATCGGCGGCGGTATCGGTGTTCCGCCGATGCTTGAGATGGCGAAACAGTTAAACTGCGAAAAACAGATCATTTTAGGATACCGGGATGAAAATCTCTTCCTCCGGGATGAATTTGAGGCATATGGAGAAGTCTTTGTGGCGACCGAGGACGGAAGCGTCGGCACGAAGGGCAATGTCCTGGACGCGATCCGGGAGCAGAACCTGACGGCGGATGTGATCTACGCCTGCGGACCGACCCCGATGCTGCGCGCCATCAAGGAGTATGCGGCAGAAAAGGGAATCAAGTGCTATATTTCCCTGGAGGAGAAGATGGCATGTGGAATCGGCGCCTGTCTGGCATGTGTCTGCCAGTCGAAGGATGTAGACCACCACAGCAATGTACACAACAAGCGGATCTGCAAGGATGGTCCCGTATTTTTAGCCGAGGAGGTAGAATTATGAGACAGATGGCAGTCAATCTTGCGGGTGTAGAGCTTAAAAACCCGGTCATGACGGCATCCGGAACCTTTGGTTCAGGGGCAGAGTACGGCGAGATGGTCGATCTGAACAAGCTCGGCGCGGTTGTGACCAAGGGTGTGGCAAATGTGCCGTGGCCAGGCAATCCGACCCCGCGTATTGCGGAGGTGTACGGCGGCATGATCAACGCGATCGGCTTACAGAATCCGGGGTATGATTTATTTGCATCGAGGGATATCCCGTTTTTACGTCAGTATGATACGAAGATTATCGTCAATGTATGTGGAAAAACGACGGAAGATTACGTCGATGTAGTGGAAAAACTGGCGAGCCAGCCGGTCGATATGCTGGAGATCAACATTTCCTGCCCGAACGTCAAGGAGGGCGGCATCGCATTTGGACAGGATCCGAAAGCAGTGGAGGCGATCACCCGCGAGGTAAAACGCCATGCGAAACAGCCGATTATCATGAAGCTCAGCCCGAATGTTACCGACATCACGGAGATGGCGAAGGCAGCCGAGGCAGGCGGTGCGGATGTGCTGTCCCTGATCAACACACTGACTGGCATGAAGATCGATATTAACCGGAGAACCTTTGCGGTAGCCAACCGTACCGGCGGTCTGTCCGGTCCGGCAGTGAAACCAGTGGCAGTCCGCATGGTTTACCAGGTGGCGCAGGCGGTCAAGCTTCCGATCATCGGCATGGGCGGTATCATGAATGCGGACGATGCGATCGAATTTATTCTGGCAGGCGCAAGCGCGGTGGCAGTCGGTACGGCGAATTTCCATAATCCGTATGCGACGGAGGAGATCGTGAAGGGCATCGACGCCTACATGGAAAAATATGGCATTGAAGATATACATGAACTGATTGGTGCGGTTCGGTAAGATAGGAGAGTATGATGGAACAGTATAAGCAGGAATTTATCAATTTCATGGTAGAGAGCGAAGTGCTCAAGTTTGGCGAATTTACCCTAAAGAGCGGACGTAAATCTCCGTTCTTCATGAACGCGGGTGCATATGTAACCGGTACGCAGCTGCGCCGTCTGGGCGAGTATTACGCAAAGGCGATTCATGACAACTATGGTCTGGATTTCGATGTCCTGTTTGGACCGGCTTACAAGGGAATCCCGCTGGCAGTTGCCACCTCGATGGCGATCAGTGAGCTGTACGGCAAAGAAGTACGTTACTGCTCCAACCGGAAAGAGGTCAAGGATCACGGCGATACCGGCATCCTTCTGGGAAGCAAGTTAAAGGACGGCGACCGCGTCGTTATCATCGAGGATGTAACCACTTCCGGTAAATCCATCGAGGAGACCTTCCCGATCCTCAAATCCCAGGCAGATGTGGAGATCAAAGGCCTGATGGTATCTTTAAACCGTATGGAGCGCGGCAAGGGAGAAAAGTGTGCGCTGGATGAGATCAAGGAACTGTACGGCTTCCCGACCGCAGCGATCGTATCGATGTCAGATGTCGTAGAGTGCCTGTACAACAAGGAGTGCCAGGGCAAGGTCGTGATCGACGATACACTGAAAGCAGCGATCGACGCATACTATGAGCAGTACGGTGCAAAATAGAGATTTGGTTCACGGAGCGGCATGCTTGAAATGGGAAATGCCATGCGACGGAGTGTAAGAAGGAGCGGATCGATATGGAAAAGATCTACAAAACGATGCAGGGAACCGGTGTGATTAATATCGTGATTGGAAGTGTGATCATCACGGTAGGGCTGGCAGCCGGTGTGATGGCGATCGTCAGCGGTGCGTTTTTACTGAAACGCAAATCAGATATTACATTCTAAAAATTGGATTTGAAACAGGGCAGATATGCCCAGTCGAAAGAGAAAAACCGTATGACCGGGGACGGTGTACGGTTTTTCTCATTTCTGGCAGTTTATGTGGGGAATTATGTGGAAACGGACAAAAACGCATCAGAAGGTGTGCTGGATATTCTTTGTCGCATACCTGGTGCTTCTTATATATTTTATGTTTTTTTCGGACGGATTCGGGCGCGCGCCGCATGTGGAGTATGCCTATAATCTCGTTTTATTTAAGGAAATCAAACGGTTTTATATTTATCGTGATATAGTGGGGACGGAAGCGTTCCTGTTAAATACGGCTGGCAACGTGGTGTGCTTCATGCCGTTTGGATTTTTCCTGCCGATCATCAGTTCGAGATTTGGAAAATGGTACCTGATGTTGATTCTGAGCTTCCTTCTGACTTTGAGCATCGAGACGATTCAGCTCGTATTCAAGGTGGGAAGTTTTGATGTGGATGATATGTTTTTAAATACGTTAGGTGGAATTGCTGGCTACCTCTGCCAGTGGATTACACGTGCAATTGGGAGGTGTCTGCATGGGACGTCAAACAGATAACCGGATTTCTTATATCCGCAAGCCGATGGCA